>NZ_CP029396.2 GCF_001704615.3 Acinetobacter defluvii
TAATAAAAACACCCTATACCATGAGGAAACATAAAAAGGCGAATACATATAGGAACAGGTAAAAAATAACTTTAAAAAATAATATAGTTTGTTCCTAAATATTCCTTACCTGTTTAGTGATTAAGGCGCTTTAAAATTCAATTGGATTTTATAAGTGTTCAAGACATCTGCTATAACAGTACCTTCAGGGATCTCAATCTTATCCCCTACTTTGTATGTGTTCACAAATTGCCAAAACACCGCTTTTTCTTGTGGATCTAAACGAGAAAGGATGTATAGATAAGCAGATTCAAGCTGTTGTTGGCTTGCATAGCTATCTACTGATACTACTGGCGTAGTTGCGAAGTTATAGTTCAATTCATCAAGAAGAGCTTCATATACAGTCGTACTTGCATACTTGCTGTATTTACCCTTGTTTTCAGGAACCGTATAGCCGTGGTTGTAATTGATCATACGAGCAACGTAACTGGCCAATAGTTCCGAGTTTTTAGGGTTTTGCTGTAAATAGTCTTCCAGCTTGGATTTATCAGCTTCGTGCGCCGTTAAAACCACTTCCCCGTTATTAATAACATTCAAGTTAAGTTTAATGCTCTTAATTTTACGAGGCGGTTGTTCAAATTCCGCACCATTAAAGCGATGTTTAACATTGATATAGTATTGTTCAATTGCATTCGCTTTAACTAAGGGAATTGGTGAAGATGATACAATTGGAGTTTGTGAGACTTTAACGGTTGTGTTGTTGGCATAGAGGTGTGCTGATAGCGAGATTGTACCAATCAGTAAAGCTAAAGTACGTTTATTAAATACCATTTTAAACTTTTCCAGTGAAATAGTCGGTGTTATTTGTGAGAACCAGTTTTACTTTTAAAACTACTTCTAAGCTGTCTTTACAAGATTATACTATTTTTAACATTGCATCACTAATAGTCCTTAAACATTTTTAGTTAATTCGTATCAATCACCGTTAAAACTATCTAATATGTTTAAGAAGTTTAAGCACCCTTTAAAATTTGTTGTGTATTAGGTTTATGGAAACGATTTTAAATTCCTTTTTGTTAAAGTCCATAATTTATTCATTATTGTTTTATATAGTGTATAAGTTTGTTTTTGCTTTATGTGGCGTATTTCGCAAACCTAAAACTAAAGCCAAAAAGAATTCAAAAAAAGGCTATCGTAAGCCTCAAAAGAATCAGGAGCTTGTATCTAAAAAAGTCCTTACAAAAGACGAGATTATAATGCTTGATGCACTAGAACAGGTCATTCCATCACGCAACATTTTGGTGCAAGTAAGCATGAGTGCTTTTATGACCACGCAAAACATAAGTACCCGAAATCAGTTTTCTAGGCTTTACGTGGACTATTTGATTGTTGATGAAGACTACAATCCTATATTATCTATTGAGCTTGATGGGCATTATCATAAATATACCCAGGATAAAGATAAAAGGCGTGACGAGCTTTTGAAGAGTGCTGGCATTCCTGTCATTAGGTTTAAGGAAATTCCCGACATAAAAGTTATAAGAAAAACCATTTCAAGGTATATTTAGGTATAAATACGATTAACTCTAATTGATTTTAATAATGTAAATGTGTAAAAATGGTTTTGTCGTAAGAGATATTTTGAATTAATTTTCAAATATATTTCTAAAGGTTTAATCATGAACAACTTAACTCGCAATACTGGAACTAATGACATGTTAAATGTATCAAAACCAGAAAATGTTGCTCAAATGTCACCTGTTGAACTTCAGAATTATATTGAAGAACTTCAACAACAACTAGTCGTTAAAGAAAATAAAGCTTTTCACGATGCTGTTAGTGCCATTAATGCAATCATTTCAGAAAAAATTACTGCCGATGGTGTTGTGGACATCCATACACTTAGCGAATATCTAAAAAACAACCACATTGATACCACAAAAGTTGAGCCTATAAGACGTCAAAAACGTAAGCTTACGCATGAATGGGTTCACCGTGAAAACAACAGCTTACGTTGGGCTGGTCGCGGTCAAGTAATTAAATGGTTACGTGAAGAAATGATTGAAAAGGGTTTTGATCCTTCAGATAAAGAAGCTGTACGTAGTTATTGCGAACAAAATCTAGACCTTAAAGAGATTTAATCTTTAAAACTAGTGAAACCACCGTAAAAGGTGGTTTTTTTTTGCCATTATATAGTGTCGTTAAGCGATACCCTATTCTATTAGCTTTCAGCCGATAACAAGAAAATTTGCAATTGGTATATACTTAAACCGTTTTTATAAAGGTCACGTTATACAACGGACTAGTTTTAGTTAAATTTTGGTATATACATTATAAGTATATGTGACTATACCTTTGCTTATGTTTCGCTGGAGGCGATTAAATGTCATTCAAAACTCTATTATTAACTGGCTTATTATCTGTAGGTTTGGTTTTAGTTGGTTGTAGTAAAAAAGAAGAATCAACATCTCAATCAAAACCTATTCAACCAGATGAACAAATTGACAAAGTAGATCCATCTGCAGACCTACAAGCAGCGCGTGAAGCTTATGTCGATAATGAAAAACCTTCAAAAGTTGAGGGCCACGATTTTGATGCACATCAAAAAACTGCAGAACAAAATCCACCAAAAGAGGACGAGCAAAATGATATGTCTTCTATGCTGAACGCTGCAGCTGCAGATGCTCAAAAACAAGCAGATCAAAACAAATAACAGCACATAAGCTTGGTACATCTTTAAAGGGGATTCGTTATCCCCTTTTTTAATGCGCCTTTAAAATACTTTTTAAATTCCCTTATTAAAACTTAACTAAAACAGTGATTCATTTTAACTAAAAAAACTTTATACCCCACGACTTAGTTATAATTAACCAGTTAAAACGTAATTAGATAAATGCGTTAAGGAGTATTAAAAATGGCATATGAATATAACTCGCAAGATAAGCGGTTTGAATTCCCTAATCCCTACCGAATAGAAAACATTTTTAAAGTGATCGGTGCCATCGTTTTTATGCTGGCTGGCCTAAGCTTAATTTTCAGTGCAAAAGGTCTATTCAGTAACGGTGTATTTGTTGCACTACCACCGCTTATAGTTGGTCTAGCAATGTTCAGTTATGGCGCTCTACTGCTGACCACAGGCTTATCAAACCTAAAGTTCTACTTTGGTCGTGATCAACCAGCCGGACTTGCACAGGAGTTATCCATTCAAGAAACTGGTGCTTATCCTGGTGCAACCGATATTAAAGAGATCCTACGCCAAAGCGCTTTGATTTATGAAGAACCAAAAGGCTCAGTGAACGGGATTCTATATTCACTGTTCCCTAATCTTATTTTTTCGCCATTATTCATCCGTAACGCTGCAGAAGCTCAATTTCAAAATGCGATTGTTTTTCTGATTACCTTAGTGAGTGCTCTAATCGCGTATGTGGGTGCATCACCCAATACAGGTGCTTGGCTTGGGATTGTTTACAACGCCATTATTTTGATTGTTTTATTGCGTCCTATGGCTAATCCGAACTCAGGTGCACAAGAAATTGGTTTATCTAAAGTCATTGGTTTGGTTTTAGTCGCCATTCTTGGACCTGTATTGGTTCCTATCCTTACCCAACATGCAGTTGCACCTATTTGGTTGCCAAGCATGGATAAAGCAATTTTTACGTTAATTGCAGCGCTGATTGCGATAGCGATATTCTTCTTGGCCGTGATTGCTCAAATGGTAAAACAGCCACCACAAGCCAGTGCTGGAGTCGTTCAGGATAGTTTGAGTATGAATTGCCAACCAATGCAATTGTTTGATGAACTTGAACGCCATCTACAAAAGAATTGGGAAAGTGCTATTCCTAACAGAATCTATTCACGCCAGTTGCCAGTTATCAACTCTCGCAGTAAAAACGGTGCTTTTGAGGGTGAGATCTTAGAAGAAACTCAACCAGTGCCAATCAATACCCTTCGTGATATGACATTGAGCTCATGCTTCAAAGAAGAAAAGTATCGCTGGTTAGCCATCCTCAATAGTTTTGGATTGTTAAGTTTTATTGCTTCAGTCGTATTAATGACTATTTTTGCCAAAGGTCTATATAACGGAAGCTATCTGGATTTTAGCGACTTCACTTATGGTTTCTTTGGTGTATCGATGTGGATCTTAGGGAAGTTTTGTTTTGAGCACGGTAATTACCTATGGAGCCGTTTTGACTTTGTATCAAAACTAATATGGGTTGAGGCTAAAGGTAGCTATCAATTGTCTCAAATGAACTTTGGCCGTTACCTTGACGACAGCGTGAAATCACAAAAAGAAGTCATCAATGTTGAAACCATGACGTTACGTGTCTGGTACGCTGAAATTAGCACAACGACCTTCGGTAAATATCAAAACCGTGCGATCTTGAGCATGACTGCTTGTACTGATGATGCTGTTGTACTGAAAGAGCATTTAGCCGACTTTGCCAAAAGCCAAAGCATTGTGGTTGCCCCAACGTCTGAAGTAGATATTAACCGCATGTCATCTATGAACCAGATGAATAGCGCAATCAATAAAAGCTCACCAAGAACACATGGTACACATCTTGGATTGATGAATAACCCTGAAACACACAGTCAGGATCTATCAGATCAAGTACCCGTGATCATCAAACCGAAAAAGAATATGTTTTGTGTGAAATGTGGTGAACCACTTCAGGACAATATGCTGTTTTGCCCTCAGTGTGGTACCAAAATAGAAAGTTAATCGTTAAAGAAAATAAAGGAATGGATTACGAATGTGGTCCATTTTTTTTTGACATCAAAAAAATAATTAGAGTTCTAAAATTAAGAGTTTAATTGAGCGTTGACATATTCTTCGACAGAAAATCCCTTTACGCCAGTTTCTATAAGTGCATGCACAAAGTCTGAGAACGTCACTGGAATGTACCCTACTTTGAATAGTGCCTCATTCAACTCTTTGAACTTCAGAAAAACTTCTTCTTTATGTTTTTTCTTCAGCTTAAACGTGGACGGCAAATCTGCCACTTGCAGATCTTGAATTTTGATTGGGTTGTTCATAGCGTACCCGGTTGCTTAAAAGTTGCGAATTTAAACTATTGTAATGTGAAAATTAAAAAATGCAGAATAAATCTGCATTTTATTGTTTCATTTTTTTAAGATCTATTTGATAAACAGATGCTTAAATTAGTATTCTCAACCAAAAGCCAATTAATAGCGGATTAACCAAAATCAATCCGTTTCTTATTAGTATGTTTAATGTGTTGCTACTGGCGTACCAAATGCATCAGGATGTTGTGGTTGTTCACCACCACTTTGTTGAGCTTGACCAGGTTGACCAGCTGGAGCAGTTGTCTTACGTGCAGCTAAGTCCTTCATGATGTCTTGACAAGACATGCCCCCTGTTTCGTATAAGTTGTACGCAACAGGATCTTTTTTAGGATCTGGCGGTACACACTCCAATTCAGGTTCACTAGCAGTTGCAGAATCGGCATTCATTTTGTCCAGTTCGGTAGTAATCAATGTCAGATCGATGTCACTTGGCGTAATTGGACGACTGCTGATCTGCAAGCGATAAGTCATAGACGGCGTTAGTAGCGCATATAGTTCGCGGATCTGATTGGCCATAAGCGCAGGATTTTTCATTACGATTTTTTGGCATAAGAAAAGGTGCACGTTGTTCGGGCTACAAACACTTCCTTTACGCTGACTTGATTGTGGGTTTTGGGCATCCACTTTCAAGGGGTAGACTTCAATGTAAACTTCATACGGCGTATCTGGCTGAAATTGGAAGTTCTGCAAACTAGCAACGACAGTTGAATACGGTTCTGACGTATCTTGTGCATGACAGAATACTTGTGGTGCGTTACAGTCAAAGTTACGACTAATACGGTCGATAATTTCATTGCGCTGAGCAGCCAATTTCATACTTTCTTCTTTTACTCGTCTTGCAACTTCACTCTGCAGTCGAGCTTCAAGTTCAACATCGCTTTGTTGTGGACGTTCAACTTCGATGTTTTGATTGCCAAAAATAACCACAGCAAATAACAAAAAGAAAAGAACACCACCGCCAATCAAGATTAGCTTTTTATGCTTAGCAACAAAGTTTTCATCAATGTTTACTTTTTTGCCCTTCTTTGCTGTCTTGGCTGGCTGTTCAGGCTCACTTACATGTTCATCATCGGGTTGGATTTTGATCGCTTCTTCAGCTTCCTTCCCGATGTTGTCCATATCATCTGGTTCGTGATTACTCATTTATTCACCTATTCAATTATTTACTTGATTTAGCTTTTGTAGAGGTCGATTTAGACTTGGCTTTCTTTTTGCCACGTTGAACTGGCTCACCGTTGTTGTCGTATCCACTTGCACCACAGCTAAAGCAATCCCATTTATACTTACGTTCACCACGTAAATTAAATGCAGACTGAATCATGGTCTGGCCACACTCAAAACACTTGGCTTCGTTGCCAGTGCGAGATTTTGTAAGTTGGGTATCTGGTGATCCATCTGGCAATATGTCGAAATAACGTTTACATGATGCAGCTTCACAACTGTATCGCTCTTCGTAAACACCAGGTTCTTTGCGGTACTTGGTATGTACAAGAGGCTTTTTACAGATACATGGATACTCTGTTTTGGTCACTTGGAATCTTGGCTCGTAGTTAGGACTACCATCAGGGAACACCTCTAATGGACCCGACTTACATTTTTTGCCTTTCAGGTTTGGATTGGATTTTTCACAAGAAAAGAAGTGATACGGCTTACCTGAAGAAGTTGAAATACCTTTTAACTCACGCAACCAACCGCCACACCCTTCAAGCTGACATTTGTATGTATGGTTACGGCGATATTCGTCAAAATCAGGAACCAAGTTACCGCTTTCGTCATTTGTAGAACGGTATGTTTCTTTACAGGTGCCATCTACGAACGCACGTTGAGAGCACTCAAAAAATACAGATTTATCAGTTGTAACCTGAGTCAGTGATTTGCCACATAAACATAAATGAGCAGTTGGCTCACGTACAGTTGGCTTACCCGGTTCATCTTTACCATCAACATTTCTGTTTGGCGCTGAACTTTTGCATGAATTACATGACCAGTAGACCGATGTTGTTTTGTCGCGATTGGTACCGATTTTCGGCAACATGCGTCCGTCATCACAGTTTTTACATTTGTAGACAGGGAATGAATCAAGCCAATGTTTTGAGAACTGTCCTAATTCACTTTCAATCCCTAAATGGAACTTTTGGAGTTCTTGTTTGTAATCGGCATCACCAGTAGCGATTAGATCCAGTGTTTCTTCAATTTCTTTGGTGTAAAGCGGATCTGCAAAACTAAACTTACCTCTAATGTTTTGAATCAACTTCAATCCATGCGGTGTAACTTCAATTTTCTTTTTAACAAGCTTGATATAGCCGTGCTTGATTAACCGTTCAAAGATTGATTGGTAAGTACTAGGACGACCAATTCCTTTTTTCTCAAGTAATTTGACCAATGATGGTACGGTGTAGCGTGAACGTGGTTTGGTTTTGGTCGCGATAACTTTACCAGCAATAACATTGTGGTTTTGACCGACTTCAATATCTATAGGTAGCGTATGTTCAGGTTCTTTTTCTGAATCTTCTTCACCGTCCACGTATTCAAGTGCATTTTCATCAATACTGTAGGTCTTTAATAAGCCCAACCAGCCATCTTCTTTTAAGATACGGCTAGAAGCTTTGAATTCAGCATCTTTAGTAATGCTTTCACCATCTACATTGAGAGTGACATCTTTATAGACACCTATAACGGATTTAACTTCGTATTCAGCTGGAGCCATTTGCGATGCAACAGTACGCAACCAGATTAGACGGTATAGATCCTTTTGAACTTGGTCCTTACCAGCTTCAAAGGTAAAGAAGTCACTAGGACGAATACATTCATGTGCTTCTTGAGCACCATCGCGAGATTTGGTTTTATTGCCGATAATCGCAATGCCCTCTCTCTCACCAAAAGCTTCTAGAGCTTGCATCCCCTCAGGCGAAATTACAGCAGCATCAGTACGATGGTAAGTGATATAACCACCTTCATATAACTTTTGCGCTGCTTCCATAGTTTGTTTTAGATCCAAACCAAGACGCGCTGCAGCTGCAGCTTGCAGATCAACAGTAATAAACGGCGCTGGAGCACTGCGGAAAGATGGCTTAGTTTCAACACTGGTAATGGTTAAGTCTTTTTTATCAATTACGTTTTGTAGACGGGTAATTGAAGCTTTATCTAACCACTGGTTATTGTGCACATCCTTCATTTCAGGATTAAGCCACTTAGAAAAATCCCATTTCGCAGCCCAACCTTGTTTTAGAGTTACTTCAAGATTGTAATGTTCATGTGATTTGAAGTTTTTCAGTAGATCTTCTAAATCACCAAGCACAACGAGTACGGCAGATTGAACACGGCCAACAGGAAATTTGCCTTTTAAAATGTTTGAAATTGGCTCATACAAGTAAAAACCAATCATACGGTCAAGGAAACGGCGTGTTTCTTGAGATGCCACCATACCTTGATCCAGCTCTTCACCATTTTGAAGTGCATTAGCGATCGTACTTTTATCAATAGCGTTATATTTGACGCGAATATACTGATCGTCAGATAAGTTCAGGATACGTTTTAAGTGATATGCAATGGCTTCACCTTCACGGTCCAAGTCAGTTGCGAGGAAAACCGTATCTGCATTTTTAGCAGCCTGTCTTAATTCTTGAACAACGCGTGTTTTATTTTGAGATATTTCGTATTTAGGAACAAAGGCTGGATATGAAAAACCGATCTCATGATTAGGTAAATCACATACATGGCCAACTGAAGCGCGTACAACGAATTCGTGCGGATACAGGTCATCCAAGATATGTTGAATTTTTTCGACCTTTCCGGGTGACTCTACTATGAACAAACTACTCATTAAAATTCATCCAATTTTTAACTTTCTTTAGTAATAATTACTGAAGTTAATCTAGTAATGGTTTAAGTATATACAATTTTAAAATGTTTAAATAGGTTTAAGGGTTGATAAACAAACACTTTTAAGGGCTTATTTCTTAATCTTTAGTTGGATGAACATTTCAAGTGGTTAAATTACTTCCTGTTTTCAATAATCTACGCGAAAAAAGACAACAATATTTATCTAAAATTATGGAAAAAAATGGCTTAATTGTTTGAAAATGCACTGTTTAACCGTCACAAATTAAAATTCCAAAAATATTATTTAACGAATTAATGTTGTACTATAAAGGTATCGTTTGTTTTAAGCTAAAACCATGATTAAAAAACTTATAGTTTTAAGCACCTCATTGTTAATCATCGGGTGTTCGTCTACGCCACAAGAGAAACGCTTAGATCAATACCTTGAAGATACGAAAACTGATGCAAAGGAACGTAGTATTGACTGGTATTACAAACATGATTACGAGCGTAGTAATGTTTTAAATATTTGTTATTCCATTTATATAGATTCTGCTAAGAAAGCTGGTTATTACAGCGATGATGTTAGTGATGGCCGAGAAAAGTATTTAGACGATAGCGTACAAAAAGAAATGTACGCCTCAAATGACGAATGCAATAAGGCATATAAGGCTCAGGATATTCTAGATAACTTTGTTGCAAGCAATAGCCTTCCACAAGAGTCTTATGAAGACAAGTTAGATCCACAACAAGAACCAAATTCAACACCAGAAGTATCACCTGAAGTACCAGAAGTGTCACCTGAAGCACCAGCAAATGAACCAGTCGCCACAAAACCACCAACACTGGAGGAATTAACCAATGCGAATCCGCAATAATGCGCTCATATGCCCAGGCCAATTTTTGATTCGATCTGCATTCTTTTTGCCCTAGCCATTTTACCTATAATAATTATTGGTATTGGCATACAGCTCAAAGAGAATTACGAGCGTAAGAAGCTCACTCAAAGCTATATGGATCAGCACTAAAGAAATGCAATAGGCAATAAAAAAGCAGCGAAATCGCTGCTTTTTTTATTTCTAATGAAGTTTACGAATAGGTTGAGTATAGGGGGAATCTTCTACTCGATGCACATGCATTGAATTGGTAATGTTCATTAAAGGTGAATTACTAGCCACTGAATGAGTCGTTGATGCTTTATGTGTGCGGTAGTTATTCAAAAACTGATCTACTACTGGCACATTGTTAGGCAATATTCCGATTTCGCGGTTAGTAATTTTAATCGTTTCTATTTGGTCTACATGGCTCATAACTAAGTCCACTACAATGATTAAAACTATGAGCATAATTATAGCTTAAAATTGAAGAAATTCCATTTTGGGATTTAATATTTGGTTTTATTATGCACAGGTTTTTGTGGATAGTAGTGGGTATAAATGGCTAAGTTGCTGATTATTTAAGCTTTTAACATTGATTAAAAATTAATCAAAATAACGAAAAATAGAGTAAAATATGGAGAAATATAGCAGAAGCTATAGAAGAAAAAACAGGAAATGTCAAAAAAAGGGCAAAAAAAAACTATTAGAACAATCTCAGTCTAATAGTTTATTAAATAGGGTAATATCCCTTGATTCGTAATATAACCGATCTCTAATAAGTTTTAAAGCTTTTTTAATCATATTCACGGAAATTCCACAAACTATTATCTCATGCTGAACAAAAGTAATGATTAAGCCCTATACTCAGCTCTACCCTGATATATTGCAGATTAGTTAAACTGTTGTTTAGAAATCGCAAACAATATGATGTTATATTTGAGCAAGGTTAGAATTATGTATGAAATGTGAATGCTTTAAAAACTGATATATATTATCAACTTTTTAGAGTTTTACGCCTTATAGAATACATACAACTTGTTAGAATGCCTTATACTAATTAGCCACCCTCACACACCTTTTATGGAAGACCAGTATAGTGAAAGATTCAATCTTTGCTGATGTTATATCAAAGTTGAATGCGGAAGTTTTTACGCAAAAAGCTGGTCGCTTATACCCTCCTGTCAGTCAATTATTGGCACTGGAGAAAAAGTTAGCATTATGTACAGCATCATTGGTTAAAAGCGAAGACATTCCAGACTATAAACAGCTAGAACGCCTGTTTTGGGATAACGTAAATCATACCTATGGCACTGGTTATTTTGCGGAGATTCCTAAGTGGGGTTCCAACATCTTTATCCCATTACAGGTATGGGAAAGTGTGTTACAGCCTTATGCATTGTTCTATAAAAATATGAACCCTGAGTTTAACTTTTATGACTTTGCATTTACGACTGCAGCGTTGAGCGCTTGGCGGTACAGCCAACCCGTGCTAAAGCTTGAAAATGATGTATATCGCACCCTATTGAATGATGAAAACGGTCGCTATGTCGATGGTCATTTGCTGAATTACTACTTTCAGTGGACCAACTTTATTCATACACCAGGTCTAGGACACAACGACAAACCTTTATATGGTTTTTTCGCGCATCAAAACGAAGTTTTGTTTAACGGAAACAACGTTAAAGTACTGATCATCGTGTTTTGCTATGAAGATACTGAAGCCAACATATCTGATGAAGATCCTTTAAGCTTAACCTCTAATTGGGGAGACTATGTGGTTTTAGAGTATCGCACGGATACTATTAAAACCATTAAAGATAGTTTGATTGGTACCAACCTTAAAGGTAGTCCTGAGCTATTAATCTTACTTGGTAAAATGCTTAGCTTATTTAATTTTTCTATTCATCCTAAAACTGACATCTACAATCACCGTGGCTACCTGATGCAACCCACGTATAACGATACGATTGATTCATTTCTCAATAGTTATAGAAAGCACAAAGGTATGCCAGTACGCCGTGGCGTAGGTAAATCACCCTCTAGCAATCAACGCCGTGAAGTCCTCTATCATGTCCACGCACCAAGTTGTCCACGCCTGTTTGATACTGGTCTGAACACTGGTTTTGTGTCGCGCATGCACAAGAGTAGCCATATCGCTAATGACCATTTTAATACACTACATTGGCTTAAAACTGATACTGGCTTAAAACTAATTTCAGGTAGTTTATATACTCAAGAAACCGAAACTAAACTTATTAAATCAATTCAAAATTACTTTTATGGTAATAATACTTAAAGGTTTTCATTCTTTTTTCCTTAAACCTGTTATATAATTTTAATACCCATTTCAATCAATGAAGTATTATGCGTTTCGAGTTCGATCCATCATTTATATCTCATGTTGCAGTACGATTAGATGGCACTTCCTTAAAATCATTTTTAGACAACCTTGGAAACGTATCTTTTCAAGAAGCTGAAAGTTATTTAAGCAATCTAATTAAAGGGAATTATGAGCAAGACGAGTTTACTGTTGGCTTGAAAGTTAAACCTAAAAACTACAATCAAACAGAATTATTAGGGCATCTTTATAAAAATAGTGCCTTTCAATCGGTTTCAACTGAAGTATCGGATCTCGACACCCAAAACATGCACAATGACATAGCTCAATTCGTTCAAAGCTATGCCAATGTTGCAGATCTTCAGTACAACAGTTATTTCTTGGACAAGCAGACGTTTAAGCATGAAAAAACGTTAGATAGCTATATCTTCACAGAATTAATGCTGCAGTTCACCAACAATAATACCGTGAAGTTTCGTGTGGACGGCGAATATGTCACAGTGATTAATGCTGAGCTAACCTCTAAATACATCTATTTTAACGACAACAAGAATAAGCGGATCTGTAAGTTTTTAAGTAAAAATATGCATCCAGCTTATTTAGAGTCATTCTTAGAGCAGATGCATATTATTAAAATTGATTCTGAGCAGTACTTTTATAATGCAGTCGTGAATAACACAATAAGTTATGATGCTGACGTTAACGCCTTTATGGACCAATCCCAGAATTTTTTAAATACCCTTGTGAAAGGTTATAAAAAACTGATCTTAAACAACGTGCGATTTAATCTTTACGAATTCTTAGAAGACGACCTTGAAAGTGTCATCCTAAACCGTATCACTAAGGCATGGCATTACGCTCATGAAATCACGTTGCAAACTAACAACCCATCAAAATATGTCGTTGCTCAACCGCTGGTTATAAAATATTTATAAGTGAGTTTCTTTATTTATGAACCCCCTCATGATCAAGTATGGTATCGATATTGGTACGCTATCTAAAATATTTAGATCGCATCTTGAAAATGAGGGCATTGTATTTGATCGTGAGAGTGACTTTCAGCTTGAACGAAGCTCTAAACGTATTTACCTCAGAACCAATCACCACAATGACGCCACAAAAAATAAGAAAAAAACGGCCTGGTATCTTGTAGATCTAGATAACGCACGTATGTCTTATGGTTGGTTTCATGCTGGCGGTGCAAACTTCACTTACAGCTTGTATGAATACATTCAAGAAATGGATCTGCAACCTGGTGACACCGTATATACCAAGGAACAGCAAGAAGAAGATCTTAAACGCTTCTTAAACTCATGCAAAAGTGCTGAGAAGAACAAAAAAGACCAAGAGATATTGGCTCAAATCTATATGGGTTTTGAATGGGCCAGAAGCCTACCCTTGTCAAACCGTCCACACAACTACAATGTGAAAAAGCAGATTAGCTTCAGTCATGCTAGATTGTACAATCCAAGCAACTTCACTAAAAATGAGCTGATTGATTATGTCAGCCAGTACTACCCTCAACACAAGAACAACACCATTATTCTGAACCGTATTATTGATCTGCAACCAGATCTAGATCAACAGTCGCTACGCCAGAACAAGCTTTTAGTTGAGGGGCAAAACCTCAAAAATCAAATCATTTTCCTTCAGACCATCGCTGAACATAAAAACAAGCGTGGTGAAGATAAGTTTACATTACGTGGTGTACTTGCAAACGGCGCTTTCAAAATCTTATTTAAAGATCCATTGGATGCATGGAACCAAGATCGGATAATCTTTTGTGAGGGCTACGCCACTGGTGAAGCAATTGCAGAATCAATTCAATACTCTATTCCAGTCATTGTCGTGTACGTGGCTGGCAACATCATGAATGTAGTACGTGATTTCCGTGCCGAATTCCCGTTTTCACGCTTCTATATCTTCAATGATAATGACCATAAAACAGCATTAGAAAGCAAAATAAAGCGCAATCCCGGTATCTATTACGCAACAGAAGCATGCCGAGCTGTAAACGCAGCCATGATTGGACCTGAATTTACTGATGAACAGTTAGATCTAAGTGACTGGAACGATTTTAAGTGTTTGTACGGCGTTGAATACACGCGTGATGTAATACGTCATAAAATGCAAAATGCCGTGTGGACGACTGCAGTTCAAAGCACGGTTAACCCGAACTATTCTATCAGCGCCCTATTCTTTGGCATCAAACAACAGTTGGATGATATAGGCCTCTATCCTGATAGCATGACCAAAAAGAATTGGTTTAGCTTGGTTTTACGTGCATATGCTTTGCTGACTCAACAGGGATTTAGTCAGATCCACCCGATTGAGCTGGTCAAAGAACAATTTATTGAAATTCTTGGACAGATCAGCAAACAACCCCGTAAAGTCACTGGAGCTGAAGAACCAGAACTCCTTCAGGCCTACACAAAACTTGTAGAAATGATCGCACGTAATGATTCAACAACAGCACTGAATCAACAGATTATCGCCGTGATTAATTTATACAAAAATGCAGATTATCCAATTGAATCATTAAAGGTTTGGCTCAAAGATATTGTGAGTAAATCGAACGATCCTGAATGGTCCGAAAACTTCATTAATAATATTTTTATTTCGATAATTTGAATGTCAAACATAAACCCCCAAAGGTAGCAAACTTTTGGGGTTTGTTTTTCTCTAAACTTTCATTGCACTAGGTTTATCGACCTACTTAAGACAAATGTTTCCTGATCTAGTTCGGTTTTGTGACTTATAACTAGGTTTATCGACCTATTTAAAACTAATGTTTCCTGAACCAGTTCGGTTTTGTGACTTATGGATTGGTTTGCCATAAACTTTAACGTTGCCTGAGCCTGAAAGCTGTACTTGAGCAGAATTGATAGCTGTACAAAAGATATTGCCTGAACCAGATAGTGCCACTTCTAAATTGTTGCTTTTCAATGGTAATGCATCAAAATTGCCTGAACCTCTCAAAGATAAGACACAGTGTTCAACGGTACCGTCTAAATCCATATTTCCAGATCCACTAATACTTGCTGTGAATTGATCTTCATTAAGATTTAAGACCTGAATATTGCCTGAACCTTTTAAATCAATAGCTTTTAAATTTGGGTGACTGATCGATACTTCTAACGGTGAACAAGTACTAAAACTTACATTGTCCTGAATAGCTAAAACCAATACACCACCCTGAAAAGTCGCACTAATAAGATCTACAATATTGTCGTCTGCAGTAATTTCCATTTTAGAAACACTTGAAGCAAAAAACTTCAGACTCATTGGACCTTTCATACAGATTTCGTTAAATGGGTTTACAGGTACTTGCTTAGTCACTGGTTTGCCACTTCCAACGATTTGATAGTTGGAACCTGAACTGTATACATTGCCGTTGCCATTGATTACAACAGAACCCGAAAAAATATGTTTTGACATATAAAGCCTCAAATTATTAAAAGTAATTTAACCCTAAATAAGTGGTCATTCATAACCTATTTAATATCTGTAAATTATAACATTGAGGGCTTAAACATTTTTTATTAAAATAATAAATTAAAGCTTTTAATTTTTCTTTAAACCTTTATTAGACATAGCTTATATTAAAGATTAAACAGAAATGTTTTTAGAATCGGTATATACTAAAAGTATAAATTTTCTTAAGCATATGATTAATAGTCCTATGCAACCTGGGTAGCACATTGCACCTAAATATATATTAGAAATTGGAATTGTTATGGCTGAGAAAGTACCGAGCGCCCGACATAATTGTGATTTAAATACGATGTTTCAGTTTTTCCAAGAAGAACTGGAGCGAAACTACGGATTCGTATTCAAGTCATCTGGTAAATATCAATTCGTGACCGTATTTGATGAAAAAGTGCCTTGCCTCACCGAATCAGATAACCCTAGTAAATCAAGTAGCAACAATGTCAAACCACGAGGGATGTATTGGATCTATCCAAACATGAACCGTGATACTGGTGAATACTGGCCAGTACTCAAAGGACACCGCTTTGGTGTAACTGACATTGAAATCTCAATTGCTTTTGCTGACCACTATAAGAACGTAATCAAGCCTCAACGAGATTCAAACCCTAACTACAAACCACCAAGCAAAGAAGATGTTGATCGCCGTGTACGTGAGTTTGAAGAAGCTCAAAAGAAGCATCTACTTCAACAAGAAAAAGAGCTCTTAGCTGCACAAATCGCTATCCGTATTGAGTGGCAACGTGCTGGTAAAATTATTGACGATTCATTTTTTAATAATAAAACTGGAAGCCTTCAGACCTTTAAACGCGACATTCGACAAATGCCGTATATGGTTGAAAAGAACCTAGAGCCATACGGCGCTAAAATCATGCGTAAAGATAACTTTACCCGTGATGAAGCCATTGAAGCAGTAAAGCGTGAACTTCCTGAATCAGCTACCAATCAACAGCTTCTCGTTGAAACAGTAGAGAATGTATTAGCGTATCAAAAGCATTTCATCAACTTTGAACCTGAGCTTGAGGGCGAAAAGAAAAAAGGCTTTGATTTACGTAAAAGCAGAGCTGTCATTCTTGCACCGTTAATTGACACCAATAACAAAGTCGTCAATTTACAGCGTATCACCCACCATCGCCAAAAAAAGCGCAACAAAGAAACCAACAAGCTTGAAGAAGTACTGCATAAGGGTAAGTACTTTTTTGATAAAGCCAAAACGAAAGATGCATTCTTGCCTGTTAGCAAAAATCCTGATGTTGGCTATGAAGTCTTTAACCCGAATGCAAAGAACTATTTGATCAAGGAGGGTTGGGCAACAGCGATCAGCGCACGTAAGGCGTTGGATGCTGGTTTAGAGCTTGGTTTATTGGGTGAGGGTTTTACTGCAGAAAACACACAAGTTTTAGCGTCATACAGTAAATCCAATATCTCAAGTGTTGCTGAGCTTATCCGCAGTATCAATCCTGAAGCCAATATATTTGTTGGTTATGATAACGATGCTGGCCAAACGCTTGAGTCTGGTTTGAATCCTGGCTTACAAGAAGCTTGTCACAACTTTTCATTAAGTGGTGTGTTAGGTGATGTGAGCAAACATGAAAATACACGTATCACCCTACCCCCGGTTTTCCAAAATAAATTATCTGTTTCTGATTGGGATGATGCTCGTCAATATTTAGGTGTTGAACGTTTAGCTGCAGAGTTGGCAAAAGAACTGAATAACGCCGTCAAACGTATAGACAACAAGATCCCTGAAGTTGCGTATGCAATTAACCGCTACAACCGTCAACGCGAAGCTTATGCAACCAAGTTCCCTAATAAAGAATACCAACCGAATTACGGCATTGTGATTGCACAATCAGATGAAAAATATCTGGAATTGCAGAACATACGTGCTAAAAACCAAGCAAATATTGAAAATTACAACGCAAATATTGAAAAGCGTAAACAAGATCTATCAAAAGCTAACTATGATGGACCAGCTGGTACAGGTAGCACGAAATCCTATGCAAAACCAAAGTACCAACCGCCGTCATTTGATAAAGCATTTGATGATAAACCAACTCCAACCGCTACGGCACCCGTATCTACGCCCGTCATGACTCTTGAGGGCATTAAGTCTTATATGGAGATCCTTTCTGAAATTGATGTCACCAAAGTTCAAAATGATGTTTTGAAAGTTGTCGCTACTGCAGATGGCCATCAAAAGATTAAAGCCGGTGATATTGAATTCGAGAAAATGGGTGCCAAAGAACCAACCAGTAGCACAAACCCAAGTATGGATAGCATGCAAAATACCAAAGTACATATTGATGTATCCAAGGACATCAACAAAGATACAGTTAAATTGCAGAGTGTGGATCGTTCGACCATTCCCGAACAAAACCTTCAGCAAGGTATCGATCATCATAGCTACGCTAAGTCAGCTATCTTTACCGCTTTTTGGCTTCATTCAGCAGAAATGTATAAAGCTAGAAAGTTAATTCATGAAGCTGGTATTAGTAATGCCGATGTTGAGGGTTCAATTGCTGTCGCTGAAGATAAGCTCAATAAAGCTCAGGAAGAAGTTTCTAAGAAGCGGTCGTATCCTGAACTTTTTGTGATTAGTGCGTCTGATAGCGAATACCGTGCGTCAATCATGAAAGTTTTATCTGATTTAGAGGCTGCACATCCAGAGTGGCAGAATCTCAAAACATTTAGAGAAAATCTTACTGATAGGACCATTGCATTTGATCAATTGAATCTGGATACATTGAAGATCAAAAACAAAGTAGTGCATTTGATTGTCAGTAATGTGACCAATGATCAAAACTATCAAAAGGTTCAAGAAAGCCTCACCACCCTTTTAGATACATCGAACAGCTTGTCTTTGGACCGTCAACAAAAGTTCAATCTTGTGAACGGTCTAAGTAAAACATTAAACAACATGGCCAAACTGTTAGATGAACCACCAGTCTTCCAAAGACTGAACGATTTCTTTACTCGTTTTGAAAAGCGTGTAGATGATCTCGTTCTAGGTGATGGTCTAAAGCTGTATGGTATAGAACCGCAGAATTTAAACAAAACTAACGAACGTGGACAGTCGTTCGATATGTAAAAGCAGATATGAAAAAGCCCCGAATATCGGGGCTTTTTTAGTGGGTATATATCTATTTTGCTAAAGCATGGTTAATTTGATCTTCCAAACTACGTCCGTTTTTATCTAGTTTTGTCGCCATAAGAAAAATACGCTTACCCTGGCTATCTTTAGCCCACTGTCTACCAATAGCATCTTTAACTCTCGCATCATCGGCACTATCTAAGTGACTACCTTTATACTCAAGAACGAATATAGATCCATCATCCAACTCAGCAACAAAGTCTGGATAAAAATAGTCCTTACCAGTAGGCAACCAAAATGATGTTTGTGGCTGTTTCGGTATATTTCGGACCCAATATTTTACTCGAGAGTGCCATTCAAGTAGTTGAGCACATCGAAACTCTTCCGAAAGGCTACCACCTTCAGTTTTTTCTCTTAGGTCGTCAATTTGAGCATAGAAGTGTTTTTCAAACTTGCATCCACCACGATAAGGTTTCTTTACAGGATACTTGCCTGGTTCAAACTTAAATGTATTTTCAGGTTGAGGCTGATTGGCCACTTGGAATTGACTAAACAAATCGCCTTGGAAAGCCTGTTGACGCGCCAACTCAAATAACCGATCCAATTCTTTTGTGATGGCTAGGGATAGTTGGAACTGAGCACGATGTAATTGTGTAAGAGTAAAGTTTTTTACGTGAAGCAAATAACTTAACAGTTTTGTTAAATATGCTCTTAGCTGAACTTGCGTTACCCCTTGTCTACTTACTTTGCGATCAAGCCAATTAATAAGATCGGTTTCAGTAACCAGAGTCGGCATATTAGAAAATTGAGCTTGTTGATTCTGAAGTAACGCATAATTGAGTTTTTGTTCATCTATATTAAGATCAATCTCAAAACTATTGACGGTTTCTTTGATAGAAAAACCTTCAAGTTGTATAGGGAAATCTAATAGATTCCATTCTATAGAGTCTTCTATTGTTTCCTTATCTGCAATTTGCCACATACCATCCACGAACAAACCTAGTTGTGGAATTGATGCGAAAGAAGCATTCCAGTTTTCAGGTGCTTGATATGCCTGGCGTTCAGCACGAGCTTCATTAAAGACTTCCTGAACCTTTTCAAGTTGTTTAGGCGGAGTCTGATCAATTACGGCCTTTTCAATCTTATCAAAAGTTTCATTAGTCGTACCTTTATTGATAATCAAAGAGGTACCTTGGCTATTTTCTCTTGTCTGAATTGCTTGCTTAAGTTCTTCGGATAGGGTTTCTGGCTTTACTTCAAACGGGACAGAGATCATAGTTTCAGGGATCTTTTGTTTCGTTGCTGTACCATCGCCTCCAAGCCCAAGATTGTACTGAGGTTTAGCGACAATTGTTGCATCAGCCTCCCACTTCTCAAACCCCATATTTTGAATCATGCGATCTTTAAGTAACATCGTAGCTTGTGCAATAGAACTCGAAATGACATGAGCATACGCTTTATTTAACTCGTCATTTTGACGCAGTTTAGCGTATGGCATCCGTAAAACACGGCCTAATAATTGCTCAACATCAGTTGCAGAATTTATGTTTTGCAAACTTGCTAACACGTATGCAAAAGAACAATCCCAACCTTCCTTTAATGCCTCTACAGTGATTACAATCTTGACTTTGCTTTTAGGGCTAAATAGATTTTCATCTTCAAGCTCTTTGGTACCACCAGTAGAAATAGCAATCCAGTCGTTAGTAATATTTTCATATTCACTTAATAAATGTTCTTTAACAACATTTACATTAGCATCACCATTTTTATCCTGAGCTTGTATTAGCAATATTGGTCGGATATATTCCCTTTCATTTTGTGCCAGTACTTCTAGTTTCTGGCGTTGTATTAGCGCATCGCGAATACAATCTTGCCAACTACCAGTATGTTCAGTCAGAACTACAGGAAGTTTAATCATCTCTTCTGATTTTAATTCTGCTGCCGATACTGAATAAAGCACATTATTGTCTTTTGGAGTAGCTGTAAGCTCAATCAAACAACTTGGATTCAACGTTTTTAATGTAGTAAAAAACGTTTTACCACCCCGGTTCTTATGAGCTTCATCGACAATGATGATCGGTCTATGTAAATGAAAAAAGTTAACCAAGGAATGCTTTACACGGCCTATATCACGTTGCGTTAGAAATGTTTGATATTTCAAAGTATCTTCTGATACTCGATCCATGCCTTCAGTTTGGAAGTCAGTAAGGCTCGTAAAATGTTCACTTAATGATTCATCAAATGCATAAGCATTGCGTTGATAAGTCTTTTCCTTGTCGATATTGAACGCTTGAATCGTTGTCACAATCACAATGCATGATTGATTCACATCATGCTTGTTCAAAGTTTGTAGACTTTCAATGTCACATACTTTGATGCGATCGCCGTAATACCCTTGTAATGCTTTTCTATATGGATGTGTAGCATCAGATAACGCCAAAAGTGTTTGTTGGCGAATCATATCTGTTGGTACAAGCCATAGTACAATTGGAGAATCTGTATTTACGTAGTTACGCGCAGCAATCGCAATACTATGTGAAGCAAGTACGGTTTTACCCCCTCCAGTTGGTACGCGTAGACATACACTAGGAATTCCATCTAAGCGATCATTATATTTAATGTCTTCACCGACACACTTATTAAAAGCTTTTTCAGCACCTAATGAGGCAGCTAAAGTTAGGTAGTTCTCTAAAGATTGTAAAGACTGGCTTTGATAGTTTTTTAATTGAAAAGTCATGAGGAACCTTACGTATTAATTGCCATATAACGAATATGGAATCTGTTTAAACTCAATATTTAATTCATCTAATTTGGTTTTACCTAGTCGTGATGCTTCACCAATAATCACACGCTTACCTTCACTGGTATGGCAATCATTGAGGAAGTTTAATATAGAATGTGTGAGTACATTCCCACTATTAGGCCGTCTATCACCTAAAATGCCGTTATATAGTAAGAAATAAGATACGCCGTCATGAACACCTAAGAATGGACTCTCAAGGCTTACAGCACTATTGAATGCTGATTTAGTTTCGAGCCACCAAATATAACTAGCTAGGTCCATAAACTTAACATCAGAATTTAAAAATCCCTGATCATCAAAAACGGCGTTGCCTAGTTTATAAAAACTAAAACCTCCACCACCTTGCCACTCCACGGATTTAGATATGCCACCTTGCTCACCTTCAATGACTTTTTCTAAACGCGGGATAACGTGAGTTTGAGCATGATCACCCATTTCGATACCAATGTAGTGTCTTTCCATTTTGTGAGCTACAGCGGCGGTAGTCGCTGAACCTAAAAATGAATCAAGAACCATATCCCCTTTATTTGTCGCAATATAGAGTATTTTTTCCATCAATCTTTCAGGTTTTGGGCTAGAGAATGTTTCATCTTTTCCATACAAAAGTTGACTTTCTTTTTTTGCCTCATCGGTATGTCCATGATCTTCATGGTTCCACCAAGTCCAAGGCACTACACCTTTAACTTCAGATAAGTATCTAATAATATTAGGTTGTGAATCACCATTTTTACCAAAATATATTCGCCCTTCTTCTAACAATCTATCATATGTTGCTCTTGAAACACCCCAACACCTTCCCTCTGGAGGTCTGAAAGATTTACCTGATGGGCTCACAATTTCATAAAATTGCTCTGGTGTAGCATGTCCAGCTTGCGCTGTCATAGGAATACCACGCCATCTGCCTTTAGGATCATTATTTGGGTTTTTATATACTTTTGCTTGCGTTTCATTCATAGGAACTAGATTACGAACTTTTTTAAACTCCATTGAGTTTTTAGCATATACAAGCAAGTGGTCGTGAGCATCTCCAATAGCTTCACGGTTTTCTCTCGAATATCTTTTTTGCCATACGATGTTTGCTACAAAGTTTTTTCTTCCAAAGATTTCGTCACACATGACCTTTAAATAATGTGATTCGTTATCATCAAGAGTAATCCAAATAGAACCATCTTCAGTTAAAAGCTCCTTTAGTAATTGCAAACGTGGATACATCATTGTAAGCCATTGAGCGTGTTCTAATTTATCATCATAGTGCTCAAAAGCTGATTGACTGTTATACGGTGGATCAATAAAAACACATTTAACCTTACCGCCATATAAAGGTAGTAAAGATTTTAAGATTTGTAGATTATCACCCTGAATAATAAGGTTTTCTTTGGCTGTATCGGTATCACCAAATGATTTCTGGAATTTTAAAAGATGGAATGGAACTTGGCTTGCTGTTTCTTCGGCTTGGTTACGATTAACCCAATCGAGTAAAGGCATAAAAATCACAATTATAGGTTTAAATTAATAACCTATTATCAACTATTTATTTATTTTATATCTATAAGAATGATGAAAATATTTAATTTAACCCATTAAAAAACCACTAAATAGCTTAGTGGCTTGTTCTGTTTTGGTGATTAATTGGATTCCGTGGATATGACAATAGATGTCATATAAAACCTTCTTTGAACTGTCGCCCTTCCAGCGACTCTAAGTGCATTTCAAGGAAATCTATTGCCACTTCTGAGTAATTTGCGTTGGCTGAACAATTCACCAACTTTTCATCACAAAGACATTTTCCCAAATTTGCCAACTGAGTAACCAACTCATTTCGTACAGAAGCCAAGCTGAGAGCTTCAATCTGAGCTTGCAGTTCTTCACTGAAAAACTGCAGTTCCATACGATTACCACATTGTTGTTGCAGTACATATTTATTTAATACCGCTACGGCTTTAGCGGTATTTAATTCACCGTTCATCAATATTACTTATTGTGACGGTACTGGCTTGGATAAACAGGGTTTGGATCAGCCCATAAACCAAGGCGTTGAGAACGTGCGTTGCTTTCAGCACTCAAAATAATTTTATCTTTGAGATATTCACGATAAGCCCATGCATAGCCATCTTTAACTTGCTTATAGTTAACACTATTCACGATGTTTAAGTTAGGCACTTGGTTTGTACGCATCTGAAAAATGGTACCAAGAGTACGACCGTAGCGGTCCTTACTATTTTCTTGCACATACACAATCGTTTCATGCAAGAAACTGATGTTCTGACGCGATTTCTGACCAAAAGCTTGACTCTTTTCTGGTGCATCAATCTGGTTGAAGCGAACACGGATCTGCTCATTGTTGTTGTTTAAAACGGTGATAGTGTCGCCGTCAGAAATACGTACAACTTTGCCAACAAAATCGGCTTGAGCTGCAGTAGCAACAACAGACATGGATAAGGTTAAAGCTAAACTTTTTAAAGTTGTATTAAGGTTCATTTTGAATCCTTAGTGGGTAAAGAATAGGTAAATTATATCGCATTACATAACTGGAATTTTTTTCTTAAAAAATATATTTAGCTGATTAGTTAGGATTTATCCCCTTTCTCTCAAGCCAGTTTTTCCATTGAAGTGCATACGCAACTAAACCAGGTTGTTTCGCCGTGCCATTGCGATATATCGCATTAAAAGATGGCGTCCATGAATGGTAAGCAGCTGCTCTAACCCAAAAATCGGTTGACGGTTTTGTGGCTAATCGATTTCGCAAGATCTTGGCTGCAAGTCGCGCATTCAGACATCCATCAGTACGCACATAATGGCTGTTATAACTTTCAAACATACCGCCACGTTTAAAGTGTATGGTATTGATTTGGAATTGCCCCATATCCAATGAAAGGTTTTTGTTTTGCACTGTTTGTCCATTGGTACCACGCTCTTTGCTATGTATACCCAATAAAACATACAGCGGAACACCTTCTGACCGCGCAGCATGAATAACACAACTCAAAGTAGCGACTCTACCCGGTACGGTTTGATCGTAAGATGCACTCGCTTGATTGTATTGCGTAGTTGGATAGGTATAAGTAACAGGACGGATATTCTGGCGAACGGGTTGTTGTTGTGGTGCTGGTGCTTGCTGGCCACTAGGTTGTGGTCCATTTTGTGCAACTGCCGTGCGCTCAGTGCTAGTCGAAGTTTCTTCAGTTTTTTTCGGTGTGTACTTCACGCCCAAGTAACGACTCGTAAAGCCTCTTTGCTTTGCTGGCGCCGTTTCTTGCTGAGTGTTGGTCATGACCTGAAATGGTCGATATGGTGTACTTGATCCATTAGAATTGACATGGTTTGCATATGAACCTAGAGCCTCAGAACTTTGAGGCAATTGAGCATAAGCAACGCTTGATCCTAATAGAGTCGCAAATAGCGTTGGTTTTAACAGCATATTAATCAGCACCTTTATCGTTGTTGTTGAAATTGTCGATTAGGTGCTGTTTACGGTCAGCTAACTTATTCAGTGTTTCAACTGGCAATGGGTTTTTGCCGTCATACCACGATAAGCTATATTTTTTTGGCGCATAGCGGAACCATGCCAAGAATGGCGAATTCGGTAAGAATAAAAGACCAGTACGGACTTGCCATGCACGATAAGCTGAATTGATGCTAACCATGTATAGATAAAACACCAATAATACACCTGGTACAACAAGCATTGGATATAGCGCTTTAAAGAACATATAAACTACGTACAAGCCTGTAAACATAGATAATGCTAAATACAAATAAGACGAAAACTGATGGTTTTTAACAAGCTTGTCTATTTCATCATTACTCATTGAAGCTAAACGTTCTTGCCCTCTTGGGTAGTGAGTATTAGCAATGAGTCTTTTCAGTTGTTTAAAATTGTTAGGTGCGACAATTTCATATTCACATAAAGGGTGTGCACATACCCAATTCACGTTGCCTTTATAAGAACGTGGAATCCTGTTGTCATGCATTAAAATCGATTTACCGCATTCGGGGCATGTTGGAGACAGCATTGATCTAATATTAGATAAATGCGGTAAAAACCCTTTTCTAGCTGAACTCCAGTGGGTTTTACGCCCGAAATCAAAAAAGACTCGCTTTAAAATACCTGATTTACGGGGTTGACTAGCTTCAATTGCCTGTTTAATGGCAGCTTCATCTAAAACCTCATTGGTAATATTTACCTTTTGTGTAGCACTATCAGAACTATTTTTATCTGAAGACATACTTTTACCTACGGACTTTTATTATGTAGAATACGTTATTATATTAAAGGATTTTCAACGTGTCTAAAACCCTTTTTATTTTCGCAACGGTTATTTTAATTTCCACCCTTTTAAGTGCCTGTAATAACTCTAATACTCCAAATGAACAAGATCCATTAAAAGGTCAAGAACAGAAGTTTTTAGACGAATCGGCAACGAGTGAATCAAAAGAACTTGTGTTTTATGACTTGGTAGATCCTAAGAAAAAAGACCAACCTATAAAGGCTGAAGAAGCAAGTGCTTCCGAGCCTGAAGCCCAAGAACAACAACCTGAAAACGCCTTATCTCCTGAGGTTCTTGAAGCGATTCGTAAACATACAGAACGACAAGAAAAAAAGGAAAATGCACTCAGAACAATAGCTGAAGCTAAGCGTATTGAAGCATTATTAGTAGGTAAAGATCGCAGTAGTGATGATGGCTATACCTATAACAGTGATGAATAATTGATATATCAATGGTTTTAACCAATACAAACTTATTATTTTAAGTTAAAATGTTTTAAATTTTTTGGTATATACGGTTATGTTTAACAGTGCTTTTAAGAAACATAAAATAAAAATATGTTTTGGCTTGCCAATCATAATTGTGGTTTCGATCTTAATATTCAAAATCTACTCCTACCCCTTTAAGCCAAGACTCTTAAGCCCCGATTGGATTGAAAGTCGCTACAATGGTTGGGAAGTTGAACATCATGACTTATGGATTGCTACAATTGTGGATGTTGTTGGTCCAAAAACAGTAAAAATTAGAAATCAAAATGGAGAAGAAAAAATTATGGATCTTCTCTATATAAATGCTTTGCAATCTTCGGAAAAAATGAAAAACCTCTATATCAATAGCTTGTCCGGTTATGTTGGCCAACAGCTATTTGTAAAAGGAGATTCAGACAAAGCGCGGTTTAATGGCGTCTTGATCGATGGTAACGGTGAAAATATCAATCTAAACCTAACTTATGTACCAGGTGCGGTATTGGATATGTCATCAACTGCATACATTCATGACCGAGAAAAGCAATTAGTTCCTTATTTCGCGAATATCAATTCAGAAAATAGAACGTTTTAAGTTATAAATTAAGGGATATTAGAAAGGCCAAGCTATGCCAGCACCATTATGTTTTCTCACACTGGAATTTACCGCCAAAGTCAAGAATCCAGTTGATGTGCCTGACATTATTAAGTCGTCTATTTTGACGCGTATTAAAAAGTGCCGCACATCATCAATAGAACAGGTTCAGTATCTTTATAATGCTGAAGAGAGCTACTGGAAGCCAAAAAAACAAGTCACTGAAGAAGCAACTCAATATCATGGCATCACCAATGAAGATTTATTAACGCAAGACTCAATCAATGGTCTAAAGATTAAAAACTATGTTGTGTATTGGGCAAACGTTTATACATTTAGAATTTTGCAAAAAAGCAAAGTGAAGTTTTTTAATCACCGCTTTATCTTTTTAAACAACTTAATCAACGTGATTGGTGAAGATGGTTCCCTACCCATGACAGAATGGGCACGTTTAGCCAGTGCAGCTTCGGGAAATAATGAATTTCCAGAAGAGATACTGACTAACACTAACAATAAGGTCATCTGTTTGACCGTTATATTTGATTATATTTCTGAAAAATTAACATCACTTTATGGTTTGGATCTAAATAAGCATTACGATCTGGTTGCTGCAGTACAATACAACAGTGCTATCAAAGCTAAGAGTCAAAAATCATTAAAGGTTCATAAGCTTATGCGTGATGATTTTAATGAGTTTAAATTGCTTTTAGACAAAGGCATGGAGATTAAGAGAATTAAAAAGGAATATTTTATAAATAACAACTACCTCCCTTAAACCTAAAAGCCACTTTCTTAAAAGTGGCTTTTTTGCGTTAAACATAAAATAAACTATCACTAAAACCCTTTTTTAAAATATAATACTTTTAATTTCTATTTTAACTGGTGATACATTGTGAGTTTAATTAAGAAGCAAAAAGACATTCTATCTCACGACCCTCTTGTTTCAATTTTTAGTAACAATGACCTTTTAACAATCTCAGTTGATACGGATTCTGAAGATTTGAATCGTCAACCTAAAAATATAAAAATCCCGAATGCCGATCTTAAAGAGTTAACAATACAAATCAGTGGTTTTGATACTTTAGAAAACAATGATGTTGGTCGTTATTTCACTTGTTCTGGTACCGTAGAGCTCGTTAATACACTAGGTAATGGTGAAGAAAAACGTTTTGTATTAGCAGAGCCAAAAATCAAAGTAAACGTGGTTAAAAAAGGTCATTTACCGCAAACAGAACAAATTAAACAATTGGTTCGTAATGCGTGGATGGATGCATTTAGTGATGGTTGCCAAAACATTAACCAACCTTACCACTATGAAGATGAAACTTGGTTTGAACGCTTCAAAGGTAGCATTATTGGTAAGTTTGTACTGATCGTACTTGCCACTTTCTTCGCTGCTTTCATTGGTTTGGCTATTTTTGGTTATGTTGCTGGTAAAAAACAACAGGACCCAACATTAGAAATTGCGAATCAAATTGCTCAAGATCCTGAAGCATTAAAGCAATTGCTGAATCAATATGATCAACAAAATAACCAATCTGGTGCACCTACTCCACAAGCATCACCAGAACAAGCAGCTGAGCAAGAAAGACAGCAAGAAATTAGCTCATTCGGTTTAGATGCTGGATCTAGCGAATAACGCTGATTAAGCAATAAAAAAGCACCTTAGTCATAAATACTTTGGTGCTTTTTTTGAGCCTAAATTTATTATGCAAATTTAAAAAGAATCCAAATGATGACGAGATGTACTGGATAGAACCAGTACGCCCACTTGCCCACTGGCGGTACTTCAAAAGGTATATTCATGTGCTGTCCTTTCAGTAGGAATTGTGCACCAATATACGTTGCAATGGCGCTACTGACAGCAAATGAGAATGCCAAAGAATATGTAGTCATATCCGTATAGTAGCCACCAATCAACCAGTTGAAAATGTTGGCCAATGAAGTGAGCAAGACGCTGATCATTAAAAAGTATTTCTTAGAACGAACGTTGGTTGTTTTAAAGAATAAATACAGGAATACAATTAATAAAACGCCCCACACGCTATACATAATAAAATTAGATAGCAATGTGGTCACGACTAACAGAGAGACAAACTGCAGCGTTGCATATTTATGTTTAGATTCCCCCAATACAACAAGCAAAAATCCTAAAAGCAACGTAGGCATGACGTTCAGTGTTGTAAATGGCTCTTGGTTGAATAGTTGATACGGTACTTCTGATAGCACACAAAACAACGCCAAATTTTTAAAATAGTTTTTTAATGTATGGGTTTTCTTTTTAGGAATAGCTTGGTTCAAATTGAATGCAAGCATGATACAAAAAATAGGAAAAGCACAACGGCCAATCGTCCTCAACAACAGATTATATTGAGGAAATAATATTGATGCGTGGTCAATAACCATGGTCACAATCGCAATCCACTTCAATAGATCCAAGGCTCTATTGCGATCTCGCACGGCGCTTTGGCTAATTACAGCTTCTTGTAGATGAACCATGTGTTATTTTTCGCTAAAGGGTTTGTATAAGCATCACTACGCTGTTTTCGGGTGTTGTTACGATTATCTAAGATCTCAATGCTATTCCAACCTTCGGGATAACCGAGCACCAGTCCAGAGTTATAAAATCTCGTGCGATGACGCTCTTCATCGCCGGCATAAAACAAGTACGCACGAATATCGTTATACGGTCGATGCCCGACCAATACGTTATCTTCATCACGATCAAAGTACTCATAAATTAAATCCGTATATTCACGATTGAAGTATCCGCACTTCTCAAACAGATCTGCACTTGAACGAAAAGTAATAGATTCCTTGGCCAGTGTTTTATTTAAAATCATGCGAGTGACATTACGAGCAAACACGGGCAAATTAAAATGCACAGGCAAATGAATTTCATTTATTTCGGACAAATCAATAGGATCACCAAAAGGACTAGAAAGTTCTAATGCTTTTTGATAAAAGTCCATCCATTGTGCAAGATATTCATCAACAAACTTTTTCTCACCATAATAAATTGGTAATCCATCAACCGTTAAAAGGTTTTGTGGAGGAAAAATATTGTTTCTTAAATCTAAGATGCTTTGTTTTAATTTTGCGATTTCGATTGGATCACTAATCATAACAACTCACTCGAATTAGAGTATTAAAATAATTATATAGGGTTTTAATTAATTGGATATAAGTTTTTAGCTCAGTAAATAAGCATTTTTGTTGTGTGGCGAATTAGAATTGATAAAAAATTTAAAAGAATATTTATTCTAGGAATTATTGATACAATGTATCTAATTTCTTACGAATTAGTATATACAATTGGGATTACTATGCTTACCCCTGATCGAATAGACAAAAAAGTTAATTTGGCTGGAATTGACAAGTCGTGGACCAATTTATTAAATCACTTGGACATTGATAGTCATCCTGAATACAACATCAATAAAACTCAGCCATGGTACTTGGCTAATTTTGTAGATTACCTACGCCTACTCAACTTTAAGTTTGATGAATTAAATCTAAGAGAGATTCGTGCAGTTGATTATGACTTGGTAGATTGGTCATTTCTTAAATCTAATCGCCTAAATGGTGTTGAGGTGTTTAAGGACCTTACCATTTATCTGCAGAAACCCATTTTTGTTACGCAATATCCTAAATGTGTAGCCATCAATGCTGATGTTCGCGATCGTAAGCTTGCAGAGGTTATTTATGATTACTACAGACGCTTCTTACCGTTTTTCTATTCATTCATTAAATTGATCAGATCAACGCAGCGCTTATCTCTAGAACGTAAATTCCCCGTGATTGATAACTTTATGTCTAATTTTGGAGATCTTAGTACTGGTGAGTTTTATTCAAATATTCCATTTGATGATGCAGAGCTCAAAAGGATTTTGAAAAATGGCTTTGAAAAATATAGAGAGCATAAATCAGAACAGCGGTTTAGCCGTGCCATCGCAGAGCTAACACCGATGTTTAAAGCTTTGTCTGAATACTTAAAGATTGTGTCTACGGTTAACTACGTGGATCTAGACCTTATTCACTTCTTACACAATGCATTTTTGGGTAAAAACTTTAATGTTTATTCAGATCTATTCGCTTTGGATAAAGAACCTAATTTGTTGGTCAATTTAAGTTGGACATACACAAAAGCATTTCAATATTCATAAATAGCACCATGGTCGTTTATGTGCATCGGCTATATCAAAAGGAAGAAGAATATAGCGATCTTTTAACGAAAGGGCCTGGCCATACCGAAGTTTTGTAGCAGAAGAAAAATCTGTACTGGTTTTGCCCGTGGCAAAGTCTAACCAAAAGACGTCATTTCCATCGCAGAATAAACCTAAATTATCCTTTTCAAGCGCCACATACTTGATATAAGGATCATCTATTTGTGAGATCGAGGGAATATATTGATAGTCCACCTTTCATACAATATGTTTGCGAACGTGGTGCACGGCGATCGGTTGATCTATGGACCGTGCGTTATCCCATGCTACCTGAGCTTGCTCTAAAGTATATACGTGCGCTTGACAACATTCGTTGTATAGCCCTTTCCGTTAAAACCAGGCCACCCAATATTTGAGCCGACATTATCTCTAAAACAAGCTAGGTAAAGTTCAGTCATAAGGTTTCTCTTAAGCAACTTTCTTATTCAGTATGTGTTCGGCTAAGCGCTTGATACCGCCACCGTCCGTAATTAAATGTTCAAATAATTCGCCATTCGGGTTTTTAACTCCTTCCAACTGGCCTTTTTTGATGCCTAAGACATCAGAAATAATTGGATCTGAACCCGAATCAGCCAACAAGTAATATGCCGAGATCTGTTTGATTTGACCGTCACGGTCTAAGCGACCAATACATTGATCATGAACACCAGGCGACCAATCCAACTCACCAAACACAAATGTTTTGCATTTTGAGTGGTACTGCAAGCCATCAAGCCCGGCAGATGAACGTAATGAACTAATGAAGACTTTGCTTTCATCATTCAAGAATGCTTGTTTAGAACGTTCCTTAGCTGCAGGTCCTTCCGTGCCTGTATACATAACAGGATTGAATTCAGCCAAGCGTTCTAGCCAAATGTTGTACACATCTCGATGCCAACCATAAAGCATGACTGATTCACCAGACTCAACAAGCATACGCACGAACTCAGCGACATACGGCGCTTTGGCGATACCTGTTGCTTGGCGCATCATAATATTGAATTCTTCTGTCGCACGAAGCTTTTGCCCTTGGAATTCCTGAGTAGAGCTTAAAATTACTTTTGCCAGTTCCATTGCCTTGCCCTTAATTTGATCCAGTACTTTAGGATCGCTTTCGACATATTGAGGGATGATTTGTACTGGCGGTAACTCTCGATTTACATCTGCTCGAGTACGGCGCAACATTAGACCTTCATCACGTAAAAACATCCCAAACGCTTTAGGATCATTAATACGTTTTTCTTGTGAACACCACTCACGAGCGAATTCAGTAGCGGTACCTAAGCTATCAGGACGCAATATTTCAATGATGTTGTAGAATTCATCACCGTAGTTATAAATCGGTGTAGCTGATAGACCGAGGCGTAATTCAGCTTGGTCACTAATGAGTTTAGCAGCGGAATACTTTTGCGATGTATAGCCAGTCCGTAACTCTTGGATTTCCCTAATATAAAATAGAATTGTCAAAATATACATAGCATTCAGGTCGTAACAGTACCTAATAAATAATTAGAACGTTAGAAGGGATGAGGTCAATATTGTAGTCATAATATGCTTGTTTATAATCAAAGCAGAATTTAAAAGGGTTTGAATTTTAAGATACGAAATCAAATAACAGAGGACTTTTATAGCTTAGTAACATAGAAGCTCCAAGTAAAAGTCTCCTGTTATCTCAGCGCACATCAAATATGATCATTCTATATTAATTGTTGATTAAGAGATGCTTAAAGTTTTCATAGATCTGAGCAGCAACTTCATTGGCATCGACTTCCCATATATCTGCAAGCTCATTAATAACTGGTTGAACCTGAGCTGGTAGTAAAGGTGTACCTGTTTTCACGATAAAAGGACCATCAGTTTCAGTAAGGATCATATTTTTAGGTATATGTTTTACTAATTGTCTCCCTTTTTCTGTTTTCAACATTCGCTCATTTATTGAAAACCAGCATCCAGCTTTCAAGGCCTCTCTTAACTCAGAAAGGTTGCCTGTAAACCAATGTAGCACTGGTATACCATTATCAAAATTTTCACTTAGGAGTTCTATAACAGGCCGTGTTGCTCTAAGACTATGTATGGTTAAAATTTTAGGTGATTCGTTGTTGGCTTTTTTCAAAATATGTGAGAAAACCTTTTTTTGGATTTCCCAATGATTTCGAAAGTTAGGGGAGCCATCTAGCCCAATTTCACCAATATATCTAGTTTGATTAACTAATGAATCAAATAGCGCAAGTTCGTCATAACGTTCATGAGCTAGCTGCGGATGTAAACCCAATGCTGTTTTGATTCTTGAACTATGACGAGTTAGTTTATCAGTGCCAAACCACGCTTTAGGCGTTGTGGTTACTGATAATATATAGCTTTTAGAATCTCCACATGCTTTGGCTACAGCATGTGGGTCATCATATAAATCTAAATGGCAATGAAAATCAATGTAAGGGTAAATCAAATATTAACACCTAAAGATTGTGACTTTAAATAGTCTTCGACCTCTTTAAATCCTCGAACCACTGTGTCTAAAATTTGCCTTCTGATCTTTAAATCAGTAGGCAGTGCTCCTGACTTAGAGATCCAAATTTTAGGATTTTTTACCTTTTTCAATTTTCTAATAGCTAGAATCATTGACATAAGATCATCGCGATTGTCTGGATCCTTTATTACTAAACCCAAATCGTTATAAACATAATTTACTGTTTGATCAGGCATCGCGGCTGAATGGAACGAAGCTCTCCTTATTATACATGGAACGCATTTCCCGCACTGAATTCCAGTCCTTTTCCATTTACCACAAGACACCGTATCTTTAGCTATCTGCTCCAAAACTATAGTATTTGAGCAGTTTTTCATCATCTCTCCTTTAGTCATAAATTGGTAAGGATTATCTAGAATCACAGGTAAATGCACTCGATGAAACAATTCGTTTAATAAACTCATATAATGAGGATGCGTTGTTCTAGTGCTCAGTGAACCAATTCGACGCGGAGTAAGGGGTGGGTTAATTGAAATCAAACCATTTTCTGGAACGTATAAGGTCGTTAATTTGCCTGCTTGATAATGTTGGCTTATTGCGGTACTGATTAATGTACCGAAAGCAATAAAGTTAAAGCTCCTAGTACGCATTTGCACATCAGTTGGAATATCACCAGCCTTTCTTGGATATGCAATAACTTGAAATTTTGAATTTTTTAAGCCCAATAAATTATACAGATTATCTTGTTTAGATTTATCCCTAGCATAGGCATGACTAATTAGCACTGGATTAATTTTTTTTGAAGTTAAATCAATAATACCAATAGCACTATCTAAGCCACCTGAAAAAAGACATGCAGAGTCATGCCCAACCAAAGGTATTTTACGGCCGCGTTTGATCTTATCTGGCCAAACAAAATTCCCTGTCCTAAATTGAAAATGCCACAAGTCACCACTCAAAAAGTGCAAAATTTCTTTCAACAACTCAATTTGCGGAATCCATACACTTGGATTGATAAGAGGAATTGAAAGCTTAAACTCTCGACACCATCCATCCTCAGCTTGTTTATTTCTCTCAACAAATGTATCGGCTGCTGTAATAGCCATTGCTATAGTCAAGAAATCTAGTGCTGTTTCATCTAAATCCTCTTTAATCCTTTTTATTTCATTTAATAAAGGGCGACCAATACTTGCATATTCCCCATTTTGTGCAGGAGGACCATATAAATGCACAGGAATCAAACTGTCTGATAAAGCAGGTAGTTGAGTGGTGTCAGTATCAAAATATAGTTCAATCATTTAAGTGATCCTCCCATTCACCCCAAATATCTTGGATAGCATTTTTTTGTATTGTTTCAATGTCTTGTTTGTTAAGTGTATTGATGTTTTCTAAATGAGTTCCGAAATTCAAATCCACTGATGTCTTAATTAACTCCAATAAGCTTGATTCAATCATTTCTACTTTTTCTGGTGTATCCGCTTTATCGAATGCTGTTTTAGAATCTAAAATAATTTGTTCAAAAATACATTGGGTGAGATAGTTAATCATCATATCTACGATAATATCATCAGTAATTTTTGAAAAATCGAATGTGGAGAATCCATCTAAAGCCTCTGCTAAAGCTTCATTCATTGCCGCTCTAATACGTTCAGAATCTCCATTGACGTCAATAATAGAATCAATAATTTTATCTATTACGACATCTATAGGTTGACCTTGTAAATCTGAAATATTTAAAGAGTTAGTATCTGAGCCTGACTGTAGAGACCTTAAGGCATCAAATAAACTACCTCCAGCTCCTATCATAGAGCTAAATCTTCTAGCTCCGTTAGATTTACCGCCAGTGGCACTCTTTGCAGGCTTTGTTGCACAAAGATTTGAAATGCAAAGCGCCCCTAATTGAGCCAAATTTAAGGCGTAACTTGGGTAAGTGGTCGACCTAATTCCGTAAATCTGTTGAGGACTGCTACACGTGCATGAATTTCATTCACCTGACTAGGAAAGCTTCTTGCCATTAATTTATCGCCTAATAATTTGATGCAATGCATCTTGGTTTCCACCAAACTGCGGCGATGATAGCCTGACCATTTTTTCCATAATGTCCTGCCTAAACGTTTAACTGTTCGAAGTAATTCATTTCGCTCTAGCGAGCTACTCTTTGTATCTTTCCATGGTTTCGCATTTTTTCTAGGTGGAATCACCGCATGTGCTTGCCGATCTGCAATGACCTGACGGCATTGCTTGGTGTCATAAGCTCCATCGGTATAAACAGAGTCAATCTGCTCATCTTGTGGAATCTGATTAAGTAAATCACCAAGCACCTGTGAATCACTGACATTATTGGTTGTGAGCTGAATAGCGCGTATTTGTAGGGTTTTGGCATCTATACCAATATGTAGTTTACGCCATTGGCGACGATATTCAGCTCCATGTTTCTTGCGTTTCCATTCGCCCTCACCTAGAAACTTCATGCCTGTAGAGTCTACGAGTAGATGCAGCCCATCGCTACTTTTTTGGTAGCTGATTGCAATATCAATATGCTTTTGTCTTCTACAAAGCGTACTGTAATCTGGTGCGGTCCAATTTAATCCGCAAAGTTTAATCAGACTTTGCACAAAGCCAGTGACCATACGTAAAGATAGACGGAATAAGGATTTAATCATTAAGCAGCATTGGATAGCTGCGTCGGAGTAGGTTTGATTTCGCCCTTGTTTGCCTTTTGATGGAGCATACCATTGCGTAGCAGGATCAAACCAAATGGCAATATTTCCGCGACTCATGAGTGCTCGGTTATATGCGGGCCAATTGGTTGTGCGGTAGATTTTGTGTGTAGGCTTCTTCATTTGAAAATTATATCGCTGAAAAAGCCTTTACAGATAGGTTTGTGCAACAAAGCCTTTTACAATTACTACTAGTACCAATTAAATTATTAAATGAGTAGAAATTTGAAACAAAGAAGATGAAATTTATACATTCTTTACCAATTCTAACTATCTGATTATTAGATCTTAAAGGTGATATTAAAGAATGAATGAAGATCGAAAAATGATTATCATCTAGTTGTGATAATTTTGAAATTTCATTAGATGAGTAAATATATTTAAGTAAATGATTAATATATGATGCATATTTTTTTAGGGTACCACCATCATGTGTTGAGAAATTAAGTTTATATAAGTAAACCATATAAGCATTTGCTTCAATACAAGGTTGATGATTGGGGTAAGTTAAAATTGGTAAAGAGCAGTTATCTAGATACTCGATTGAATTATTTAGATAATTATAGTAATTGTAAATTTTGCAATTACTTATAGTTTTATAAGCCATATATTACTCTTTTGATTATAGAGGTTTTATTATTTGCTCAAACTCTTTTATAAAAAAATTAAAGTCATTAATTAACTCTGGTTTTGAGCTAGTATATGCATAAACCTCCATTTTATCTTTCATCATATGTAAGAAGCTAATTAAGAGAATGTTCTGTCTGTTTAGCTTTGAAATTATTTCATTTTTGACTTTGTTGTTATCTTCCTTTTTTATTTTAGACTTTATATTTGAATGAGTTATGGATGTTAGTGCTTCTTTTCTTAAATTGTTAAACTCATTAAAAGAAAGATTACTATATTTTTCGATATAAGATTTATGTGAGTTTAAAGAATAACTTAATATTTTTAAATCAAAATTATTAAATTTTGAAAAATTAGTTTGATTTTTTAGTGAGAAAATTATAGATTCAAGAGGAATTTTGCTTTTAAATGAATTATTGATAAGCAATAGCTGACGGCGCCTTGGGCTTCTGGAAAGCCCTGAGTAAGGTCTATCCGCAGACCAAACAACAACGCTGTTGGGTGCATAAAACGGCCAATGTGCTCAACAAACTGCCCAAAGCAGTACAGCCCAAAGTAAAAGAAGCACTGCATGATATCTGGATGGCAGAGACGCGTGAGAAGGCTCATAAAGCCTTTGATATAGCGCTGGAAAGGTTTACTGCTAAGTACCCACGCGCAATGGAATGCTTAGCTAAAGACCGTGAGAGCATGTTGGCTTTCTACGATTTTCCAGCAGAACATTGGGTGAGTATACGCACCACCAACCCAATTGAATCTGCCTTCGCTACAGTACGTTTAAGAACCAGCAAAACCCGCAATTGCGGTTCAAGAAACACAACCCTAGCAATGGTTTATAAATTGCTGCAATCAGCGCAGAAGCGCTGGAACCGCCTGAAAGGATTTCAACTGCTAACCCTCGTGGTCAATAACGTTAAATTCCAAGACGGCGAACAAGTAATGGAGCAATCAGACAGGAAAACCGCCTGATGCTCGTACACCAGATTTGACCATAACTCATTGAGCATTTTAATTTCATTTTTAATACTCAATTCAATTTTATTCATTTTCATTTACCAAAAGTATTAGTTTGAATTCTTTAATAGTTTTTCCAGTTTTTCGATCTGTAATTATATAGAAATCTGGCCTCAAATCAATAATAGATTCTTTAAGCAAGATGAAGCATAGATCTTCAATGTCATGTAATTTTGACTCCTGTAAATTTTTTTGAGAATTCTCGTATAGAGTTGCTGCTTTTTCTTCCGTCATGAAATCAATGAAATCAATATTAAAATGCTTTTTTAAAATTGATTCAAGAGATGAAATATTTTCTATATCATATTTGTTATTGTTTTTATTTAGAAAATAGTCTGAAAGGTAATGTGCTTTGACACCTAGAAGTATGTCTCCAGGTGTTGATTCAGATATGTAATTATACAAGTGTTCTGAATTGGTATGACCAAGAAATTTTGTAAGAATATTTAGAGAGTCAAATTTTTTTGACCAAAAAAATAACATTGCAAAAAATCTTCTCAACTGATGTTGCCTAATGTAGTATCTTTTTTTTATGAGCGACCCTACATCTATAGTTTGAGTTTCAAAGTAATCACAAAATGTATTTAAATAATTATAATGAAGTTTGGAGCTTAATTTAGATACAGACATTGTGTCAGAATGAATTGCATTAAATAAATTTAAAGAATTTATTAAATTTGGATTGATTTTAGATATTTTTTTATTAAATTTTTGCGTTTTATAAATAAAAATTGCAATTGATAGTGGAATAGGTAGATTTAGATATTCTTTTAAATTATTTAGCAAACCAACACCAGTTTTACTATTTTTTACTTTTAGATAGAAATGGATAGTATTATTTGCTGTAGGATCTATGTTTGGATAAAGGGAATCAAATGGATCTAAATCTAGTATTTCAGATTGTCTGCGTGCTAATAATGTTCCTATAAGTATGCAAATTGATGCTGTTAGAATTGCATAAAGATGGTGTAAACCTTTATTTTTTCGAAGATTTATGTAGAAATCATTATTTTTTTTAATAGTCCATGACTCTACTCCTAGATCTAACAGTTCGTTATTTATGTACTTCAAAAAAAACTTTTTTTCAGAAATATCTATATTTGATATATTCAAATTTTCATAAATATTTATTAAACTATCATGGATATTGTCAATATAATTAAAAGTAAATTCAAATGCATTTCTAAAAGAATCAAATACAACTTCTGCTGGGAGAAGTTTGAATCTTCCTAGTGGTATTTTTTCTATACTATGAAATAATTGATTAATATTAATATTAATTTTTCTCAAATAATTGTATTCAAGATCTATTACAATATTTAAGTGATTTAGTGATAAAAGGTATCGTTCTATTGTTTTTAAGGAATGATTATTATTTTCTTTAACTATAGGAACTCTTTCAAATTCTGTATCAGAATAATTATGATTAATATAATAAATTGTAAATTCACTAAATGTTGGAAAAGTGTGATAATTCAAATAAAGGCTATAAGGAAATAGATTTAGAAAGAAATTAGAATTTAATTTTTTTTCATAATTACTAGTATCGCTATATGCATTACTCATGAAAAAATAGTATTTAGCTTTCCTGATTTCTGTTTCAGTTAACTTTAAGCGACCCGAATTATGGAGCTTTAAACATTTAATTTTATTCTCAAATGCTATGACATCATCTATATTGATATCTTTGATGGCATTTAATATATGATTTTTAATGACATCCTCATAATTATAAATAGCATTTGGTAGACCCAAAGTGGCAATATTAATTAATGTTTGATGGAAGAAATTAGAATCCAAAGCTAAAAGCCCTCTTTGTTCTAATTGTAGGTTTTCTCTATTATTTATTAGACAATCTATCAAATTACATATCCTATTTATTCTAGGAGTTATTGTTTGTATTTTTAATAGTACAGAGTTGTTATATTTTGGAGTACATGAAATAGCAATCCATAATTTTGATAAATTAATCAAATCATACCAAATTGGATTATCACTAATACTAAGTATTTTACTAAAGTTTATTAGCTTTGAACCCTCAAGTGTTTTTACCTCCCAAATTAAGTCATCATAATTTTTACTCAAAAGCCAGTAAGGTTTGAAAGTGTCATATTTAAACATATCTATATATTGTGATAGATAATTTTCAATTTCCGCAATAGTATCTTTTTTTAATTTAAAATCATCTTGTATAATAGCATTTCTAAATAAGATAATTTGTTTTTCACTAATTTCTTTCATTTTAATTTATCACTCAAATTTAATGGGTTCATTAGGGCTAATTTATACATTTCTTGAATTTCTTGATCAATGTACAATGATGTTCCTCTATTATTAGGATCTAGGCTTAGCTTAATTTGTGAAATAATAAAATTTGAAGATTCTAGCCATTTTTTAAAAGTGTTATTAATTTTTCCACTAAGGTTTAAATTAATTATTCCTAATAATAATTGCAATAATGGAACTGAAATTAAAAATATACCTAAATCAAAATGGTTATTAATGTTGTTAGTTTTTTCTTTTGAAATGCTTTCTAGATATTTTGGTAAGTTTTCAATTTTATGATTTCTTAAAAATTCTTCAATGTTATCTTCATTAATATCCATAGCATTAAAGATTAATTCAGAGTCTTTCATTGACTCAAATATTATTTGATTTTGAAATATTCTAATCCAACGATTTGAAAAAAAATCCCATAATGGTTCTGGTAGGTATGTATTGATAAGTCGGTGGTCTAAGGTTTCATGCCCTAATGCTTCACTCATAATAGTTATTGAATTTGTATCTAAAAAAATTTTTACTGCGACAGTAGCTCTTAGTTTAGTTAAAGTGAAATTTTTATATAATTCATTAACAAAACTAGTTTCAGTTTCTGAAAGTTTTTTTATATCTATATGTCGTTTAAATATTTCATATAGGAAAAATCTATCTGCAAAAGTTGATGGATTGTCTATTTTAATAATTCTTTTTGGTATTTGTAATATTGAATTTTTGATTAAAAGCATATATTCCCAGTTTGGATCCGATAATTTTTTCAAAATACTCCTGTTATTTTGGGTAAGCTCTATTATTTGTTCCACAACTTTTATGCTTTCTGTATTTAGAAGTATTTTTTGAAGTGATTTTTTACGTTTTCTATGTTTGTGTGAAATGATATAAGATACTTGATCTGTTTTAATATAACCAAATAACTTGTTATTTTCATATAACTTCCATTCTATTAGCCAAGAGGCTGTTATTTGTGGGTGTTCAAGTACTAATTTAGTTAATAAGGGGTATAGTACTTCATAATCTGTCAAAAATATATTCTCTCTTATTGTTTTTAAATGATTATCTTTGATTTTTGTTTGATCATTATTATGCATATTTTCTATATATTGAATAATGGCATTCCTAGAATTGCCTTGCTCAATTTTTGAAAATGAGTTTTTAATATTTTCTTGATATTTTTTGTATTTGTAGTAGTTTTCTGAAATATTTAGATTTACAATTTCATATGTTTTATCTATCGTGCTATTTATTCTTATAATGATTTCTTCTTTTGCTTGATCATCTTTTAAATGTAAAGGTATTTCGAACAATAGTTTATCATTTATAATCTCTCCAGACTTTACTAGGTGGTGAGTTTTTAATTTACTATTTTTGAATACTGGTCTCAATATGTCAATGTCCGGTTTAGGGAAATGGTTGTATTCAGTAAGTTTATAAAAAGTATCTACAATAGCTGTCCATCTTTGATGAAAGTTTATTAATGAATAGTTTTTTTCAATATTATTTAATAACATTAATAAATAAACATCATACATAGTTTGGAATGAATTGTCGGGTCTAATTTTATAAGATAATTCATCTATATTTCTGCAAATTTTAAATAAAGTATTGTATAGCTGATTTGTGTTAGTGATAATTCTGGAGAATGTTGTTTTTTTAGTTTTTTTTGCAATTCTAATTAGAGCGTTATACAGTTTTTCCTGATGGTTTTTCCCATATAATTCATATACTTCAGTTAGGTTTAAGAAATATACATGACCTTCAATTGTTGTAACTGGTTTGGATTGATAAATTTCAGGAATGTTTCTTCGGATTTTTTTATATTTATCTATATTTTCTAAATAATATTTATTTATTTTGAATGTGCTGCTTTTTGTAAAATATTTTTCTGGAATTATTTTAAATATCGTGTTTACTAAATTAATTAGTATGCTTTTTCTTGAAATTGATGCTTGAAATTCTTCTAAAACAAAACCACTAAATATGTTGAAATTTTCTTCATTAAATAATTTATTCTTTAAACTGGTATTTATATTTTTAGATTCATGGTAAATATCTAAATATAATAAATAAAGTTTAATTGCTGAAATATAAAGTTTTCTTTGATGCGCAACGGTTATATTTTTTAACTCATGTTTAGAGTCAATAAATTGATTAATTTCTAATTGTTCTTCTTTAGAAAAATAAAAACCGATATTTTCTAATTGCATCATGCTTTCTCATATTTCTAATTACATTACGGATTGCAATATTATAATGGCTATATTTTGTCAAAATTTAAAGTTATCAAAAAAAGATTTAAATATTTGATATTTATTGTTTATTTTTATTTTTCAATTGCTTGATATTAGGGAAACAGGCATCTCGTCAAACACTACGTACTTAATCTTTCCGGCAAGATATTCAGCCCAACCGTTCAACTTTGAATAACTGGTGATAATGACATCGGGTGCTGCTTCACCCTCTTTGTGCAATGGATAAGGCGATGCTTTCTTTAGGATGTGACATTTTAGGTGCGGAGCAAAGCGTTCAATTTCATTCTTAATTTGCATTGGAAGATGTGTCATTGTCACAAAAAGCGCCGGGAGCGATTCAGGTAGAATCATCGGACATATTCCACTCGCTGTTTTGCCAAGGCCCAAATCATCCCCCAAGAGCAAACCTTTAACATTAAGTAGTAGATCTGCAGCTCCTCTTTGATACTCATATGGAGGCACAGCAAGATCAAATGTTTTGATCGGACGTTTATAGTCCATCACATCCAAAATATCTTCTTTTAGCGACACATAAGCCTTAGATTGCGCTTTCATGTATTTAAGATCATCAACACGCATTGGATAACGTTCAATAAACCAAAGTAGGTCGTGACAATTAGACGGCGTATCGCTTAACTCAATAAATTTTGATGCATGTTGGCTGACTTTTGGGAATACACGCTTAAGTCGTGTTTTAACATGTGGTTCACATTCAATGTGCCAGTTTTTTTCTTGACGAGAAATGGTGCCGTAAGATTTATACATTAGAAGACCCCCACTAAAATACGATGGCGGTAAATAAATTTATTGTTCAGTTGGATTGGAATGTTATTCACCCAATACGGTGTACCAACCACATAGAGCGCTTTTATGCTGTCATGGCTTAAATAACGATTGATCTGACGCAATAATGCGTTACGTGCACCATCTATTTTTAATTCAACACCCACCTTGCCGACATCAAGCTCAACAGTAAAATCAATGATGTCTTTATTTGATAGACGAACCTCACGTTCATACGGAATCTCATTGGCAATAAACATTTGCTCAATCGCGAGTTGTAAGTCTTTTTCGTTATAAAAACGGTATTTGTGTGAAGAAAACAGAATTCCAAGCTCTTCAATCGTTTTCATTCTGCATCCCCTTGGTCAGCTTTAGCAGCCTTTTTGTTTTTCTTCACCTGGCTTTTATCAATGGATTTTGACGGTACCAGTTCAACTTCACATTCAGTACACGACAATCTAAAAGTAGGACTACACGTTGCACCACGGCCACACTCAGGACACGCAAAAGATGCCCTAGTCTGTTTCTTAGGCTCAGGCTCTTCAAAATTGGCTGAACCAAGCTCTTGATAGAGTGTTTCACCGATCATAGTTTCTTTGAGTACAAAAAACTCGTTATCATCGCCGTTTGGTTGTTCACCCTTATAAAGTTTAACAACCTTAGGTTCTGGTATTGGTTGGTCGTCATCATCTAGCGGATCTTCATCAAAAGCCGTTGGATAATAACCGCCAAGGTTTGCAGCGGTATTTGATATGTCGATTAGTCCGATCGCTACATCAAAGGGATTCATTGTAGTGGGAGTCGGTTCCTCAACTGGCTTCTCTTTTTTAGGTGATTTCAAAGCTGAATTGATTTCATTGCCAAGTAAGGCAATATGAAATAGCTTTGGAGAAGCAGTCGGAATGGACTCCAACAACTGCACTTGCTCTTGAATCATTTCAAGACTGGAAATCGTTTTGGGTGCGTACTTGTCATACCATTTGATGATACGCCCTTCATCGACAAGCTCATTGCACACTTGAATAAACAAGCCATCAGGTACAACGATTTCGGTCATCTTCTCGCCTGTCGTGCGACCTTCTTTTGTGCCGTCATCAGTCATAATCAAACCGATCTCAAGCATAAATGTCGCAAACTCAGCATTGTGATATGAGCGTTTAGATGGCTCACCACAAATGCTTTGTTTCATATGACACATCTCATGTGCATAGCATTTAAAAATGTTAAGCAATGGTTGGGTGCCAAAGTAATCAGGGTTAAGGGCCAGTTCGTGCGTATACGCCGTATCATCTTCTGTCGAAGCAAATCTATTCTCAGACCAATAACCGGTATTTTTGTTGATACGTTGAAGCGTAATCAAACAATCTGGTAATTCATTTTTGAATAGCCTTTCATTGAAACGGTCATACACCAACTGCAGTTCTTCATAAAACTGCAACGTAGTTCTATTCTTTATGTTCATTTTTCAGTCGTCCAAACAGGATCAAACTAGGTGTGGATTGTACAAAACAACGCTTAAAGTTTACGCACAGCTTAAAATACAGTCAATAGTTTAAAATAATCAGCAAAGCATATATTTTTTCTCTGTACACGACAAAAATAGATAACTCATTGAAATAATGTCACAATAATTGTTTTCTAACGACGAATACTATGACACATCTCAATGAGTTATATCTTATCTTAAACAAATCTCTAAAATGGAACAAGTCACATTTAAAGTGCTTTGCGCTCATCATGCTTGTGATTATTTTAAAGCAAACATGTAATCTTTCTTCTGCATCTAAAGCCTTGCCCATCAAGTGCTTACCACAATCATTTTATCGACGTATGCAGCGCTTCTTTGCAGGTCAGTATTTTGATTATCGTCAAATTTCTCAGTTGATTTTCAATATGTTTTCATTCGACCAAGTGCAACTGACTTTAGATAGAACCAATTGGAAATGGGGAAAACGAAATATTAATATCCTGATGCTCGCAATCGTTTATCGTGGAATAGCGATACCTATCCTTTGGACATTGCTTAATAAACGTGGAAATTCAGATACGAAAGAGCGTATTGCTTTGATTCAACGCTTTATAGCCATTTTTGGTAAAGACCGTATTGTGAATGTGTTCGCAGACAGAGAGTTTATCGGTGAGCAGTGGTTTACATGGTTAATTGAACAAGACATCAACTTCTGCATTCGTGTTAAAAAAACTTCATTGTCACCAATCATTTAGGAAAGAATCATAAAATTAGTGATTTATTTCGCCATCTTAAAGTTGGTCAAATTGAATGTCGTAAACGACGGATTTTGGTTGGTCGGGTGAAACTATATATAAGTGCACTACAGTTAGAAAATGGAGAGCTTTTACTCGTCGTTTCTCCTCAGTTTAATGCCAATGCTATTCAGGATTATGCATTACGCTGGGAAATTGAAACCTTATTCAGTTGTCTCAAAGGACGCGGGTTTAATCTTGAAAATACGCGCTTGACAGACCCTAGACGAGTGAAAAAATTGATTGCGGTGTTAGCTATAAGCTTCTGTTGGTGTTACTTAACGGGTGAATGGCAACATAATCAAAAAAATGAGTTTTCCAAAACTTATAATGCCGCGGAACGTCATACCATTCGTCAGCATGTATTGCGTATTCACCGTGATATGAAACAGCAGGCTGATGAAGAACAACTTAAAGCTTCGCGTTTGAAGTTGTTTAACTACATTCAGCAAGTGGCTTTAATTTCAGATAATTAAGTCATTTAGACATAAAAAAGCGACCTTCAAGGTCGCTTTTTTATGTGAGAATATTTGCTTGTATAGACTGCTGAATGTTTAGCTAAACTCGCCCGTTGCACGCTCTTTGGCCCAATCACGTAGGACAAATTTCTGTAACTTGCCTGTCGACGTTTTTGGAATTTCTGTAATCACTACATCTTTCGGGACTTTAAAACGTGCCAGATGTTGCTTACAGAATTCAATGATTTCCTCAGGCGTGGTTTCTTTACCTGCTTTGAGTTCAATAAATGCACAGGGCACTTCTTGCCAGCGAGGATCGGGTTTTGCGACCACCGCAGCCGTTAAAATAGCAGGATGTTGATAAAGAATTTCTTCAACTTCTAATGATGAAATATTCTCGCCTCCAGAAATGATCACATCTTTAGATCGGTCAGTAATTTTGGCATAGCCATCGGGTTGGCAGACTGCAAGATCGCCTGTATGAAACCAACCACCAGCGAACGCTTCTGTGGTCGCCTCAGGGTTTTTGAGGTAGCCTTTCATCACAATGTTGCCACGGAACATAATTTCACCCATAGTTTGACCATCATGCGGTACAGGTTGCATCGTGTCTGGATCAAGGACTTTCATGCCATCTTGCAGTGGGTACGGTACACCTTGGCGTGAGTGCAGCTGCGCTTGTTCTTGAATCGATAAGTCTGACCAACCTGCTTGAGAGGCACAAAGCGCAGAAGGACCATAGGTTTCAGTGAGACCGTAGACATGGGTGACATTGATACCAATATGACGCATGCCTTCAATGATTGCAGCAGGAGGTGCAGCACCTGCCACCATTACTTCGACGCGGTGTTCAAAGTGAATCCGTTGCTCTTCAGGGGTGTTGATCAGCATTGATAACACAATCGGCGCACCGCAGAAATAATCGACTTTGTGCTCAGCGATGAGTTTAAAAATGAGTTCAGGGTCAATTTTACGTAAACAGATGTTGGTGCCGCCATTGGCTGCCATGGTCCATGCAAAGCACCAGCCGTTACAGTGAAACAGTGGTAGGGTCCACAAGTAGGTCGCACGAGGTGTCATGCCACAAGCAATGATGTTACTGGCTGCATTGATATAAGCGCCACGGTGGTGATAAACCACGCCTTTGGGGTTGCCTGTGGTGCCAGAGGTGTAGTTAAGGCTAATGGCATCCCATTCATCTTGAGGTAAATGCCATTCAAAGTTGTCATCGCCTTCGGTTAACCAGTCTTCATACTCGATTTGCCCAATCGGGGCTGTAAAACAGTTTTCGTACTCAGCATCATCTACATCAATCACGAAAATATCGCGTCCGACCAAAGCCAAGGCTTCTTGTGCAACCGATGCAAACTCTGGATCCACCAATAAGACTTTGGTTTCTGCATGATCAAGCATAAATGCGATGGTTTTGGCATCTAAGCGCGTGTTCAATGTGTTGAGGACAGCACCTGCCATTGGGACTGCAAAATGTGCTTCGATCATTGCAGGGACATTGGGCAGCAAAACAGAGACAGTATCGTTTTTTGTGATTCCCAGTTTTTGTAATTGTGAGGCAAATTGGCAGCAGCGAAGGTAAGTTTCACGCCATGAAATATGGCGGTGCCCATGAATGATGGCATCTTGATGAGGGTAAATATAAGCAGCTCGTTCTAAATAACGTAGCGGTGACAAAGCCACAAAGTTTGCGGGGGTTCTTGGTAACTCATCATAAGCACTCACCATGTTGATCACTCCAAATTCAGTATTATTTTTCCATTGATTAAAAGATATCTCTGTACACGACAAAAATAGATAACTCATTGAAATAATGTCACAATAATTGTTTTCTAACGACGAATACTATGACACATCTCAATGAGTTATATCTTATCTTAAACAAATCTCTAAAATGGAACAAGTCACATTTAAAGTGCTTTGCGCTCATCATGCTTGTGATTATTTTAAAGCAAACATGTAATCTTTCTTCTGCATCTAAAGCCTTGCCCATCAAGTGCTTACCACAATCATTTTATCGACGTATGCAGCGCTTCTTTGCAGGTCAGTATTTTGATTATCGTCAAATTTCTCAGTTGATTTTCAATATGTTTTCATTCGACCAAGTGCAACTGACTTTAGATAGAACCAATTGGAAATGGGGAAAACGAAATATTAATATCCTGATGCTCGCAATCGTTTATCGTGGAATAGCGATACCTATCCTTTGGACATTGCTTAATAAACGTGGAAATTCAGATACGAAAGAGCGTATTGCTTTGATTCAACGCTTTATAGCCATTTTTGGTAAAGACCGTATTGTGAATGTGTTCGCAGACAGAGAGTTTATCGGTGAGCAGTGGTTTACATGGTTAATTGAACAAGACATCAACTTCTGCATTCGTGTTAAAAAAACTTCATTGTCACCAATCATTTAGGAAAGAATCATAAAATTAGTGATTTATTTCGCCATCTTAAAGTTGGTCAAATTGAATGTCGTAAACGACGGATTTTGGTTGGTCGGGTGAAACTATATATAAGTGCACTACAGTTAGAAAATGGAGAGCTTTTACTCGTCGTTTCTCCTCAGTTTAATGCCAATGCTATTCAGGATTATGCATTACGCTGGGAAATTGAAACCTTATTCAGTTGTCTCAAAGGACGCGGGTTTAATCTTGAAAATACGCGCTTGACAGACCCTAGACGAGTGAAAAAATTGATTGCGGTGTTAGCTATAAGCTTCTGTTGGTGTTACTTAACGGGTGAATGGCAACATAATCAAAAAAAAGCGATAAAAATAAAGAAGCATGGACGACTCTCAACGAGTTTATTTCGCTATGGTTTAGACTATGTTCAAATGGCGATTCAGCGTTTAATTGGTTTTGGGAAAAAAGAAGAGTTTAAGGAAATTTTGGCAATTTTAAGAAAGCAGAATCCTGATAGGATAAGGGTTCTGTGAAATTTGTCGTGTACAGAGATATTTTTTAAAAAAAAAGTTTCCAACACAAAAATAAGTATCATGAAAGTGTGGGTTTAATGAATTGTGGTTGATTTTCATAATACGAGTATTACGCTTTTTGAGGGTTTTAAGTATATTATAAGCCACTTTTGTTTAATGCACATAGAAGTTACTTTTAGCGTTTATAAATGCTGAATAATACCCTTATTGTCAATAGGGCTTTATTTAAAGTAATGGTTCTTAATAATGCTGTTTATAGAAAACTGGATATCGAAATGAGTCTGAATAACATAAAACTAACAGCCAATTGTTTTGCCCTTACACACCCTGAAAATGAAAAGAACTTGTTCAAGTACATTTTTAGAGAAATGTTTAAACGAAATAAGGTCGAGACATTCTGTTCCGCAAAAGTCATATTTTTTACTGATGGCAAGCACATCTATTTAAGAACGTGCGTATCGGACGTCAAAATCCCAATGGCCAAAGAATACATTGAAATTTCGCACGGTCAGCAAATCACTGGAAAAATCATGGTTCCTCTTAACCGAGAGTGTAGCTTTAACCGTCAAGAAATTGAAGAATACATTTCGGTCCACGGCGAAAAACCCAAAGGCAATTCAGGTAAGAAGCGTAAAAATCTAACTGCAGATGAAGCAGCCGAATTCACCAAAAACGCTCTTAGTAGCAAAGGTCTATTGGATGTCACTATAATTGAGCAACAATGTGGACCACAGCTCAGTATTTTGAATATTCCAGTCCAGACCAGAGATATTTCATTTAGTGCGACTGTTGGGGATTTAGAGCTATTTAAAACAGCATGGCTCAATGGTATTGGTCGTGATAAAAGCTACGGCTTTGGAATGATCCGCTTAGATGGCACTTTGTTTACACCGCCTTGTAATAATAGTGCTCACGCCTAATCGAAAGGACTTTTAAAGTCCTTTTTTAAACGAATTTTTTCAGATATTGATCTGATGTAGATCCTGGTTACTCAACATGAGAAATAAAGATTTAGATCCAAAGATAGGAATACCGCTTAAAGTCATCACAGCGCGATTAGAGCATGTGAAGTTTAACCTCAATGGCTTAATGAAACGTGTAGAAGCTTATGCGATCGCACGACAAAACAGTAAAGATCCGCACGAATGCCTAATCAGTGGTGATGAATGGACATATGCTGCACTAGATTGTCGAGATCCTATCTGGCGTGAACGAATGAAACGCACCAGTACCATTATGGGTGTTCAAGCCACTGGCCAAGAAATCCCACTCTCATTTATCAATCAGCTACCTTGCAACATTGGTGAAATCATTACCCTTGGCTCATGGAGCCTAACCAAAAATATTTATCGGTTTGAAGATCAAGTCATTCAAATGCTTGTGAAGACCGAATATAACCGCAGTATCCCCGGATTCCTATTAAACCTACCTGATATTGCGATCTACGTTCAAACAGATAACGCCAACCTCTATGTGCAAAATGAACAAGTGGTCGGTGTTATTTTTGCGAAAAACACGTTAAACGATCGCAAGGTGCTATTTACCACGGTATATACCGATACTGGCTTAGCAAAAACCATTACCATGCACTTCCCTGATGATGATGATTTTGAATCAACTGTTGAGGACTGCATGACCGATTTCATTGATACGTTTTTTGATGAAAAGAACTTGCCAGATGAACAAGAAATTAACACGTTCATGGAACTGCAGAAGAAGCTAATCAATTTGATTCTATGGTTCAGCCAAAAAGAACCAGATCTCAGACCATTAACACCAGAAACAACACAAGCCAAGCCTAAATTAGAGCTGATTAAGCGTGAATTGCGTTTATTTGAGGCTAATAAGTACAAGCCGACTATTGTTGGTACCGAAACAAATAAAAAGATCAATGAAGCGATCCTAAAGCGCGATGAAGATCTAAAGTCTGGCAACTACAAAGGTACCAAAAAACCACATCCACTGATTCCTCACTGGAACTTTTACTGGTTGGGCAAACGTGGTACCAAAGAAAAATGGGTTAACCATTGGATACCATTTCAGATTGTTGGCGGTGTGCCTAAAGAAAAAGCCACCTAAAAATAGAAAGAGCCCTAAGGCTCTTTTTTTTGGGTTGGTCAAACAAGAATTTCTTTTTCGTTTTTATCTAGATTCATGCTTAAACCTCTTAATAAGCTCACTCGATAATTTTTTCCAAAAGAAATTATTAGCGGATTTTATATATTTTTTAAGAAAAGTTTTTGAGTACTTTTATTTATTAAAATTGAATTATTAAGCAAGGAGTTATAAAACATGGCTAAATCAATAGACCAGTTATGGAGTGAATTACAGCAGATTCAATTTGATGAATCTAATTCCCTACCATGCGAATTCCATATCTGGAATAAAGGTGCATATCGCTATCAGATCCTAGATTGGTTTGAAGCAAATTCTGAAAATGGCGTATTAAGCTTGCAAGGCAAAACCCATAAAACCTTATGGGAAGAGTTTGGCAACACCCCGATAAACAATGATGATGAAATCGAAGAAGACTTTCATCTATGGGGCAAGGGTACAGACCGCTTTATTATCTGGCACTGGTTTGATGCCCAATTAGAACACGGTGTAATTAGCTTAATTGAGAAAGGAGTTGCGTAATGGGATTATTTACTTGCCATCACTGTAATAGTGATATTGATACTAACGATAAAAAGTCTGGCCATCAGGTGAATGATGTAATTCAAGAAACCTTTTGTTCTGTTGACTGCAGTATTGAATATCTGGTGCATAACTCACAAAAGATTGCAGTAGATCAATACGGTAGTTTGCCATTAAGCAATGAAAACCTGAATGAATTCATTGAAGCATTTTCAAATGAGGGTGTTGAAGATGATGTCTTAGAACACATCAAAGCTGAACTCTGTTAAGTAGTCGCGCAGCTGCTCTAAACAACACTGACAATGGCATTTAAAAAAAGGGCTTAAATCAATTAAGCCCTTTTCATATTTATACGATAAGAAAACTTTCTAATGTTTTACCAGATTCAATCTCACGATTTAACCAGGATGGACGTTTACCACGACCGGCCCACACTTCTTTGTGGTTATTCGGGTTGCGATATTTAGGATCTGCTTTAACCACTGGCTTTTTATTTAATTTACGATTTTCGCCGTGCTCATTTAATTCAAGAATAGTTAAGCCTAATTCTTTTGCGATCTCAAACATTTTGAGATAACCATCATCAAGGTTCGTATTCTCTACTACAACAATTTGGTTTTGTGCCTTTTTAATTAGGCATTCTAACTGGTCTTTACTTAGGTTTTCAATTTCCATAACTAAACTCGAAAAGTTGGTTATATCAAATATACATCAGTGCGTTTTGTTTACAACCGCATACGGTGAATTTAATTGATTAAAATATTCAACTTATTCCATGGCTATTCTAATTTTTAAGCAAAAATTATTCCCACTTTAAATTCATTAAACTAAAAATACATTCAACCTGTTAGGTAAATTAATATGTACAAGTATCTCATGATGAATCTTGCGATTAACGAAACATCAGCACTACCAATTGGTATCCGTATTTGTGATTTTAATATCGGCTTATATGTCTCTAAGAAAATTTCAGAAGTGCCAGTTTTGATGGCATTTGTTAATTACACCCTGTTTAAGTATTCAAGCTATGAGAGTGAAGAACTTGAAGACATTAAAACCTTATTAGAAGAACATGATTTTAAAACTCGCTATGACTCTTGGGAAATCAGCGGTGATTCTTTTTACGTTTTGGGTTTTAAAGAAATTACAAAAGACGAGTTTGAGTTATTGCAAAAACTTGACCTGTTGACCGTGGTAGACGAATACAACTACCACCATAAACTTTTGTCGAGTCATGGTGAGCATAAGTTTGACGAATATTTCAAAGACTTTAACGAGTCTAAAGAGCAAGAAATCTTAAAAAGGTTTAAAGACATTGCGTTCAATTTAAAAACTGACGACTCATTAAACACAGTGTTCGCCCAAGACGTTATAGAATTACTGACTACCTACAAGTTTGGTACAGCTTTAGAACTAATCGACAGTAATCACAGCGATATTAGAAACCGTTTCTACTATAGCCACACGCTTGAGGGTGACTTTGCATCTGGAGCAATTCAGGTCATTATTTCAAATTATAAAGAAACTGGCGTTAAAGAGCCTTACACAGTGGTTGAACCTTTAAATATAGAAATCATGCTTGAAGAAGAACAATGCTTTGATGATGAATATGCAAATCTACTGACTGAATGCCAGTATGTATTAAACCTCATTAAAACCGACTTATACACCAACACTTTTGAATAAACCAAGCCTTTAAGAGAGAAATCTCTTAAAGTTGCGCTTAAAAACGTAAACGATGTTTTTTTAATTGATTAAAAAAGGTTTTTTATTTTTAGCGCTGCAATGGCGCTCGTCATTATTAATTCTTTCTTGATGCTTAAATAAGTATTTTTTAAAAAAACTTTATCCGTTCATATTCTTAATATAATGAAACCTAATCAAGCAAATAGCTTAAAATTTGGAGAAAGCTCATGAATTTAAACCCTAATTTTTGCCCGATCGATTTTAACGAAGTTCACGGCGGTACTGACAATTTACCTTTGTTTTTGGTTAAAGCGTCACGCCAGGATTCTAACGATGACGAGCATAGTGAGTATTTCTTCATTCGTGCACCTCATGAGAACCGTTTGGCTTTCTTCCTTGCCCACATGTTCAAATCACATGTAGATAATGCCCTTTTGACCTTGGAAAACTTGGCTGAAGAAAATTATCAAAATATCCCTGAATTGGAAGAGTTGATGTCTTCATATGGTGTGATTGATGGCGTTGGCGAGGATACGCTTTTTGATTTCCGCGTTAAGGAACTCACACTTGATAAAGCGCTGGAGCTGGTCGAATTCATTGAAATTAACCCACTCAATACTGATATTGTGGGTTCACTATTCTTGGAGGCACTTTAATGAATAGTAGCTTTATCTTAATTAATGAAGCTATGGCGCCTATTCGTAAGAATATGGCGCTTTTGGAAACCCTGTTATCTATGATCAGTACTGCAGATCAAGACCACGGCGACCAAAGCCCAAGCTTCCACATTAATATCCATGCTGGTATTGAATTGCCTGATCATGAAATTGCATATACCACTTTAAAAGGTTTTGCAGAGCTGACCGAAGATCATAATCTTTGTATCTATATGAATCCTGAGCTGTCAGAAAATGGCTTTATGTTGCTATCCACTCAAAACGTGGTACCTGATTGCTATGACAATTCTATCTTTGTAGATCTGTCGAATCAGTTATGCAACTTCTTCAATCAAGAAGTACAGCAGTTAAACGATCAAGCGCAAACGGCGTTAAAGCTGTTGTTACAGCATAAAATCAATGGAACAGCGATTCGCACGTTCAACCCTGAACAATTGCAGATCTTACAGAAAATCGCTGCATTAGATAGCTTCATGCTCGATGACCAGCGCGATTGGTTTTACTTTTCCGAAGTGACCATTGATAACGCCTATAAAGACATGAAAAAAGGTTTAGAACTGTTGGTTCTCAACGAAGATATTAAGGATGCACTTAAACAGCTACTTGATGCAAACAACATGGAGTTTTGTGATTTACCAATACTCGTGGTTTTGTATCCCCTACTGGTTAAGTCTGAAGAAAATAACGAACTGGTACAGGCTTGCTTAAGTCATCTCATTGGCAACAACTTAATCAATGAGCCGTTTATTGCTGGTGTACAACTTGAAGCTGGTGCATTTAATAGCGAAATGAACACCTATACTTTATTGCCACACATGAAAGCAGTAAAAGAATTGCTGATAGATATTGAAGCAGATCTCACAAAAGTTTAACCGTTTTACCTGAGCTCATTGCTCAAAACCTTGGAGTTGTTATGGATACTATTGTTCGCGTTAAATCAGTTGGTGTTTTAGGTCTATCATCTAAAATCACGACATTTGTAATCGACATCGAGCTTGATGGCGGTAAATTAAAAATTGAAGATCAATTGCTTCATTTTAAGAATACTTTACGTACAAGCTATCGAGAATATGATGAAAGTTTAGCGATCGTAAACAATAAGGCTATACTTTCCAATTTAGACAATGCAGTAAAACCAAACGAATTGCATGCTTTAGTTGATGATTATATCGACTCAGTTTGGGTAACAGATGCCAATAAAAACACCACTCAACAGCGCCGTGCGTCACTTGGTTTGCACAATCCAACGATAAAAGACAAAGGTGTTTTGAAAGAAGCCCTTTTAAGTGAAGTGAAGTTAGCCTACAAAAACTATATCAATCAGAACGTAGAAGCCTGATCAGATCGGAAGTATGTTGCGACCAGCATACTTCTTTTTTTTTGAACCTTAGCCTAGAATCATCCAATATCATCGCTTCATACCAAGAAAATCATGCCATATCTCATATATTTAATGTTCCTTGCGTTTGCAAGCGCCGTAATTTTAGTGAAAAAGGCTTATGGTCTTAACATCCAATTATTTGCAATGGGGATTGTCGTCATCATTGGACAATTGGCAATTTTTTGTTTTATCAACGCAGCGATTAACATCAACAATGAAAAACAACATCGCAATGCCGTCAAAACCTTGCACTATGGCGCTTCATTTTCATTAATTGTGGTCACTACACAGGTCTATTTATATAAGTATGTGTTGCACAAACAGGAATATTTGACCATGGCAATTTACTTTTTAGGAACGTGGTTTGCAATCACCCTTTTAGACTCAGTGTTTAAGTTGATCAAAGTTGGTATTTTTAATAGCAAGAAAGACAGTGCTGAAGTTGTGAACTCAACGCGTAAAGTGACGGTAATTACATTAGCGATCTGTATGTTTGGGTATTACTTATTTAGCAAATATGCATTAAACATTAACGTACTAAACTAGACATCTTGTAAGGAAAACCGCACCTAATACACAAGCGCAATAACCAGCAAAAAAGAACATCCTTTTAATTATTGCGCTAATCTTTTCCGTCACAGCACTGTTATAAACAAAAAACACAATCATAAACATTAAACCGATCGTGCAGGCGAATAAGGTAAAACCAATTAAATAAGTAAAAGCAAAGTCAAAGTTTAATACCACTGGAAAACCAATAGATACAGCCATTAAAGCTATTGTACTTGATGCATTCATATCTTAAAGCCCATCTAGCAACTGGCTTAATCGTAGCGATAAATAAGGTTTAAAACTGAAACTTTATGATTGAGATTGGTCAATGCACATTACCAAAATGTGCTTGGTATATACCAGAAAGCAAAGAACCAGACGCAAAACGCCTGGCTCTTTAAAATTGAAAGGTGAATAAAAAAACACAAAACACTTGAACGCATTTCTTATTCAAGGTCAGTTTAATTAGATTTTTTGCCCTTGTCTATGTAATGTAAAAGTGGACAGCATTAAAACAATCTATATTTTTTGAAAAAAGTTTTAAAAATGTACAGTGAAATATAATGAATGTATGAGCTCAATGCTCACCATTTGGAGAAATTATATGAACTTTGAAATCTTATCTAAAACAAAAGTTGTCGGTCTACAAGAAGATTCTCTCACCTCTTTTCAAAATTTTATGTTAGAAAATATTGCATGGGATGGTAATCCCCCCTAAAAATAAAAGGATGTAAAAGTAGAATTTTCTCTTAAGATCAAAGCAGGAGATTCTGCATGAAAACATCTAAATTTACTGACAGTCAGATTATGTCTATTTTGAAACAAGCGGAGTCTGGCACGCCTGTTGCCACCCTTTGCCGTGAACATGGTATGAGTAATGCGACTTTTTACAAATGGCGGGCTAAATATGGCGGCATGGATGCCTCATTAATTACTCGATTGAAAGAACTAGAAGCCGAAAATGCCAAGCTAAAAAAGATGTATGCTGAAGAGCGGCTTAAAGCTGAAATCATTCAGGAAGCCATGTCAAAAAAGTGGTAAAGCCATCTTGTCGTCGTCAGATGGCACAACAAGCCGTTGGTGATCATGCCGTCAGTATTCGTTTGGCCTGCCGTGCATTTAGTATCAGTGAAACCTGCTACCGTTATCAGTCCAAATTGAACGATGACAATGCACTGATTGCAGAACAATTGATTGAACTCACCGAAGAAAATACAGATTGGGGCTTCGGGCTATGCTTCTCTTATCTACGCCATGTTGAGAAGTGTGGTTGGAATCATAAGCGTGTTTACCGTATTTACTGTGAGCTGGCACTGAATCTGCGGATCAAACCAAGAAGACGATTAAAACGACATGTACCTGAACCATTGAAGGAACCAACTCATCCAAATCAAGTATGGTCATTGGATTTTATGCATGATCAGTTAAGTGATGGACGAAGTTACCGTTTGCTTAACGTAATTGACGACTATCGACGTGAGGGTTTAGTGATTGAAGCAGGTTTTTCACTGCCTGCACTGCGCGTCATTCGTACACTTAACCAATTGCTCGAATGGAGAGACAAACCGCTTGTGATTCGCTGCGACAATGGACCTGAATTTATCAGCCACGAATTCGTACGTTGGGCAGCTGAGCATGGTATCCGTATTGAATATATTCAACCAGGCAAGCCACAACAAAATGCTTATATCGAACGATACAATCGTACAATGCGTTATAGTTGGGTGAGCAAACATTTGTTCGATACATTGGAGCAAGTACAAGATTATGCAACACAGTGGTTGTGGCACTACAATCATGAACGACCACATCAAGCTAACGGAGGCAAACCACCTTTGATGGCTGCTTAACCTCTACTTTTAAATTCAGTTATTTATGGGAGGATTACCGGATAGCCAAGTCCGTGCTGATTATTACCAGTCAAATAAGAATACTGTACTGCTGGAGCTACCAGTACGTTTACGCCGTGACATTCAAATCGAAAACATCAACGGCGCTTTAGATGCACAAGTTAATTTTGAGCTGATCTACAAGCAAGACCAAGGCAAGTTGGTATCTTCATTGGTCGTTGATACGCAGTACTTGTTATGTATAGATGATCAGGATATTGATCTTTGGTCAATCGACAGCGAACTCAGTTTCTTACAAGAAGCTGACCGCAATCACCTTAAGAAGCTTATGCGTCATTGCGATGATCGTTTCCATGCGTGGATGCGCGAGATTAAGTCTTACTTCAATCGTTTGACAGTACAGCCGTTGCATCTTGATATGCAGATCAAAATACGCAAGATCGTAGGCTATACAGCGGTGCTACCTAAGACCTTTCCATAAGGTTTTAGGTGTCAGTATAAAAACAAATAGACCGCAATTAAGCGGTCTATTTGTTTTTGCCTAAAACGGCGTTAACAGATCTATGTAATATTTAGCCCTTAAAACTATTGGCAAGTATCTGAATAACGCTCAGCACTTCCAAAGAATGATTTACCCTGATTGTCCACGATGTCTACATACAGATCTGGTTTAACTGGAGCATTGGCGAATACAGAGCAATAAAACGGATGAATCTTTTCATTCACAAAGCGGTTTAAAGAGTCAGTTTCATCAGAAGAGTATTTATCTGCAGTTTTGCTAGACATCTGAACGTTAATATTAAAGTGTTTTGAATACTTCACTTTTTTAAGTACCGCACCAGTTTCAATCTGGTACGGTGTTTTAGTGTTAAGTAAACGCTCAACTTTACGTTTGTTTTCAGCAGTAGGAGAAAGCGCAACAGCAGATTTTAAGCTGTTTGTATTCAGGTTATTTAAAGAACTATTAGCTAAAACAGCGCACGACATAGACACTGAGATTATTGCAACTGCAGATAGTTTTAGTGTTTTGAATACGTTCATGTTTAACGACTTTCCTGTATATACTTAAATTATATACTTAATATACGATATTTGATTTTTTTGGAATTTTAATCTTATTTGATTTTGTTAATCGGTATATACCAATAAGATTGTTTATACGCAATTTAGCAAGAATCGCCCCCTTGTTTGGGGTTACAATTATTGTAATTTACAGATTGTTGATACAGGAAACCGATATGTCTGAAGAAGTAAAATACGAAGACCGTGTACGTGCTGCATACCGTTCTGCTCAAGGCAATGTAGCTCAAGAGTTCTCCCCTCACATTGTTAAAGCATGTGAAGCATCATCAAACGCACGTATGGAGCGCTTAGCAACTGGTCAAACAACATTTGACGAGGAAGAAGCTGCATTGATGAAGAAATGGAATGCACTTAAAAACAAAGCCTAATCATCGCGAATACAACCTAATCTAGCTTACAGCGGATTACCAAACCCAATCACTCATAAGTAGAACAATATGGACGATAAACTTGAGTTTTATTTAGATGCGAAAGACATCTTATCTCAACCTACCAGTTGCCAAGCGCAAGGCGACTATAAAAAGGCACTGGAAAAAGAAATCACGGAACATCGAATAGCGAAAATGGAAATTTCGCCGTTACGTGGCAATTACGATCTCGACCACCTCTCTAAAATCCATGAAAAAATCTTTGAGCATATTTACGATTGGGCTGGAGAAGTGCGTCTGGACGACATTTCTAAACGTGCGATCGACCCGAACGGTAATTATGAAATCGGTCATTTCCTAGATAAAAACCTGATCCCTGATGAACTGAATAAGTTCTCACAGGCGGTTAAAGAAAAAGACCACCTGAAAGGTTTGGACAAAGACCAGTTTGTGCAAGAGTTCACTCAGCTTTATGCCAAGTTAAATGAAGCTCACCCTTTTGAAGAGGGTAACGGTCGCGCTGCTAAACTGATGATGAACCAGCTGGCGAATGATGCTGGTTACACCATGGTATATAGCAAGGTCGCCGTATCAGATTGGAACTATGCGTTTAAACGTTCACTGACAGATCAAGAGCTTTATGTCGGTGAAAACTATGAAAACCTAGAACCGATGGAACAAGACCTCTCTTACCTTTTAAAAGTCATGGACAATATCATTGAACCATACGATCTAGTCCTGAAGCTTGAAAATACTGAAGAACAAGAGCAAGAACAGGAAAATGACCAGGATAAATCAAATGATGATGATTCACCGAGTTACGGATAATTAGATTAATCTGTATACGATAGCTTTTAATTGATTAAAAGATTCTTGAAAAAAGAATCTTTTTTTTGAGAAAAATTTATAATGAAGTGACTCAGATTAAAATAAAACCTTAGGAAAATATTGTCCGAAACTTGGAGATGAATAATGAATAACGCAGCACATCAATTTGCAAATAAAGTGGTCGCTCAATACCAATTTACAAACGGAAGTGATTCAAGTCTGAATCATTTAATTATCGGCAACAGCACCGCAGAAATTATCGACACCTTAATTTATATGCTTTTCTCAAGCCATGCTGAAACCTATGACGATGGCGTTGTTTGGTTTAAATCAGTGGACGCAATTAATGTTGAGAAGTCTTACATTACTTACAACAGTCGTGAAAACTGCATTTTTGCTTATTTTGTGTTTGATAAAAATCCATTAATGCTGAAAACAACCACATTGCATATTGATAATGTTTGTTACTTTGGATGTGAAAGCGACACCACCAATAAAACCATCGAATTTTTAGAAAAATTCAAAGTTCGTGTATCCCTTGCTAAAGAGTGCCACAAGTTCAAATTCAATACTGAGCATCATGAAACCTTGATGCATGAAACCATCAAAACCTTAAAAACTATCTATGAAGAACATAACGACATGGATGCCGAAAAGTTATCTCAACACCATGACACAACTCATTTAGTTAACACATTTCTTGCTTAACCGTACACCATACAATAAACAAAACCCGAAAAAGGATATAACAATGCTATTAGGCGCTTTAAAACAATCTCTAAGCTCAGTCATCGACATGAACCGCTACACCGCCCTTTGCTCACATGTGGAGGGTGAAAACTTGCCGTTATGCGCTCAATTTCGTGTACTTAAATATATCTTTGGTGTGCATGGTCTAAGCGCACTTAAAAATTACAAAGAAGTTGAACACATTGACGAAGCCTTTTTGAAAAAACACTTCCTACGCATGATGAACTATGACTTTGAAGCAGTCATATACCTTGCTATGGTCGGCATGCGCGAACTTATCTTAGAAGCTGATGCTTTTGACCATGACGGCGAACAAAACACCCAAAATGAGCTTAAACAAGCATTCCAATACGTTTCAGAAAATGACGTTCGTAATTTTGCTTATGTCACTCACATGGGCTATTCAGAAAAGTATTTCAACTGGAATATCATTCGCCACCAGTCTAAAGATGAAGCGGATAATCCCCTCACCTTTTGGTTATTTAAGAATGCAATGTATTCACTATTTTTCAACTTAGCCAATCGGAAATAATGCCCCAACTCATTAAGAGTATTTAAGTCCGAACTTAAGTACTCTTTTTTTTTGCATTAGAAAAATAGACCGGTATATACGCCGTCTAAGCATGGCTTAAAACGTATACGATGATTTTAATTGATTAAAAATATTTCAAATATCCATTACGTGTTTTAGGTCGGTTAATTAATTCCAATAAAGTTATTCATTAGTATTTTTTAAATAAAATGGTTCTATCGAAAGCAATTGCTTAAAACTTGGAGTCCTGTAATGAATCAACTTGATAAGCTAAATCATTTAAAAAATATCATCAAGCAAGTACCACATGAGCGTTTTGATCTGGATTTATGGCGCACGATCCCTGGTACCGACAATATGACTTTTGCTCAACTTATAAATAGTGATGCTAATTGTTGCGTCATAGGTTGGGCGACAGCTGATGAAACATTTAAAAGACTTAACTTCATGATGTTAGACGGCGTTCCCCTTTATGCACCATTCCGTGCGAATACTGGTGAGCCATTCACTTATGAAGAACTCAAAACAAATGTTGTTTATCGCGGTTCTGAAGCAGTACGTGAGTTTTTTGGACTCAATTATGAAGATGTCGATCATATTATTTTTGACAGCAACTACGCTTTTGAAGACCGAATCAAAGACGAGATTATTCATCATATCAACCAAGTTATTAATTGCGTGAACATCCGTCCACAAGACCTTGACCACTTGTTATCTAGCTCAATTGTTGCACTGGATAAAGAAGTCCGTGAGTTCACTTTAAATGATGATGAAGTCCGTGAAATATCTGTTGTGGTTGATTGCTTCAATAAGTTTTTCCCCGATGGTGCTTATCTTGAGTTTGTTGCTACGGTCAACGTACCAGGTGATTGTGATCCACTGGAATACATCGCCAGCAATTACAACATTAAAGAGCCATTAGCTTTCGTTCCTAAGCCGAATGAAGCATTAGAAGAATATCTGGAAACATACCCGATCGAACATCTCATGCATAACTGGCAAGAGGATTTCATTTCGCCGTATGACGAAATCATTAATCAACGTTTAACGCATATCGCATTGCAAAATTTAAATAGCGCAAAAGTAGTTCAATAAGGAAACCTACCCATGACAATTGAAAATCCGCAACTCGTCAGTGCCATCAACGAACTTGGCTTTTACTTGCCACAGCAAGTACAACAGATACCGAACACCACAGAAGCCGGTTTTCGTGTGTATGTGATCGATACAGCAAAACATACCAACATCGAGGCACTAATTAGTGCTATTGAGAATGTCAGTATCACTTCACAGCCCTTTTCTTTTCAAGATGATTACGACATGGGCGTGTTTTTTGAGGGATTTAGTTTCTTCTTGCCTATGCTCATTACACAAGACAGTGATGCACCTTTACCACTGTTCTTAATTCAACTGGATTTGTAATTCCAACAGCGGTACGTGCGCCAATATGTACCGCTACCCCTTTTGGCACACCGCCTAAAACTTGGAGCAGATATGAACAAAGCAACGACCGTTGAGCGTTTAGAAAAGCTGATTGAGCTAGTGATCGAGGTCATTCCTGATGAAAGCTTTGATTTCGACATTTGGCGTGATTATGACGCAAGCCATACAGAACAACACACCGATTTCTTTTCAGGTTTCACCACAGAAGAATTGTTAGATAAAAATATTGTAGGATGCCTGATTGGTTGGGCTACGTCTGTCGAGTATTTCCAAAATCTAGGTTTCAATTTTCATGGTTGTGTTGGGCCAATCTTCATGTATGAAAAAATACTCAGCAATGAAGAGCTAAAAGATGCGCCTGTTGTCACTGTACCAGTCGTTTACCAGTGGAAAGCAGTACGTGAGTTTTTTGGCATCACTCAGGAAGATGCTTTGGTGATGTTTAGCTATGACAATTACGACCAGGCCAAAATTGATAAGGACACAATGATTCGATTTATTGAACGCATCATCCAAAAATATAAGTAACCACCGAAACGGCGCAATGCCGTTTTGCTAGACGTTATAACCGCTTACGATGATTTTAATTGGTTAAAATATTTTCAATATTTTTAAATTTTGAGAAAAGTTTTTCCCCTGGTACACCCCTCTATACTTAATCCATAGCAAGCAAGGCACAAAGCCTTAAATCTGGAGTAAGTCGAGTGAATACAGCGCATAAGTACGATGATCAAGTCATCATCCCAACAATAGCCGGGCAACTGGAGTTGCTGTCTGGTACCGATCTAAACAAAGAACTGGCTGAGCATGTTTTTCATGAAGCACCAGACATCGATCTAAGTATCTATGACATTTTTATTGTCTGCTTAAGTGGCGGTAAGGATTCGATTGCAGCGTATTTGCGCTTACTGGAGGCTGGAGTAGATAAAAGCAAAATTGAGCTTTGGCACCACAAAATTGATGAAGAAAACCAGCCGTTCATGGATTGGGTGTTCATGGAAAACTATACCAAAGCATTCGCTCAGGCATTCGACACACCATTGTACTTCAGTTGGCTCGAGGGCGGTTTCCTTGGCGAAATGCTCAAAGAAAACAGCTACTCAAAACCCCACTTCGTAGAAACACCAGAGGGCTTAATTAAGCTTGAACGCGACAACAACCGCAGTAAAACAGGCACACGCTTGAAGTTCCCACAACAAGCAGCCAGCCTCATGACGCGCTGGTGTTCTTCAGCGTTAAAGATCGATGTCGGACGCAGAGCATTGAACAACCAAGAACGCTTTGACGGCAAGAACATTTGTTTTATCACTGGTGAACGCCGTGAAGAGTCACCAAACCGCAGTAAGTACAACCAGCTAGAACCGCACCCATGCGACCGTAGAAGCGGTAAGAAAGCAAGACGCGTTGACTGGTGGAAGAACGTGCTTCACTTCACTGAAGAGCAAGTATGGGAGTTACTGGAGAAGTACAAGGTTACTCCACCAGTGCCATATCGCTTAGGTTGGGGCCGTAGCTCATGCATGACCTGTATCTTCAACAGTCCTAAAATCTGGTCAACCATCAGCACCTACTACCCTGAACGCGCTCAGCTGATCGCTGGTTATGAACAAAAGTTTGATTGTACGATCAGTCGCTCAAAGATCGATGTCGTCAGTCTGAGCAATGGCATTGAGCCATTCGACATTCAGGATATGGAAGCACTGGTACAGTCCAAAATTGAAAGTTATTACCTACCAGTGTTCACGGATAACTGGACGGTTCCACCAGGCGCATTCAACAAGGAGGGTTGTGGATCGCTGTAAATTAGGGTGCCATTTGGCACCTTTTTAGGATGAAAACCGCAAGCGATGTTTTTTAATTGATTAAAAATGGTTTGGAATAATTTTGTTTTTGAATAAGTTTTTGACACCACCTGTCAGCATAAAATGATTTTAAACCAATCAATATGAGATGATGTTTATGACAACTTTAAACGAAACAATGCAAAAGTTCTGTAAAGCTAAGGCAATGATGACCTATTTAATGTCTGATGATCCTATCATTGATGAATCTGTCAGCCGTTACGAAAATTGGGCATTGGCTTATGACCTTTTTGTGAGTATTGGGCATCTGGATCTAGAACAAGTTGAGCAGATCTGGAATGAAAAAACCCATACCAATTTTGTGCTTTGGGGTGTAGTTGGTGAATGTTCAATAGAAGAAATTGTATCGTATGTGACAGAAGAATATGACGCTCAAGCTGTCACACTGGCGCAGATTAATGAATTACAAGACGGTAAAACACTGGCAGAAATCTAAAATCAACCTAAGGAATGAGTTATTAATTAAGTATTAATAGCTCATTTTTTATTGTCTGAAACTATACAACTACCACCTTGAATCATTTTCACAAGCATCGCCATCGCCGTCACCATCCATCATGGTATCTGGGCAGTTTTTCACAAACCAATCAGCTTCTTCTTTAGATCGCATTTGAGAGCAATGCTTACGACCATCGCACTTATAGGCTACTGGCTTTTGATATATAGCATTTGTAGTTTGATTATCTTTATATAGATATTTCTTTAATTGAATGCTACCTAGATATGCCACCCCAATAGCTATGCTAATAAAAATTATCCATAGATATAGTGGCAATGATTTTTGCTTGTCATGCGTTTGTTCATGGTCGGAATAGTAAACATGGATTGCCCTATTTTTATTTTCTTTTTTAACTACCTCGAAATAGACCTCTCGACCTACTATTGGCTGTTCGCCTTTCTGAAAATCCTTAATATGGAAAAATACATCACCAAAATTACTCGTAGATATAAAACCAAAACCACGCTCATTATTATATTTTTTAATTGTTCCTGTTAGTACCACCTAAAACCCCAAATATATATTAAAAGCTATATTAATTATATTTGTTAAACCTAAATAAATACTATCTTTTTTTTAAAAAATAGTTTTAAGGTTTATGGATTTATTATAATTAAAACATCAAAAGCAATTGCTTAAAACATGGAGTAGCTATTATGAATAATTTTTTCGCTGGTGCTGAAGTCATCACTGTTTTTTCTTTACAAGACGCTTTAGAAGAGGGCGTGATTCTTTGCCTTAGCGATAAAGAAGAACATGCCAAAGATTGCAAACAGTTCTATAAGTTCCCTGTTTATATTACAAGCAACTTGTATAACAAGCACCTGACAGCTGCAAAAGCAATTTTTCCGAATGGTACGGAAGCTGATGCTGAAAAAATCAATGATTTAATGGGATATACCATCTTTGATATGTTGAACATGAGCGTTCGTGGTTCAGTTGCACTTAATGACCAAAGCGTTAAGTTTAAATATGCTCTACAAGATACACCGCATACCTTTTCTGACACCTTAATCACCAATATTGCTACGGTTGGGCCTGGTGTGAATGGTGAGCCTATCATTACTTTTATGATGCCTGAAGACCAATAAACACAACACCTAGCATTGACCAAACAATGCTAGGTTTTTTTGAGATCCGAACGTTCATTGAGAGGTATAAAAAATTCAAATGGCGACTATGAAAATTGACAACCCTGACTTATTCGGCTTTGCAAATATGCAAGAAATAGAACAACAAAGAGAAAAAAACGAATTAAAACGTATAGAAACGATGAAGCTTGTCCGTTGTGACTGGTTTATCGCCGTGACATCTACTGGAGAGCTGTTTAAGTACAGTGAAAAAGTACCAGCAAAATATAAGGCGTTTAAAGGCATTAAATTATTCAAGTGCTGGAATGAAGCTACCGCGGATCTCGTGTTAAATGCCGTAAAAGGCGCAATCAAGCGTGATCATTACGAAGTGCCAGACGTTAAAAAAAGCAAAAAGCTTGCTGTTGATAGTTGGGTAAGAAACATTGATCTAAAGTTTCTACATTTGCCAGTCGGTCAACTCACCAACCTATACAGGGAACATCAGGAGCGTTTAAGACTGAAGCGTGAAAAAGCCAGACTTAAAGAAAATGAAAACACGTATGACGTAGAACCGCACTAATCACACCCACCAGGAATAAGCACCCATAGCTTATTCCTTTCATAAGATGATGGCCGTAAACGGTGTTTTTAATTGATTAAAAATAACTTGAAACCATGAGCCTATCAGCCGTAATACTTTTACTGAAAAGTTATACAGGCCACATGCACCGATATAATGAATACATCAAAGCTCATTGCTTAAAACTTGGAGATACGACAATGCAACTACAAAAATTTAATACTGGTACTGCTAATGTGCGCCACTTGCTACAAAGCTTCACCCAAGCGTATGACGGTTTACCAAGTTGCGTCATCAATGTGATTGGCGTAGCAACCAAAGCAGATCCGCAGTTTATTTTTAACATTGAACTGGATGTCATTTTATTTCACCAACACAAGTCACAAGCCTACTGCATTGAAGTCAATGCACCGTTACAGGTTCAAGCCATCGCAGACGCTCACGAATCATTTAGATTCAGTCCTGATGATTCTCATGCATTGATTGAGGGCGAAGTCATGGATGTGGCGATAAATTTACAACGCCAAGCCATTAATGACATGATTCAATATGATTTGCTGTCAGATGCAGAACTGGAAAAGTTCAATACATGGAATAAAGGTTTCGCCAGTGCATTACTGACAGAATGTTTTGAAGATGTCGCAGATTTTAATGCGCTGCATAGCTCACATTTTATGGCGAACACTGTTTATTTAAGACTGATTGAGTACTTTAAAAACAACCTGTCATAAGAAACCATTAAACAAATAGAGGGAGATCCAATAAAGGTCTACCCTCTTTTTTTTATGCCATTAGATTTAATGACGTATACGATGTTTTTTAATTGATTAAAAAATATTGAAATTTTTCATTGCCAGTTCCATAAGTAATTTGAGAAAAGTTTTTAAGGGATATTTCACAAATATAATTAATTCATACCTAAGCAATTGCTTAAAACTTGGAGTTGAAGATATGAAAAGCGTACTTGATTTTTTTACAAACCGTTCTAAAACATTAAACATTATTGTGAATCCTGAATTAAATACAGGTCATTCCCTTGCTGATTTTTCGTATAACGAAGAATTGCATCAAGACCTTAATGTATTAACGGTTATTCCGCTTGATCATTACGGAAACTTTCTATCTTTAACCCTTGATGATTGGAGCGTTATTACTTCAAAAGTTCAATTCCCTGAGCATCTTGATTTTAATCAATTACTCAGCATTTTTTGGGAAACACAACCCATTTTAGTTGTTACTGACATCGCACGTTCAGAAGTGCATGACAGCGACTTTTTTCAACAAAGCTTGGTCAAGCAAGTCAATCTTGCATATAGCCGAGATATTGCCAGTGAATATGCACCAGAAGATGTTCACTACATCTCTCAATCTTTTGATTTAGATAAGCTGATGCGTTGCGGTGTATATCTGCAAGGTCATTGCTATTCAGCTCATGATTTCGTCATTAACAACCATAACCTATTTGAAAAAGACAGCTTGATTGTGCCTGTTTTTAACATCCACTCGACACAAAAAGAACTGCAACAATTTTTAGTATTTGATCTGCAAGGTAAGTTTTTGGATTGCGTTGTTGGCACTGAAGTTTTGTACTAAGGAATATTGATCATGTCTAAAAAATACTTATTGATTGAATTGAGCTACGAAGCACCAAACAACACCAGTGCTGATGCTGTTTTGCACAATGTCTATATTGATATTAATCACCCTGAAAATCTGGCGATGTTTAGCGAGTCTTGCAAGAATCGCCATGAAATTAATGAAAACCTACCCATTTGCCAGTTAATCACTTCATGGGTTCGATTACTAGGGATCTTCACCATTCTGGACAATACAGATCAGGACAAAGAAACCCCTGTTCTCATTCAACTTGCTGACGGCGGTACTTTATCTATCGATGGTTGGGAAATTCTCGACCAAGAAACCAAAGATAGACGCTTGGCGTTAATGGACATTGAGCCAGATGAAGAACAAGACGTAGACGACCCTATTTTGTTCGCTCATGAGCATTCAGACTCAATCACACTCACCAAAGTCGAAAAGCCAGTAGCAGAAAGTGTATATGTCGCTACGCGTAACTCTTACAGCAACAACTTTGATTTAGTTCTTGAATGTATCTTGAATCCTGAAAAATATTACAGCCTATATCAAGGCTCATATGATGGCACTCATGTTCAAGTGATCCTGAATGACTTGGCACTACAGAGATGGATCCGTAAATTTGAACAACTCCTATAAGTGATATTCTGCTCCTCAAATGATGTTATAAACATCAATATATGGAGTATTTTATGGCACGTAGACCAAGAAGAAATCATTCAAATGATTTTAAAGCTAAGGTAGCACTTGCTGCGATTAAAGCAGAAAAAACACTTGCTGAATTGAGTGCTGAGTTTGATGTTCATCAAAACCAAATTATTGACTGGAAAAATCAATTGATCTCAGCTTCCTCGCAAGCTTTCGATCAATCAAAAGCTCCAACAGAACCACCCATCGATCTAAAAAAACTACATGCAAAAATCGGTGAGCAGGCATTAGAAATTGATTTTTTAGAAGGTGTGTTGAAGAAACTGGGCCGCTTCAACCACAAAAGTTAATCGACGACTCACTTCAGATTTCAGTATCTAAGCAAGCTAAGCTGCTGAAAGTCTCCCGTGGTTGTTATTACTATCGCCCAAAACCTGTGAGTGCATCAGATCTGAAGCTGATGCGATGTATTGATGAATTACATATGCAATATCCTTTTGCAGGCAGTCGTATGATGCGTGATTTGTTGAATCGTCAAGGACATCATATAGGACGACGTCATACACGTACTTTAATGAAGAAAATGGGTATTCAGGCGTTATATTGCAAACCAAATTTAAGCCAGGCTAATCAAGCTCACCGTAAATATCCATATCTGCTCAAAGGGTTGGCTATTCAGCGCAGTAATCAAGTGTGGTCTACGGATATAACGTATATCCCTATGGCAAAAGGCTTTGTTTATTTATGTGCTGTGATTGATTGGCATAGCCGCAAGGTACTTGCGCATAGGGTATCGATTAGTATGGAGGTGGATTTTTGTATTTCGGCTTTAAATGAAGCAATTGAAAAATATGGTCGACCTGAAATATTTAATACAGACCAAGGCAGCCAGTTTACCAGTGATGCATTTATTGATGTATTGAAATCAAATGGCATTCAAATCAGTATGGATGGTAAAGGTCGATGGGTAGATAATGTGATGGTTGAACGATTATGGCGGAGCGTTAAATATGAAGAGGTGTATCTCAAAGCTTATAGCAGTGTCACAGATGCGAAAAAGCAATTAAGTGCATATTTTGAGTTTTATAATTTGAAACGACCTCATTCGAGTCTAGACAAAATGACACCAAATGAGTTTTACTATGATCAGCTACCCCAACAAAACAAGGTGGCTTAACTAGAGCGGAATATCACTTATAAATACGCTTTTAGTTGTTCAAACAAGTGGGACCACCTCTCTACTACCATCATGTAAGACACATAAATCAGAAATTGGCGACTATGTAACATGCAATGTACTGGAGCTGTTCAAAGGCTCAATAGATGCGTATGGCGCAGAAAGTGAATTTATTGATTCATTCGTGCAACTCGACATTACACCGTACTTAGATAGCACACTGAAAATGGACTACACCGAATTGCAGTTTAGCTACCAGAGCAACGATCTCATTGCATTTTTTGGGAATGATCCATGTTCTTAACATGGATCTCTATAGAATAGGAGAAAATACAATGTCTGATCATATCTATAATTACATCATCGGCAGAATCGACAAAAGCCGTAAAATTATGGTTCTGGTGAACTACGAATCAAGATCCAATCTGGTGACTCAAGCACAGTTAATGAAAGTCCAATTCCCGAACCTCAATACCTTGAGAATGTTCCTGAATGACTTTGAGCCAACGGAAAAACATGTTATCCATTACTCGAAATACAGTAAAGAAATGCCATCAGGTGCAGATGGATATTTCCTATTTTCAGAACATGACCAACAATGGAATATTTTTGATCCAAAAGTTATAAATCGGTTTGTTCACATACACCAAGAAGCACCAGAGTTCGATAACTACCAAGATTATATCTGTTCTTGTGAAGTCAAAAACTCACCTACACTTAAAGCAAAACATAAAAAACAAGCATTTGTGCAGAAGATGATCTTCACTTCATTGGGTTTTGAGCGTTATTGCCATCATTGCAATGGCTATGAACCACTGGATCGCTTTTATTATCATTCTGATACCAAAACCTATGAAGCAGTTTGCAAGCCTTGTTATGTTCCTCATTACAAGCCTTACAAAATGAAAAAACGTATGACCAGTACGGTTGAAGAATATATTTAATCATTAACTAGAACTCAAAAAGATGGGCGAATTCAAACATGAGGTGCGACAGTTTCAAAAGCCATATGATAATCAACAAGCTGAGCAAATTTCTCTAATGGTGTAAGCCAATCTAACGCCTTTCTAGGACGAGTATTCAGTGACATGGCAACTTGATTTAAATAATGCTGATCTGCCTGATTTAAATCAATCCCTTTAGGTAAATATTGCCTAATTAAACCATTCATATTTTCGCATGTGCCTTTTTGCCAGGGTGAATGTGGGTCACAGAAATATACATCTATGCCTAAATCTTCTTCGAGTATTTTATGTTCTGACATCTCACGTCCACGGTCATAGGTCAACGTTTTACGCAGTTCTGCAGGTAAATATTTCAGAGCTTCAGTTAAAGCCTTGCGCACTGATTCTGCCTTTGCATCAGGTAATGTTGCCAAGATACAGAGCCGTGTATTTCGTTCAATAAGTGTTGCTATCGAACTTTTATTGTCTTTACCTTTAATTAAATCAGCTTCCCAATGACCCGGTATTTTTCTTTCTTGAACTTCGGCTGGGCGCTCATGAATAGTTTTAATATCCTGTAATATAGAATCTTTTTTAGGTTCACCGTTAGCTTTTCGCTTTTTATTTTCATGACGTAGACAGGATAATAAGTCTTTTTTCAACTCACCCTTGGGTAATGCTCGTATCGTTGAATAAATCGTTGTATGGCTTACATTCATTGTTTGATCCAAATCAGGAAATGTCTTTAAACGCTTTGCTATTTGCTGAGGAGACCATAAACAACGGATCGCTTCAACAATAAATTTCCAGAGGATTGAATCGATTTTGAGTTTTCTGTGACCACGTCTACGTCTAGCAAAAGTGTTATCAGAAGCATATTGAGCTTGATAAACGTCATTGATGCTATTTCTTTTAAGCTCACGATAGATCGTACTAGGATGTCTTTTAATAAGTTCAGCAAATTTTCTGGCTGAAAAGCCTTCTTTTCTTGACTCAAGCATTAATGCAGTACGATCTTCAAAGTTAAGATGATGGTATGACAATTTTATATACTCCATAAACCCTTTAAATTAATTAGGTGGTTTATGTCGCACTTCAAGTTTTACTCTGCCAAGTATTTTTAGATAATGCTTGGAATCAATTCAATTCATCAAGTTTTAAAAAATAATTCCTTTTGTCAGGTCTATCATTTTTTAAATGCTTTAAAAATATTTTCGCAGTTTCCTCCGATGCATCCTCTCTTAGGCAACGTTCAACAAAGGATATATCTACAAATTCATCTGCTAACCCAGCACGACCAAGATCTAAAAAATAAATTTCATTGAATTTATCTATAAAAATATTACTATCCGTGATATCGCCATGAGAAAAAACCAATCTTTCTTCAACACGAGTCTCGGTTAACTCATTCCATAGACTTAGGTAAGTTTTATGGTCTCCCCATAATTCAGTGTCAAAATCATCTTGATCTATATCGTCAAGGAGTTGGTTATCAATAAAAAATTTTGACTCTTTTAACCGATGATCAATGTTTGAAATAAATGGACAATCAATAATAGCAATTGAATTTAACAGATTGAGTGCCTCCTTATAGATAGCAAGCAATTCTTGGTCTGTTAAAAAAAGCGCTGAAATTGGTTTTGCATTGATCGCTTTAGTGATCATGAATTCAAACTGCTCATCCTGAAAAGTCATGATGAGTTCAGGCACCTTTAATTTCTCAGAGAGCCAACTCAACATTTTCGCTTCACGAGAGACACTGTATGTGGTCTCTGTATATAAAGTGCTAGATCGCTTAAGAAAAAAAGTTTCATTATTTCGATTAAAAGAATAAACATCCGATGGCGACTGACCAATTTTATTTGGCTCTAAAACGCTGTTTCCGATAAATTGTTGAATAATATTGGGCAATTCCATCAAGTTTTCCTTTTATTCAGCATTAAAAACCCCGCAAATGCGAGGCCTAGTAAATAGATGATCTTAATTTGGTTCACTGTAGCAAAAATATGGGGCGAATTCAAACATGAGGTGCGACAGTTTCAAAAGCCATATGATAATCAACAAGCTGAGCAAATTTCTCTAATGGTGTAAGCCAATCTAACGCCTTTCTAGGACGAGTATTCAGTGACATGGCAACTTGATTTAAATAATGCTGATCTGCCTGATTTAAATCAATCCCTTTAGGTAAATATTGCCTAATTAAACCATTCATATTTTCGCATGTGCCTTTTTGCCAGGGTGAATGTGGGTCACAGAAATATACATCTATGCCTAAATCTTCTTCGAGTATTTTATGTTCTGACATCTCACGTCCACGGTCATAGGTCAACGTTTTACGCAGTTCTGCAGGTAAATATTTCAGAGCTTCAGTTAAAGCCTTGCGCACTGATTCTGCCTTTGCATCAGGTAATGTTGCCAAGATACAGAGCCGTGTATTTCGTTCAATAAGTGTTGCTATCGAACTTTTATTGTCTTTACCTTTAATTAAATCAGCTTCCCAATGACCCGGTATTTTTCTTTCTTGAACTTCGGCTGGGCGCTCATGAATAGTTTTAATATCCTGTAATATAGAATCTTTTTTAGGTTCACCGTTAGCTTTTCGCTTTTTATTTTCATGACGTAGACAGGATAATAAGTCTTTTTTCAACTCACCCTTGGGTAATGCTCGTATCGTTGAATAAATCGTTGTATGGCTTACATTCATTGTTTGATCCAAATCAGGAAATGTCTTTAAACGCTTTGCTATTTGCTGAGGAGACCATAAACAACGGATCGCTTCAACAATAAATTTCCAGAGGATTGAATCGATTTTGAGTTTTCTGTGACCACGTCTACGTCTAGCAAAAGTGTTATCAGAAGCATATTGAGCTTGATAAACGTCATTGATGCTATTTCTTTTAAGCTCACGATAGATCGTACTAGGATGTCTTTTAATAAGTTCAGCAAATTTTCTGGCTGAAAAGCCTTCTTTTCTTGACTCAAGCATTAATGCAGTACGATCTTCAAAGTTAAGATGATGGTATGACAATTTTATATACTCCATAAACCCTTTAAATTAATTAGGTGGTTTATGTCGCACTTCAAGTTTTACTCTGCCATGGCAACTATTAATTATTGCCATCTTTTTTTGATATAGATCTATGTAATCAGGTTATTTTAATATGTGAGCCTTATTTTATTTAATTAAATATAAATAATTGATATTAGTTTTATTCAACGTATACGGTGATTTTAATTGATTAAAATATTTTAATTACTGAACCACTACCGTTGTTAAATTCAGCTTCATTAATATTTTAAGGAAAAAATTATAAACGCCACTTAATAACTATTATGGAATCTCAGATGTAGAGCACACGGCTCAAAACTTGGAGATTTTAAAATGTCACATTTCACAGTTGCAGTAGTTACCACCCCTGATGGTGATGTTGTAGATGCCCTAGAACCATTTTACGAATTTGAATGCTCAGGCATTAAAAACAAATATTGCATTTCAGAATCATCATTGGACGAAATTAAAGACCAATACGAATCGACAGAAATCACTTTGATGAAAAACTCAAAGCCTATCATAGATGATGGTGAAGAACGCTATGCGTTTCTTGACGACCCTCGTTTCGTGCGTGATGCAACAGACTTAGAGCTTTATGCCATCAAAAACAACAAAGGTGATATTTTTGCTGACTTCCCGAACGGCGGTAAGCATTTATCAGTGGTACAGGTCAAAAACGATGATGGTACGTACTCAAGTCGCATTCGTGATTTAGGCATGTTCATTCAATGGCATCAAAAAGATGTGCCATGTACTGAAGTGTTTGAGCTTCAACAGTTCATTAACTGGTATAACGAAAAAGTTACGCCGACTGTTTTGACAGGTGAAAAACCTGATGAAAGTTGGACAGAATGGATAGAGCTTGATGCTGACGGTAAAGTGGTCGATTACTTCACCACCACCAACCCGAATCCGAAATACGATTGGTATGAAATCGGAGGACGTTGGAAAAACATGCTGTTGCGTCTTGATGGACGAAAAGTGGATAGCTGCCCGATTGGTGAGCTAGATTTTGAAACCGAAATCAACCGCTTAAAAACCGAAGCTAACCGTGTTTATGACTATTTTGAGAAGTGTATCGGTGATGCTTCACGTACTTGGCGGTCATGGGCTGATGTTTGGTCTGATGAATCAATCGAATCAGTGAACGATAAGCGTAATTTCTATCATAACCAAGATGCAATCTTATTAATGAAAGCCAGTGATACGGATAACCTGTTTGGCATATTCGGACATGAATTTGATGAATTTTTGGTGAGCCGTGAAGAATTCCTAGCTAAAAAATCAGCAAACCCATTCGGTACATACTGTTTCTTAGATGCGACCAGTGGTGATGAAATAGGCGACTGGACAGGTTCAGAGTGTGGCATGTTTGGACTGGATATTCGCAAGGAAGAAGATTGGGAAAACAAAAACCAAGCCTTGCTCAAGAGCTTTCCAAGCGACTATATAATCACGATTGTTGATTGCCATATCTAAAACCCAAACAGGGATAAGCGTAAAACCTTATCCCTTTTCTTTTGGGTATTTTTTAAAATGCATTCGATGTTTTTTTAATTGATTAAAAAGGTTTTGAATTTTTAAATTTTAAGAAAAATTAAACAGCTATTGCGCTTTGTATAATGAATATAGATTTAATCACTATCCTAAAGGGCTTTTAATATGTGGAATACATTAGTTTTAATTCGTAAAACCGCAACGTCAAAAGAAATAAAAGACAAAGCTGATATGTATTTAAGCCAGTTAAATACTGCAACCATTTCAGCATCTCTTAAAGCTGAAATACTCTCTTTTATCGAATCTGTTTTAAACGATTAATCAACTTAGGCTCAACGCCTACAACTTGGAGAAACCCCATGAATTACTACAACACATTCACCATTCCATGCAATTTTAAAGTACAGCACATTGAAGATGGTCAATTTGTCGTGTTTTTTGCTGATGGCACTCAGTTAAGTTACCAGATTGAAAACACCAGTAAGGTTAAATGGATTGAACCTGAAGCATTCAGTTTAGAGCAAGTACGCCTAAGCTCAAAAGAGCCAATCAATGCCGATGATATTGACATCATTAAGTATGCTTCATACCGCTTAATTGCTGACACGCCATTGATTGATGATGATGGTAGCAATCCTGAACCTGATTGCCTTTACTGCAAAAAATCTAGTGACACTCTTAACAGCCTCATACTTCAAGTCACTGAAGCACATACCCTCTCATGTTGGCTACTGACATCAAACGGCGTTCATATCCTAGATATTAATGAATTGACTGAAGCTTAATAACAACAACCAGTGAAGCATGTCTATTGCTTCACTGGTTGGCAGTTGAAAACCGCATTCGATGTTTTTTAATTGATTAAAAAAAGGTTTAGAAATTTGGTTGTGGCCAGCGCTAGATCTGGCGCACCAGGATCAATGCTTATTTGTATGGTACCTTAATTGCTTCCATCATTTTAATAGCATCCTCATTACTATTTTTAGCTGCTATCTGTTAAAAGTCGCAGCAAGGACCAGTAAAACAATAATAAAAATAAATAATTTTAAAAAAGTTTTTGGTTTAGGTTCTATCTTAAAATAAACATATTGAAGCAGAAAGCTTAAAACTTGGAGTTGAAATGGTTACTATTAATGAATTACTTAGCAAAAACCTTGATCGCAAATATGGTCCAATTGAAGCGCATGAAGTTATAGAACTTGTTCGTGTAACTCGTGCGCCAGAATCAATAAATAACCCTTCAATGCCATCAGTTAGAATTTCTACTGCAGATCTGCACCATATGGTTGAACAAGCTAAAAAGTTCAATTTGTGGGAAGAATGGTCCACCAAGGTTTTAGCAACTGAGTTGCCATACAACCCTTATCTTAAGCCAGTGTTTACAGGTCATAGTTTCCCACGTTCTAGCATGTCTACTGACAACTACGAAGCATTAGTACGCTCTACGTTAGTGCCGGTGCTACTACCTGAAGATAAAAAGTCTTTTATCAACCTGAATGACAAAGTTATGTCATTTAACAACCTCATGTTTGATATGCCCGATGCGATGGTGAACCATCTCATGACTGGTAAAAAACTTTGGCTATATGCAAAAAATGGGCAAGTGGTCTGGTATACCCGTGCTGAGTATGAGGCGCAAACCAAGTGGAACCAGGCTGAACAGGATGCTAAGAAAAAAATTACTGCATTGTTTGAATTATTCAATGCGCTGCAACAAGCTAAACCGATCTTTGATGCTATCGATCAGAAGAAAAACTTCAGTGCTTTACCGTTCAAATGGTTCACTGGTGTAAAAATTGTAATGTCAGGCTTGTCAGCTGGATCATGGGGCGATGGTGAAAAATCAAATACAGTGACTCACTTGGTTTTTGATGAAGACTACTCAGGATCTAAATTAGTTCGTGAGAAAAACCAGTACTTGTGCTCAGCTGGAGGCTTATTCCCTGCAGATGAAGCAAAGAAAGAATTCAAAATGAAAGTAGGTGAAGTTACCGTGGACACGGTACCGCACCTTGTTACATGTAAAGTGTGCCTAAAACGTATTTTTACGCAACTTGCATTAACTCAATCTAATTAATCAAATTTATAGGGTGTTCATCATGAATAACAAAACAATTGCCAAAAAAATGATTAACCAAGTTAAATCGGTTATCACTGACCCTCAAGCAAAAAGCTTGTTGGCTGCTTATCACGTAGAGACGTCATTTACCCACTTCTACGAAACACACAGCCACATTTACTTGGTTGGTAAAGACATTACTGCAGTCATGGCCAAACATTTTCCATACTTCACGTTTAAGACTCGTGATAACAAGAAAGCCCGTCACGGTATTGGCGATGGCTCAATGTCTGATTGCTTAAACAAGCTGCGCCGTGTGTATCGCTTAGAAATCAAAAAACCGATTAGCGAGAAGTTTATCGCTGAAGCTGGTGCACCGACTTTCACAAAAAGCCAATCTGTAAGTCCTGTTGCTTATTTGATTGATGAAGTTGTGCAACTGTCTTTGCACATTAAAGACTTAAACTGATGAATCATAAAATCAATAACTTACATTAGGTATGATTCAGTAAATTTACATTATAGTTCTAAACTCAATGAACTTTGAGTTTAGATAACCAATCCATTTATGACATAATAGTTGTAAATTTACTTATGTTTGAGTTTACCTATTCCAAATATCCAATAAGTAAATAAAACGGTGATTGCAAGTGATATAAAAATGACTATTGGGGATGGTACTTGCATTGGACTCAACCAAAATCCAAATAAAATACATGCAACAAATGCACTGCTACAAAGAAACAACTTAAAAAATACCACAAGTATTGAATCTGATTTTTTCGTAATATTCATTCAAACTTCCTCTTTGAGTTTACAACTATATTGTTAAAGTTTAGAACATTAATGTCATTTTTGAGACTTTAATGGTCAGTCACAGCGGCGTGAACGCTGGCCGTCCTTTCTGATCCGGCGCGATCCGCGCGACATCAGCCGTATCTGGGTCCTGGAACCGGAGGGACAGCATTACCTGGAAATTCCCTACCGTACCTTGTCGCATCCGGCTGTCACCCTCTGGGAACAACGGCAGGCGCTGGCGAAACTGCGGCAGCAAGGGCGCGAACAGGTGGATGAGTCGGCGCTGTTCCGCATGATCGGCCAGATGCGTGAGATTGTGACCAGCGCGCAGAAGGCCACACGCAAGGCGCGGCGTGACGCGGATCGCCGCCAGCACCTCAAGACATCAGCTCGGCCGGACAAGCCCGTTCCGCCGGATACGGATATTGCCGACCCGCAGGCAGACAACTTGCCACCCGCCAAACCGTTCGACCAGATTGAGGAGTGGTAGCCGTGGACGAATATCCCATCATCGACCTGTCCCACCTGCTGCCGGCGGCCCAGGGCTTGGCCCGTCTTCCGGCGGACGAGCGCATCCAGCGCCTTCGCGCCGACCGCTGGATCGGCTATCCGCGCGCAGTCGAGGCGCTGAACCGGCTGGAAGCCCTTTATGCGTGGCCAAACAAGCAACGCATGCCCAACCTGCTGCTGGTTGGCCCGACCAACAATGGCAAGTCGATGATCGTCGAGAAGTTCCGCCGCACCCACCCGGCCAGCTCCGACGCCGACCAGGAGCACATCCCGGTGTTGGTCGTGCAGATGCCGTCCGAGCCGTCCGTGATCCGCTTCTACGTCGCGCTGCTCGCCGCGATGGGCGCGCCGCTGCGCCCACGCCCACGGTTGCCGGAAATGGAGCAACTGGCTCTGGCACTGCTGCGCAAGGTCGGCGTGCGCATGCTGGTGATCGACGAGCTGCACAACGTGCTGGCCGGCAACAGCGTCAACCGCCGGGAATTCCTCAACCTGCTGCGCTTCCTCGGCAACGAACTGCGCATCCCGTTGGTTGGGGTAGGCACGCGCGACGCCTACCTAGCCATCCGCTCCGATGACCAGTTGGAAAATCGCTTCGAGCCGATGATGCTGCCGGTATGGGAGGCCAACGACGATTGCTGCTCACTGCTGGCCAGCTTCGCCGCTTCGCTCCCGCTGCGCCGGCCTTCCCCAATTGCCACGCTGGACATGGCTCGCTACCTGCTCACACGCAGCGAGGGCACCATAGGGGAACTGGCGCACTTGCTGATGGCGGCGGCCATCGTCGCCGTGGAGAGCGGCGAGGAAGCGATCAACCATCGCACACTCAGCATGGCCTGTCGACAACCTCTCGCGCAACCAAGACATCGCGGTCGGACTGCAAGTGATCTTGAAGCCACGGGCCCGTCCCACCCCGACATGGACCTCGATGCCCGAACGGACGTTAGATTTCGAGTTCTAGGCGTTCTGCGATGAAGGTTGGATCCCAGCCGGGATTGAAAGTGTCGACGTGGGTGAATCCGAGCCGCTCGTATAGGCCACGCAGGTTCGGGTGGCAGTCGAGCCGCAGTTTGGCGCACCCCTGCGTTCGCGCGGCATGGCGGCAAGCCTCGATCAGCGCGGAGCTGACACCCCGGCCCGCATGTGTCCGTCGCACCGCGAGCTTGTGCAGATATGCGGCCTCCCCCTTGAGGGCGTCGGGCCAGAACTCGGGATCCTCGGCCGACAAGGTGCAACAGCCGACGATGCCGTCGCTGCAACTCGCGACTAGGAGCTCGGATCTCAGGACGAAGGTCTCCGCGAATGTCCGGTCGATCCGCGCGACGTCCCAGGCGGGCGTTCCCTTGGCGGACATCCACGCCGCAGCGTCGTGCATCAGCCGCACAACCTCGTCGATATCACCCGAGCAGGCGACCCGAACGTTCGGAGGCTCCTCGCTGTCCATTCGCTCCCCTGGCGCGGTATGAACCGCCGCCTCATAGTGCAGTTTGATCCTGACGAGCCCAGCATGTCTGCGCCCACCTTCGCGGAACCTGACCAGGGTCCGCTAGCGGGCGGCCGGAAGGTGAATGCTAGGCATGATCTAACCCTCGGTCTCTGGCGTCGCGACTGCGAAATTTCGCGAGGGTTTCCGAGAAGGTGATTGCGCTTCGCAGATCTCCAGGCGCGTGGGTGCGGACGTAGTCAGCGCCATTGCCGATCGCGTGAAGTTCCGCCGCAAGGCTCGCTGGACCCAGATCCTTTACAGGAAGGCCAACGGTGGCGCCCAAGAAGGATTTCCGCGACACCGAGACCAATAGCGGAAGCCCCAACGCCGACTTCAGCTTTTGAAGGTTCGACAGCACGTGCAGCGATGTTTCCGGTGCGGGGCTCAAGAAAAATCCCATCCCCGGATCGAGGATGAGCCGGTCGGCAGCGACCCCGCTCCGTCGCAAGGCGGAAACCCGCGCCTCGAAGAACCGCACAATCTCGTCGAGCGCGTCTTCGGGTCGAAGGTGACCGGTGCGGGTGGCGATGCCATCCCGCTGCGCTGAGTGCATAACCACCAGCCTGCAGTCCGCCTCAGCAATATCGGGATAGAGCGCAGGGTCAGGAAATCCTTGGATATCGTTCAGGTAGCCCACGCCGCGCTTGAGCGCATAGCGCTGGGTTTCCGGTTGGAAGCTGTCGATTGAAACACGGTGCATCTGATCGGACAGGGCGTCTAAGAGCGGCGCAATACGTCTGATCTCATCGGCCGGCGATACAGGCCTCGCGTCCGGATGGCTGGCGGCCGGTCCGACATCCACGACGTCTGATCCGACTCGCAGCATTTCGATCGCCGCGGTGACAGCGCCGGCGGGGTCTAGCCGCCGGCTCTCATCGAAGAAGGAGTCCTCGGTGAGATTCAGAATGCCGAACACCGTCACCATGGCGTCGGCCTCCGCAGCGACTTCCACGATGGGGATCGGGCGAGCAAAAAGGCAGCAATTATGAGCCCCATACCTACAAAGCCCCACGCATCAAGCTTTTGCCCATGAAGCAACCAGGCAATGGCTGTAATTATGACGACGCCGAGTCCCGACCAGACTGCATAAGCAACACCGACAGGGATGGATTTCAGAACCAGAGAAAGAAAATAAAATGCGATGCCATAACCGATTATGACAACGGCGGAAGGGGCAAGCTTAGTAAAGCCCTCGCTAGATTTTAATGCGGATGTTGCGATTACTTCGCCAACTATTGCGATAACAAGAAAAAGCCAGCCTTTCATGATATATCTCCCAATTTGTGTAGGGCTTATTATGCACGCTTAAAAATAATAAAAGCAGACTTGACCTGATAGTTTGGCTGTGAGCAATTATGTGCTTAGTGCATCTAACGTTTGACATGAGGGGCGGCCAAGGGCGCCAGCCCTTGGACGTCCCCCTCGATGGAAGGGTTAGGCATCACTGCGTGTTCGCTCGAATGCCTGGCGTGTTTGAACCATGTACACGGCTGGACCATCTGGGGTGGTTACGGTACCTTGCCTCTCAAACCCCGCTTTCTCGTAGCATCGGATCGCTCGCAAGTTGCTCGGCGACGGGTCCGTTTGGATCTTGGTGACCTCGGGATCATTGAACAGCAACTCAACCAGAGCTCGAACCAGCTTGGTTCCCAAGCCTTTGCCCAGTTGTGATGCATTCGCCAGTGACTGGTCTATTCCGCGTACTCCTGGATCGGTTTCTTCTTCCCACCATCCGTCCCCGCTTCCAAGAGCAACGTACGACTGGGCATACCCAATCGGCTCTCCATTCAGCATTGCAATGTATGGAGTGACGGACTCTTGCGCTAAAACGCTTGGCAAGTACTGTTCCTGTACGTCAGCAAGTGTCGGGCGTGCTTCTTCTCCGCCCCACCACTCGACGATATGAGATCGATTTAGCCACTCATAGAGCATCGCAAGGTCATGCTCAGTCATGAGGCGCAGTGTGACGGAATCGTTGCTGTTGGTCACGATGCTGTACTTTGTGATGCCTAACGCCGCCATAAACGGCGACAGGGTGGCGCGCCTATTGCGCATAAAATGGCGAAGCCATGCGCAACAGGCGCGGAATCTCTGGCGTCCGGTTTGATGGCTTTGTTATGCAAAGGACTAGTCTTCAATGACGTGTAAACCACGGCGCTTTAAGTCCTCCAACGAATCCAACATTCCCCTTATTAATTCAACAGGATGCCCCTCCCAGTCTTCAACAACGCCAACAATTCTCAAGGGTTCGCAGGTTCTATAGGACTGTGTTGGATTACCGGGAAATCTTTTGTTCGTAAGATTCGGATCGTCTTCGAACGGTCCTGTTGGCTCAACTATGTATATGTAGCCGCGACCCTCGAGGCCAGACAGTGACATAGCAAGTTCAGCTCCCCAAACTGCTGGCTCCATCAAGGCTGAAAAGTAGATGTGCTTAAGAATACGACCGTCCTCGAAATGAGAGATGAACCCTGTGGTTAGCAAGTCACCAATCGCCAAATTGGCTTTGGTTCCATGATAGAACGGTCCTTGCACCTGCTTGTAATTATCATGAGAGATGGGAATCCAATCTTTTACCATTTTAAGACCCTTAATTGTTGGGATTTGGCTGCATAACTTTGTTTTAGGGCGACTGCCCTGCTGCGTAACATCGTTGCTGCTCCATAACATCAAACATCGACCCACGGCGTAACGCGCTTGCTGCTTGGATGCCCGAGGCATAGACTGTACAAAAAAACAGTCATAACAAGCCATGAAAACCGCCACTGCGCCGTTACCACCGCTGCGTTCGGTCAAGGTTCTGGACCAGTTGCGTGAGCGCATACGCTACTTGCATTACAGTTTACGAACCGAACAGGCTTATGTCAACTGGGTTCGTGCCTTCATCCGTTTCCACGGTGTGCGTCACCCGGCAACCTTGGGCAGCAGCGAAGTCGAGGCATTTCTGTCCTGGCTGGCGAACGAGCGCAAGGTTTCGGTCTCCACGCATCGTCAGGCATTGGCGGCCTTGCTGTTCTTCTACGGCAAGGTGCTGTGCACGGATCTGCCCTGGCTTCAGGAGATCGGAAGACCTCGGCCGTCGCGGCGCTTGCCGGTGGTGCTGACCCCGGATGAAGTGGTTCGCATCCTCGGTTTTCTGGAAGGCGAGCATCGTTTGTTCGCCCAGCTTCTGTATGGAACGGGCATGCGGATCAGTGAGGGTTTGCAACTGCGGGTCAAGGATCTGGATTTCGATCACGGCACGATCATCGTGCGGGAGGGCAAGGGCTCCAAGGATCGGGCCTTGATGTTACCCGAGAGCTTGGCACCCAGCCTGCGCGAGCAGCTGTCGCGTGCACGGGCATGGTGGCTGAAGGACCAGGCCGAGGGCCGCAGCGGCGTTGCGCTTCCCGACGCCCTTGAGCGGAAGTATCCGCGCGCCGGGCATTCCTGGCCGTGGTTCTGGGTTTTTGCGCAGCACACGCATTCGACCGATCCACGGAGCGGTGTCGTGCGTCGCCATCACATGTATGACCAGACCTTTCAGCGCGCCTTCAAACGTGCCGTAGAACAAGCAGGCATCACGAAGCCCGCCACACCGCACACCCTCCGCCACTCGTTCGCGACGGCCTTGCTCCGCAGCGGTTACGACATTCGAACCGTGCAGGATCTGCTCGGCCATTCCGACGTCTCTACGACGATGATTTACACGCATGTGCTGAAAGTTGGCGGTGCCGGAGTGCGCTCACCGCTTGATGCGCTGCCGCCCCTCACTAGTGAGAGGTAGGGCAGCGCAAGTCAATCCTGGCGGATTCACTACCCCTGCGCGAAGGCCATCGGTGCCGCATCGAACGGCCGGTTGCGGAAAGTCCTCCCTGCGTCCGCTGATGGCCGGCAGCAGCCCGTCGTTGCCTGATGTCTTTGCACATTAAAGACTTAAACTGATGAATCATAAAATCAATAACTTACATTAGGTATGATTCAGTAAATTTACATTATAGTTCTAAACTCAATGAACTTTGAGTTTAGATAACCAATCCATTTATGACATAATAGTTGTAAATTTACTTATGTTTGAGTTTACCTATTCCAAATATCCAATAAGTAAATAAAACGGTGATTGCAAGTGATATAAAAATGACTATTGGGGATGGTACTTGCATTGGACTCAACCAAAATCCAAATAAAATACATGCAACAAATGCACTGCTACAAAGAAACAACTTAAAAAATACCACAAGTATTGAATCTGATTTTTTCGTAATATTCATTCAAACTTCCTCTTTGAGTTTACAACTATATTGTTAAAGTTTAGAACATTAATGTCATTTTTGAGACTTTAATGGTCAGTCACAGCAACAAGAAACAGCGCCGATCGCACGATCTGACGTTCAAAACAGTTTCCAGGATCTTTTCAATTGATTTGAGGCTTATATGAATATGCATACGACTCAAAAGAGTGAGAGAGACAAAATGACAAAACGCTGTTCTGTTGATGTGAAGTCACCCTGGTTCTTCATAGAGAACCAAATCCCAAACAAAGATGGCACGGCGTTTATTGTGTGGGATGAATTCTTAGACCATGAAATTAAACCTATCCGCTGGAGCGATAAGATCCGTGACTATGCTTCAGGTGAAGTCGAATGGAGTGGAAGCTTCTTATTTTGGCGATATGATGATGGTACACCAGCTGAATCACCAAGAAGCTATCAGCAATCTTAATTTCTTATATTTCCGAGGGTGTAGCCAATTGATTTTGAGATTTGATCAATCTCTTTAAGGCAAAGGTTTGATTCCTTGAATGCCAGTTCGAGTCTGACCATCCCCGTCATTGCCAACAAATTCCCTCAAATGAATCAATTGAAGACAATCATACCAGCCTCACTAAAATAGTTACGGCTTTGACGTTCTGACTTAGGTTCCCAATCTCTATTTTTCAGATTACATGATCCAGCAGCAATTTTAGCCTTGCCAAACTTACTTTGAATGTTTTGAAACGCCGTCATTAACGCTTGCTCTTTTTCAAGCTGCTCTACGTCAGTTAGTAGGCCGATCGTGCGATGTTCTTCTTTTATCAATTCACACAACATCACGCCACATTTCTTAAACTCTATCCCCTCTTTGTACAATTTATCAATCAGTGATGTGGCAGCTTTAACCAGTTGCATCAAATTGTTTGTAGGTTGGGTAAACGTGTATGTTAACGACTTGCTGTAATACGGTTTTGACTGGTCAAATGGGTTGGATTGCAAGAAAACAATCAGAGATCCGCATAGCTGGTGTTCAGCAACAAGCCGATTGAATGCATTATGGGTATATTTGCTGATGGCTTCTTGAAGAATTGAGAGCTCAGTAATTTTCTGGCCGAAAGATTTGCTCGAGACAATCTGTTGTTTCGCCTTAGGTGAACTTTCAAATTCAAAGCATGGCTGGCCAAGCAATTCTAAAATCGTACTTTGCATATTCACATTGAAGAGTTCACGCATTCGATTCGGGTTGGATGTTGCAAGATCCAGCACACTTAAAATCCCCATGTCATTAAGCTTTTTAGCGTACTTTCGCCCTACACCCCATATTTCATCAACTGGCATGCTTTGATAGTAGCTTTCGACATCTACCAGGCTCATTGTCACTAAATTACAGATTCCATTTAATTCTGGATTCTTTTTGGCAAGGTTGTTGGCCATTTTACTTTCAGTCAGTGTTCTACCAACACCCACGCACGTTGTTAAGCCAATAAACTTATATACTTGATGCCGAATCTCCCGTGCCATTTCAGTAGCATCAAAGTTTTTAGTAAATTGAGTAAATTCTATAAAGCCTTCATCAATGCTGTAAATGCTGTAACAGCTTGGATCTACAAAACCAGATAATATTCCATGAAAACGGCGTGACATTTCGCCATATAGCGCAAAATTGCTCGATAGCACATGAACGTTATGTTTATTGATGATGTCTTGGACCTTAAAGAGTGGCGCACCCATCGGGATTTTTAAGAGTTTAGCTTCAGCGCTTCTCGCGATGATTGTTCCATCATTAGAGCTTAAGACAACGCATGGTTTACCCTTTAACTTAGGGTTCCAAAATGCTTCCATCGAACAATATGCCGAATTTATATCAACATGAATAAATACCCGGTTTGTCATTTTCGTGCGTCTTTAATGATGTAAGTCACTACGCCCCACACAATCAATTCCTGTTCAGGTTTTAGAAAAATATGTGAGTGCTCTTGGTTTTCTGCTTTAAGCCAAACTGGAGGGATAGATTTTGCATCTGGACCAAAAATTTCATTAATTTCACCAGCTGACATTTGCTTGGTGATCATCAACCGCTTAACGGTAAAGTCTGTTTCTAGCTGAGCAACAATAATATCTAGATGCTTGGCGTCTAAGCTTCTATCGATTATGAGCTTATCGTTAATATCTATACCGGCATTTAGCATGGAACGAGAGCCTACTTTACCAATAAACGTAGAGTACTCATTGGTGATCAGCATTTCGTTGAGATCGACCGACTTTTCAATAAAATCTTGTGCTGGTGATGCAAATCCAGCCGACAGCAGCTCTAACGCCACTGGAATGCGTTTAGGTGCACCAGGAGCAAGAGCTTCAATTTCAACTAAATCACCAGCTTTAAGCGGTATTTCTGATTTTTCTGACATCTCAAGACCGGTGAAAGAATATATATACCAATTCTATTTCTTGCATGTCTGATGATCAATCAAAAAATAAAAACCAGTAGGCATGCCACTTGCCTACTGGTCGTATTGGAAGTTCAAAATTGACTTAGATCTTAGAAAAACTCAAGTGATATAAGGCTGTTGCGCGTACTAAATTTTGACGCGGTGATTTTGGTTTCCAGGCCTGGTCAGACCATGGCCAGAGATCAGGAACCGACTCACTTGTATATGCAGATGGTTTAGAGGGAATTCATCGCATAAACAGATTGAGCATTTAATAGCGTTGAATGTTAAATATCTACGGCAAACTGCTTTCAGATTCATGAATTGGGTTTGTTCAAAAACAGCGTTATTAATTAAAAACTAAAACGCCTTTCCACATGTACAAAACCAGTAGAATAAAACCAATAAGAATATGCACTTCGATAATGACTATTAGCCAGCTTCTGCACATATTGAATAAATACTTAAAGAACGATGGCGCTTGGTGTTTATATTCGTTTTCTTCTTCGTAGTCATCTGTATTGACATGGTTCCAAAACGGTTTCTCTTTGGTTTTACACGGGTTGTCATTATCAGATTTAGACAAAATTTTTACCTTTTATAACCTAACCAATTAGATAATTATATTAAATCTATTAGCCACAAAAACTTTATCAAAAAACTTTTTTTCGTTAATTTATTTGTTTAATGCACTGATCAAATTAAATGTGAGTGACTTGGACCTATCTAATCGTATGAAACTGAGTGTTACTGAAGTTGGACATCTATATTCACTTGAATACACAACCAAGATTGAAGTGCTGGAAGAAGCATTTTTAGCATTAGGACTTTGGATCTTCAGGTTATTTAATTAACTTCTACCCTTTTGACCTAGCCTAGCTAGGTTTTTTTTTGAAAAAATTTTAAAGCCCAAACAGTCTTTAAAATGAATACATCAAGCTCATTGCTTAAAACCTGGAGTATTCAAGATGTATCTACGCTACACGATGTTTAAAACAGATGGAGAAAAAGTCCTTAGTTCGCACGGCATTGGGTTAAGCAACTGCTTTATTTACCATGCAGCGGAAATACTCTACAAAGAGGTTCAAAATTCTGCATCTTTTGACCGTTACATTGAGAGATTATCAAAGTGTAATACGATCAAATACAACCACGAACGACACGGCGACAAAGCACGTATTGTCTATTTTGCACCTGAAGATCTAACGCGTGTCTCTTACAGTACAACATATAGCGAACGGGTTGAAAATGCCAATATCGATAGCTTTGACTTGATTACCCTGTACGCTGAGTACAAAACTATTTTTAGTTGTATCTATTTTGATATATCAACGAATACCTGGTCTGTACGTACATACACTGATGTATTAACATCAATGGGCATGTTAAAGCCACCAGTAGCACAGTTAGCATTTGCAATATAAGAGCCCCTGAAAAGTCTTATACCCACCTAGCATTGACCAATCAATGCTAGGTTTTTTTTACGATGCAATTTGATATTTCATTTCATGTTTAAAGTTTGCTTTGACAAGTGCATGGGATAGATCTGGAGGTACTGAGTTACCTACCATTCTGTATTGCTCAGTTTTCGTCAGCTTAATTTTTTGGTTATTTTCATCTACACCATGAGTAAAGATGTAATTGCTTGGAAAGCCCTGAGCCTTATACAACTCAAATGGTTGAATCATCCTAAAACCAATGTCTTCAATATAATAATGTTCATTATTGATTTCGATTAAGCCGAAACGTTCAAACAAGTCATTCTTAAAGTTGAATTGCCCGGTAAATTTCAAAAGTAGCGCACGTACTTCCGCAAACTGATTCACGGTCGTTAACGTGTGAAATGGTTCTGATAGCTCTTGGCCAGTGCACCCCTTTTTCATTTTAGATAGGTGACACACGTATAGCGCATGTGTACCGCCTTTTGTTTCTGCTGTAATTGTACGTAATGGCTCATTTATTGGCATGGATCTACGACTTGAACCATTGGCACACTCAGTAAGAATTGGCGCCACATTGTCCACGATGTAAGGTTTTGGGTTGTGAACGATATATTTTAAAATCCCCCTCACAATTCGCTCTAATGTAGCTGGTGCTAAAGGTTTTTTACGCTTGAATATGCTTAGGGTGTGTTGACACTTTTAGTTTAAAAAAATAGCGAAGTAGTAAAATCAAATCGCCAAACCCAATTTTACTATTCGCTATGCCTCGTACCATGCTGACAGATCAACACTGGCAAAAGTTGAAAGTTATTCTGCGTAATTTATCCATTCACCACAACTCAAATTTACGCAATTTTATTGAAGCTATTCTCTATAGAATTAGAACAGGCTGTCCGTGGCGAGATATTCCTTCTTGTTTTGGTCATTCCAACTCTATTTTCAAACGTTTTAATCGTTGGTCAAGCAGCGGTAAGTTACTTAGATTATTCAAATTACTAGCCTCATGCCCCGATATGGAGTGGATTTTTATTGATGGCTCTCATGTACGTGCTCATCAACATTCTGCCGGTATAGCGAATCAATCTATTTCTAAAAGTGTAGGAGGAAACTCCTCAAAAATACATTTGATTGTTGATGCACATGGCAATCCTATTGATTTCATGATTACCGATGGAACCACACATGATGTTAAAGTTGCACCTGATTTAATATCAACATTAGATTTAAAAGAGACAAAAGTGGTATGTGCAGATAAAGGCTATGATTCAGAACCACTGCGTGAACAGATCAGGAAAACAGGGACTAAAGCGAATATACCAAAGAAAACAAATAGCCAATCGAACAATGACCATATGGACTGGTATTTATATAAAATCAGGCATTTAGTTGAAAATATGTTTTGTAGATTAAAGCAATTTAGAGGAATAGCTACTCGATATGACAAGCTCAAAAGAAATTATCAAAGTTCTGTTGCTTTAGCCTGTATATTTTTATGGCTACCTTTATAGGGTTAATTATGAACAGTAAATGTCAACAGACCCTACTTAAAAATTCTTTAGCTTTAATGGATTTTTAAATTAAGCTGAAATTAGCTTTATTTTCCTTTATAGTTACCATGACCAAATCCTGCTTTTTATAAAGCGGGATTTTGTTATATGTGATATTCAATATGTTCCGGACAATTAAGTTATGACTTTCCAAAGTTTTGAAGTAGTACATGTGGTTGCTATGGACAACCAACGTTGTATTGGTAAGGATAACGATCTGCCTTGGCATATTTCTGCTGATTTAAAACACTTTAAAGAAATTACCCAAGGTGGGGTAATTATCCTTGGTCGTAAAAATTTTGATTCGATTGGTCGTCCGCTTCCTAAACGTGTAAATTGGGTAATTACTCGAAACCATAATTGGAATTTTGACGGCGTTAAAGTTGCACATTCAATCGAAGAAGCCTTAGAGAAATCTATTCCTGACGTTCAAGCATCAGAGAAACCAAATACAATTTTTATTATTGGTGGTGGTGAGATTTTCAAGCAAACCATCAATATTGTGGATCGACTAGAGCTTACTCATGTTGATTTAAATGTTGAAGGTGATATTTTTTATCCTAAAATTCCAAATGATTTTGTGAAGATAGCGTCAGAACAACATATTGATGACAAAACCGGCATTGCTTTTGAGTTCGCAACCTACAGAAAATAAAACCTATTTCTCATGAAAAAGTGATGATGCAGGGACGCGAATATATCTCCAGACATTGGAGTCTGTGGCTGCTGGGCAGCCTGTTTACTTTATTCGTCATTCTGTCGAGCCTGTGGCTCAGCCTCATGCTGTGGGTTCATCTTCCCATCGGCAAAATCGGCAGCTTGATACTGATTGGACTCTGGCTGACCTTTGCGCTGGTCGTTCTCGGGATTTATTTCACCCGGCATCTGATCTCCCGCCAAGTGGATAGCGTTCTTTATCTTCTGGCCTTTTTATTCTGTTTGCTAGGATATTTCAGTCTGGAAGCGCGTCAGGATCGAGAGTGGAATCCTGAGGTTTCCCAGCTTCTGCATTATGAGCAGCAAGGCGATCAGGTTACCTTACACAATATCCGCAACTTTGACTGGCAGGCCGATGGTCGCTATATCGAACGCTGGGAAAGCCGCAGTTTTGATCTGAATCAGATTACTGGCGTGAACATCATTACTTCCTACTGGATGGGGCCTAAAATTGCCCATACCCTGGTCAGCTTCGATTTTGCCAATCAAAAGCCACTCACCTTCTCGATTGAAATCCGCAAGGAAAAGAATGAAGAGTTTTCAGCGATTGGTGGCTTTTTCCGAAAATATGAACTGAGTCTGGTCGCATCGGATGAAAAGGATATTGTCTATACCCGTAGCAATGTCCGTGGTGAACAGGTCTATTTTTTCCCAGTCAAAATGCCGCAAGCTCAGGCTAAAGCGCTATTCAAGGAATATCTGCGTCAGGCCGATGAGCTGGCCCAAAAGCCAAAATGGTACAATACCCTGACCAGTAATTGCACCACACTAGTCTTTGATATGGTTCAGGCGATATCGCAACAACAGCTACCCTCAGATTACCGGTTGCTGGCCTCCGGCTATTTACCGAATTATCTCTATGATCTTAAAGTACTAGAACAGTCTTGGGATATGCACACTTGGTATCAACGGGCACATGTCAATCCACGGGTAGAACGCACCGCTAATCTCTCCAGTCAGGACTATTCACGCCTGATCCGGCAGGGCCTACCAAAACCCGACATGCGATAACTGTGTAGCAAATCCACTTCAATAAAGATACAAAATCAACTGGAACCTTGATCATTTTTTTGTTTATATACAAATAGCTAGTCAATGATCAGAGTATCTCTCATGCTAAAAAAATTAACTGCAATCGCGATTTTAGGCTCGGTTCTAACGGTCATGGGCTGCGAAACTGTGCCCAATACAGCCACGACACAAACCGCGAATCATTTACAACTTTTGCAAAATCGTACTTGGATTGCGACCCAGATTGGTAATACTGAAATCAAGACTGCGCCAACCGCACGCAATGTTCCGAGTCTGCAATTTGATGCCAGTACCCAGCGCGTTTCAGGTTCAGATAGCTGTAACCGGATTATGGGCAGCTACACAGCAGCAAAAGATACGCTGACCCTGAGTCAAATGGCTACTACCCGTATGGCTTGCATGAACAACGATCAGCTTGATCAGAAATTTAATGAAGCTTTAGCTAAAGTGACGCATTATCAGGTATTTGCTAAAACCTTAAAATTACTGGATCGCCATGGAAATCTCTTGATCCAGCTGGAAAGTGCTGTTCAGCCGCGTTAATACTTCCCTACAAAAAGCCTGTATGGACAGGCTTTTTTATCTTTCATACTGATGAGCTGGAATTTAACCATCAGCCCGATTGAGTTATTTAATTGAATGAGGAATCAACCATGCAACAGGCACTTTTCGGTGGGGGATGCTTTTGGTGTACTGAAGCCGTATTTTTACAGATTCAGGGAGTTCAGCAAGTCGTCAGCGGTTACGCAGGTGGGCACACAACTTAAACATTCATAATTAAGGTCCACACATTGAGCAGCTGTCTTCCATGGTTGTTTTTTCGTTTTTTGAGGTGCAAAAAAGTCAAATTCAGCATGTGTGGGTTCTGGCCAGACGATCGGTAAATTGTCACGCCGAGCAATTAAGAAAAATCTATTTCTCAATGTCGGTGCACCATAGTCGCATGCTCGTAGTTCACGATATTCGACCGTGTACCCTTGGTACCTGAGCGCATTCACGAAACAGTTAAACGTTCGCCCTTTCCGCTTTAAAATCGGTTTACCGTTCTTATCCAAATCACCCCATTCAACAAACTCAACCACGTTTTCAAGCATGATGATTCGTGGTCGAACTGTTGCAGCCCACCTTAAAGCAATCCAAGCTAAACCGCGGATCTTCTTGTTTAACGGCTTGCCACCTTTCGCACGGCTATGATGTTTACAGTCTGGACTAAGCCAAACCAAGCCAACAGGTTGATTGCCCGTAATCTTTACAGGGTTAACATCCCAAACACTCTCGCAGTAGTGCTTTGTTTTTGGATGATTGATGCGATGCATGGCCAAGGCTTTCGGATCATGATTAATTGCAATATCAATCGGTCTACCGAACGCACGTTCTAAACCAGTTGATGTACCGCCACCGCCAGCAAAGTTATCAACGATTAATTCATGTGGAAGCAAGTTATACATAGAAATTCCCTCTTACAAATGCCCCTTTATGGCTTAGATCTCTTAATTCATGCGGTACATCTTCTGGAGACAGATACCTATAAGCATGAATAACCTTGCTCAGATTCATACAGCCACCCCCATGCTTTCAACGGCACTTTCTAATGTTTGATGTGCTGAATAATCATCACAGTCGTAATAATCGTCATCGATCAAATTAGAGATGTCGTAGTCACTCAAACCGCTATTTAAACAGCGACTCAAAAGCTCAGGATCTAAACGATCATACTTGTTGCAAATCGTCATTAACGAATTGCTATGTGCGTTGTTTGCCGTGAAAAATGAGTATGCAAAACCTTCAGGCGTTACGCTTCTAGCATTCTTAGTCGCAATACTATTGCCACCGTATAGGCGGTGCATTTTAGAGCCCTCAACAGGTTCAACAGGTGCAATTGGTAGGTCGGCATTGAAACGGCCCCACAATAATGTTTTCTTTGTGTATGTATCACCAAAATGAAACGGATCAAACGACAGACGCCACGGCGACAACCCGGTTAAGCTCGCAATACGCCCTACTGGATTCTCAATTGCCCAAATATTCGGTTTAAAAAATTCAATTGTTCTTAAAGTTTGGTACACCAGCTCAATACTGCTTAACGTGCGACCATCAGCATCTTTGGCGGTAAAATGTCTTGCACCAGAAACAGCAAAGTCAGTACATGGGCATGCAGCTAAAATCGCATGAACGTCCAAACCATCAAAGCATGCAAAAAGCTCGTTAAAGAATTCCACGCTGAAGTTATTAATATCGCCAAAATAAGGATCTGCCTGTATATCAAAGCGAAATACTTGATAGCCAGCATCAACCCATGGTTGAGACCATGTGCCAGACAAATCAAAAAGAGAAATGACAATTTTTTGGTTGTTTTGGTTGCGGATCGTTGGATCTAGATATTGGTTAAACGCAACGTTTTTCCATTGTTCTAAACGCTCTAATGCGGAAGATCTGGACATCCAGCCATTTGATGTGTGCTGAAAAAACAGGAGGTTTTAACTTGGTAAACTAAACACACTCATCAGGAGTTTACCATGAGCAAGAAACACAAGACTTACACCACAGAATTTAAAGCTGAAGCCATCAAATTAATTGAAGCCAATCAAGGCAATGTCTCGGAAACGGCTTTGTTGCACAAACCTATCTGTAAAGGGTTTTTCAGCGATATAATTTTCAAATGAAGAAGCCTACACACAAAATCTACCGCACAACCAATTGGCCCGCATATAACCGAGCACTCATGAGTCGCGGAAATATTGCCATTTGGTTTGATCCTGCTACGCAATGGTATGCGCCATCAAAAGGCAAACAAGGGCGAAATCAAACCTACTCCGACGCAGCCATCCAATGCTGCTTAATGATTAAATCCTTATTCCGTCTGTCTTTACGTATGGTTACTGGCTTTGTGCAAAGTCTGATTAAACTTTGCGGATTAAATTGGATAGCTCCAGATTACACCACGCTTTGTAGAAGACAAAAGCATATTGATATTGCAATTAGCTACCAAAAAAGTAGCGATGGACTGCATCTACTCATGGACTCTACAGGCATGAAGTTTCTAGGTGAGGGCGAATGGAAACGCAAGAAACATGGACCTGAATTTCGTCGCCAATGGCTTAAATTACATAATTGGTATAGATGATAAAACCCTGCAAATACGAGCAGTTTAGCTTACAACCAATAATGTCAGTGATTCACAGGTGCTTGGTGATTTACTTAATCAGATTCCACAAGATGAGCGGATTGACTCTGTTTATACCGATGGAGCTTATGACACCAAGCAATGCCGTCAGGTCATTGCAGATCGGCAAGCGCATGCAATGATTCCACCTAGAAAAAAATGCGAAACCATGGAAAGATACAAAGAACAAGCAGCTCGCTAGAGCGAAATGAATTACTTCGAACAATTAAAAGTTTAGGCAGGACACTATGGAAAAAATGGTCAGGCTATCATCGGCGAAGTTTGGTTGAAACTAAGATGCATTGCATCAAATTATTAGGAGATAAACTCAGTGCAAGGAGTTTTGATAGCCAAGTGAATGAGATCCATGCACGTGTAGCAGTCCTTAACAGATTTACGGAATTAGGTCGACCACTTACCCAAGTTACGCCTTAAATTTGGCTCAATTAGGGGCGCTTTGCATTTCAAATCTTTGTGCAACAAAGCCGAGCATGTGCTGTTTGTGATAAATTGAGATTATGTTGAGTGAGTTCTCTAATAATCCTAAGTTGTTGAAAGTTCATAATTTGGATATAGAATATAAAAATAAGAGCAAATATATAAATAAATGCTCTTTTAGATGATCAATGATTAACGCATTGTGACGAATTCTTCAGCAGAAGTCGGATGAATTGCTAAAGTGTTATCGAAGTCTTTTTTAGTTGCTCCCATTTTTAAAGCAACAGCAAAGCCTTGCAGAATTTCATCCATACCGTATCCAATACCATGAATTCCGACCACTTTCTCATCAGTTCCTACACAAATTAATTTCATTTTTGTGAGTTGTCGATGTTCTGTTATCGCTGTATACATGGATGTAAAGGAAGAACTATAAATTTTGATGGCATCTTTACCAAATTTTTCTATGGCTTGATCTTCGGTTAATCCAACTGTTCCAATAGGTGGGTGACTAAACACCACAGTCGGAATATTTTCATAATCTAAATGTTCATTTGGCTTATTGTTAAATAAACGTTCAGACAGTCTTCGACCCGCTGCCACAGCAACAGGTGTTAACTCGACTTTACCTGTAATATCACCCACTGCATAAATGCCAGACTGTGTTGTATTTTGATATGCATCAACATGAATAAAGCGATTCTCGTTCAATTGAACTTGAGTCTTATTAAGATTGATCGCTTCAGTTGCAGGTTTTCTACCAATTGCCCAAATCAAGCAATCTACACTATGTTCTGTACCATCTTCTAGGTGTAATACAAGTGAGTTATCTTGAACTTTAGTCACTTTGTTAATCTGACTATGAGTATGCACGTTAATATTTTCACTGCGCATATTCTCTAATAGTGTTTTACCAAGGAAATGATATACGCTGAATTATCAGGAGACTTTCCCTTGGGAGATTCTAGGCAGCCAACTTATAAAAGTCTTCGGCCATTTGATTTGGTGTCTTAAAACCCAAACCCTTTTGAATTCTTCGATGATTATAAAATAATTCAATGTATTTTATAATATCTGCTTTGGCTTCTTCTCTGGTTTGATAGTTGTAATGATGCACTAACTCATTTTTCAGTATTCCCCAAAAGCTTTCAATCGGTGCATTATCGTAACAGTCTCCGCGCTTGCTCATTGAACCTTGAAAACCATATTGCTCAAGTATATTTCGATATTCATGGCTGCAATATTGACTTCCTCTGTCTGAATGCACAATCAGTTCTTTGGTTGGTTTTTGATTGTGAATAGCCATATTTAGCGCATTACAAACAAGCTGTGCTGTCATGCGCTCATTTAAGCTATAGCCAACCACTTGTTTCGTGTAAAGGTCTTTTACCGCTGCTAAGTACAGCCATCCTTCAACAGTCCATATGTACGTAATATCACTTGACCATGCTTGATTTGGTCTAGTCATTGAGAATTGTTGCTCCAGCAGGTTTTCATAGATCGCTCGATTATGGTCACTATTCGTAGTCCTTTTAAAACGCTTGTGTCGCTTACAATACAGGTGGTTCAGCGCTTTTATCTGACGTACAGCGTACATACTCATTTTTATGCCCTGAGCTTGTAAGTATTTGGTTAATCGAATATAACCATAGCTCTGCCTTGTCTCCTCATGGGCTATTTTCACCAATATCGTCTGTTGATTTCGTTGAATCGTTCTTTTGCTCACGCCTCTCTTGAGCCAATCATAAAAACATGAAACTGAAACATGAAGTAATCGAGCCATTAAGGTAATTGGAAAAGAATATCTTTTTTGTTTCATATAGGCGTACCTTACTGACTTTCTTTGGCAAAGTACGCTGCTGCCTTTTTTAAAAATTCACGTTCCATTTCAGCTATTTTGAGCTGTTGTTTGAGTTTTTTATTTTCTTCGAGTAGAGCGTTTAGATCAGGTGAATACTGTTTTGTACCTGCTAAAGTTCCAGCCTTTGCTTTGGTATTCCAATTTGAAAGAGTTTGCATTGAAATGCTAAGTTGTCTAGCTGTTTCCGAGACATTGCCTTGATTGGCTTCAATTAATTTGATGGCTTCAGCTTTAAATTCTGTGGTGTAAGTCTTGTGTTTCTTGCTCATGGTAAACTCCTGATGAGTGTGTTTAGTTTACCAAGTTAAAACCTCCTGTTTTTTCAGCACACATCACTCAAGGAGCTGCGCCTGCACGGCATGGCCACGGCCTGGGCGGAGTTGACTGCGCAGGGTGAGTCGAACACAGCCTCGTCCAAGTGGCTGCTCGAACACCTGCTGGAACAAGAGCACACAGATCGCGCCATGCGCTCGGTGAGCCACCAGATGAACATGGCCAAGCTGCCGATGCACCGCGACCTGGCCGGCTTCGACTTCAGCGCCTCCAGCGCAGACGCTCGTTTGATCAGCGAACTGGCCAGTCTGGCCTTTACCGACACCGCGCAGAACGTGGTGCTGATCGGTGGGCCTGGCACCGGTAAAACCCACCTGGCCACTGCGCTGGCCGTGTCCGGCATCACCCGGCACGGCAAGCGCGTGCGCTTCTACTCCACGGTCGATCTGGTCAATCTGCTGGAGCGCGAAAAGCACGACGGCAAAGCCGGGCGGATCGCCCAAGCTCTGCTGCGCATGGATCTGGTCATCCTCGACGAACTGGGTTATCTGCCCTTCAGCCAGGCCGGCGGTGCGTTGCTGTTTCACCTGCTATCCAAGCTGTACGAACACACCAGCGTGGTGATCACCACCAACCTGAGCTTCGCCGAATGGTCGAGCGTGTTCGGCGACGCCAAGATGACCACCGCCCTGCTGGATCGGCTGACCCACCACTGCCACATCGTCGAAACCGGTAACGAGTCCTATCGCCTGCAACACAGTAGCTTGGCGGCCCAGGCCAAGATCAAATCACGGGAGCGAAAGCGTAAGGGCGGCCAGGAACCGGAGGACGATGAGCCGTTCTGATTTCATGGCGACGACGGCCTGCTACATGGCTGCGTGTGGCAGGTCTTAAACAACTGAACTGGGCTAGCGAAGGAGTGGGGGCAACAGCAGCTGCGCTGGTAGACTTATCCACAGTTGCTGGTAACAAAATCAGCAATCCGCCCTGGGTCAAATTTCAATCGGCAGGGTGGGTCAATTTTCCATCAGCGCCAACACACTAAGCAACCATCAGAAAATTTTGACTGTACGCCAAAAAATTCGCATCTACCAGCATCTAAACAGGCGTTGTTGATTATCATAAAACACTGACACTGTATTATATAATCGTGCTTTTGTGTTATTTTTTTTAATATTTACTGATTACGTACTTGCTTAACCACTCAGTTGCGCTAGAATTAATAGACGCGAAATTTAAATCTCTAATTTTCCAACACTTAGTAAAACCTCGTTTGCCATCCCACTACCATTGTAGGAGCAAATCAGGAGACATAAAAAATTAGCGGTAGCGTGCCTGGCCCTCTAGATAAGTATTGGAGACTGTAATGAAGTTTGAAAAGTCACAGACAGCAATCGACCACCTGACTCCCGAGCAACACCGAATTACCCAGGAGGCGGGCACCGAAAGGCCCTTCACGGGCGAGTACAACGACAACAAGGAGCCTGGCATCTACGTCGACATAGTGTCGGGAGAGCCACTGTTCGCTTCGACGGACAAGTTCGATTCGGGTACTGGCTGGCCCAGCTTCACCAAGCCGATCGTTTCGGCAAACGTGAACGAGGTGCGGGACAGCGCACACGGCATGGTCCGGACGGAGGTCAGGTCAGTACACGCAGACAGTCATCTCGGCCATGTGTTCCCCGATGGTCCTTCCGACCGCGGCGGTCTGCGGTACTGCATCAACTCAGCGTCCCTTCGCTTCATCCCGCGCGACGAGATGGAGTCCGAGGGATACGGTGAATATCTCGATCAAGTAGAGGAGGCTTAACATGCATCAGCGCGCTGTTCTCGCAGGAGGATGTTTCTGGGGCATGCAGGATCTGATCCGCAAGCGGCCCGGCATCATCTCGACCCGTGTGGGTTACACGGGCGGCGATATTCCGAACGCCACGTATCGTAATCACGGCACGCATGCCGAGGGGATCGAGATTGTCTTCGACCCGACAGTGACGAGCTACCGGAACATCCTGGAATTCTTCTTCCAGATCCACGATCCGACGACGCTGAACCGCCAGGGCAATGATCGTGGGCTCTCCTACCGGTCGGGCATCTATTATGTCGACGAGGAGCAGAAGCGCGTCGCCGAGGATACGATCGCCGATGTGGATGCCTCGGGGCTGTGGGATGGCAAAGTGGTGACCGAGGTCCAGCCGGTCGGCGAGTTCTGGGAGGCCGAGCCCGATCACCAGGATTATCTGGAGAAGCACCCGGGCGGCTACACCTGCCACTTCGTCCGTCCCGGCTGGGTGCTTCCGAAGCGCCAAAAGGTTGACGACGTACAGCCAGCGGCCGGGACCGCGGCGGAATAGGCTTCACTGCCGTTGCCACTGCGCCGGTCCGGTCCGCAATCTTCGTGACCGCGTCGTTCAGCGACGCGGTCATCGAACCCTACTTCAGAGTGACGGCTCGTTCCAGTCAGTCGCCATCGCAACACCAGGATCGCAGATTTATGCCAGACCTCTCGTCCTTTCCGATCACGCAGCGCTGGCCGGCATCTCATCCCGATCGCCTGCAACTCTACGCAGCCCCTACGCCCAATGGCGTCAAGGTCTCGATCATGCTTGAGGAGACTGGCCTGGCGTACGAGCCCCACCTGATCGACATCTCGAACAACGAGTCGAAGGATCCGGCGTTCGTGTCGCTGAACCCGAACGGACGCATACCGGCGATCATCGATCCGGCTGGCCCTGACGGTAGACCCATCGCCTTATGGGAATCCGGTGCGATCCTCCTCTATCTGGCCGACAAGACGGGTCAGTTCATCTCCACCGAACCAGGCCAGCGTTACGAGACCCTAGCGTGGGTGTTCTTTCAGATGTCGGCCATCGGGCCGATGTTCGGACAGCTAGGCTTTTTCCTGCGATTTGCCGGCAAGGACTATGAGGACAAGCGACCTCGGCAGCGCTTTGTTGATGAATCCAGGCGTCTTCTCGGGGTCCTGGATCACCGGCTGGAGGGCCGCGAATGGATTGTCGATGATTACTCGATCGCGGACATTGCGACGTTTGGCTGGGTGAATGCGCTGGTCGAATTCTACGCAGCGGGCGACATCCTCGGCCTAAGCAGCTATTCGAACGTGCAGGCATGGCTCGAACGCGGGCTGGCGCGACCGGCTGTACAGCGTGGCCTGCGAATTCCTGCGAGGCCTGCATGACCATTATCGCCGCATATTATTACAACGAAGGTAAGCGAGTCCGTGAAATCAGGCTCGATGAGCACGTCGAACTAAACGAGAATCGCTCGGGCTTCTGCTGGATCGCGCTTAGCGAGCCCACCGCAGACGAACTCAGCGCGATCCAGACGACGTATAACCTCCATCCTTTGGCGATCGACAACGCCATGCACCCGCTGTGCCCGCCCAAGCTCGAGGTCTACAACGATGAGTTGTACGTCGTCGCCCAGACCGCCGAGCTGGTCGGCGACCGGATCAGCTACGGCAAGATGGCGATCTTCACAGGTCACAATCACCTTATCACCGTGCGGCACGGCAATGCCGGAGCGCTGGGCAAACTTCGGGAGCAACTCGAGGCATCGCCGACGCAGTTCGGCAAGGGTGTCGACTATGTGCTGCACGCGATCTTGCACCGAGTGGTCGACCAGTATCTGCCCATCTTCGAAATGATCGAGGACGACGTCCTGGCGATGGAGCGACGGTCGCTGCACGATTTCCTCGGGCCAGAAGAGGTGGCGCGAATCTTCGAACTAAGGTCCGAACTCACGCGGTTCCAGCGCACGCTCGGGGCTATGGCCGAGCTGGTGCGAAAGCTCGTTCGCGGCCACTTTCCCTGCATCAGCGCCGAAATGACACCATATTTCCACGACGTCGCGGACCATGTCCACCGCGTGCAGTCCATGGTCGACGGCCTCCTGCTTGTCCTGTCCACGGTCTTCGAGGCCAGCAGCCTTCTGGAAGCGCAAAGGATCGGTGTGGTCACTCGCCAGCTCGCGGCCTGGGCGGCGATCTTGACGGTCCCGACGGCGATCGCCGGAATATATGGCATGAACTTCAAGCACATGCCGGAACTGGACACGCCATATGGCTACTTCGTCGTGCTCGGAGTCATAGCGGTGTTCTGCCTTCTCCTGTTCATGCGCTTCAAGAAGGCCAAGTGGCTATGAGTAACGCACTTCGCGAGCTTCTCCGTCCGCCGAGTCACAGCGCGCTTTGTGCGCGAGCGTGTCCAATCCAGTTCAAGATGAAGGTGCTTCCATGACCTCCCAGGTGACCGACGTTCTAGAAGCAGTCCAGTCATTCATCGCCAACGGCTATGACCGCGAATACCGCGTCAAGGACGGCAATCTCGTCGATCTCGAACTAGGGTCAACCCTCGATGCATGCAGCATTCGCGTCGATGCGGCGTTGCGCCTCGAGAGCGGGGACGACGGCGAAGATGCCTCCAACATCTACGCGATCACCGATCCGGCGACAGAGCATAAAGGCCTGTTGATCGACGTGTTCGATGAAATCTGCTACCGCGACCCAGTTCAAGAGTCGGGACCTCAATGTAGAAGAAGTTGACTAACGAGCATTCGCGTCATCCGATCAAGCAAGCTGGAGACATTTATGAAAGCCATTGGTTACAAGGTTCCGGGACCCATCGCCGCGGATGCCGCGCTGGTCGACATCAATCTGCCTCGGCCTGTCGCTGCAGGATACGATATCCTGGTTGAGGTGAAGGCCGTCTCGGTCAACCCGGTCGACTACAAGGTCCGCAACAGCACGCCGCCGGCAGATGGCGATTGGAAGGTGCTGGGATGGGATGCCGCCGGGATTGTGCGCGAGGTCGGCCCCGACGTCACGCAGTTCGAGTTAGGCGACGAGGTCTATTATGCCGGATCGATCACACGGCCCGGTACCAATGCGGAGTTCCATCTCGTCGACGCCCGGATTGTCGGTCACAAACCTGCGTCGCTCTCCTGGGCGGAAGCGGCGGCGCTGCCGCTGACGACGTTGACGGCCTGGGAGGCGATGTTCGACCGCCTGGACGTGGCGAAGCCCGTACCCGGTGCGGCGGAGGCGATCCTCATCATCGGTGGCGCGGGCGGGGTTGGGTCGATCGCCGTCCAGATCGCGCGACAGCGCACGGACCTCACCGTCATCGCCACAGCCTCTCGACCGGAAACCCAAGAGTGGGTAAGAGGGCTTGGAGCTCACCACGTCATCGACCATTCTCGTCCGCTCGCGCCACAGATCGCCGAACTCGGCATCGGTGCTCCCGCTTTCGTCTTTTCGACCACACATACCGAGCAACATGTCGCCGACATCGCCGAACTGATCGCCCCACAAGGACGGTTCGGACTGATCGACGATCCCAAGGCATTCGATATCATGGTTTTCAAGCGCAAGGCGGTGTCGATCCACCACGAGCTGATGTTCACGCGGTCGATCTACGGCACGCCCGACATGAATGAGCAGGGCGAGATTCTGGATGCGATGGCAGCGCTGGTTGACGACGGCAAAATCCGCACGACGCTGACCCGGCGACTGTCGCCGATCAATGCCGCCAATCTGAAGACGGTGCATGCACTGATCGAAAGTGGCGCGGCTAAAGGCAAGATCGTCCTCGAAGGCTTCTAACGACCGCGATCGCCAAACATCTTGTCCAACCTCAAAAAGCCGAACGGGTTATGCCCCAGCGATGAGAATCCCATGACCAAATCTATTGCCACCGCCTCGATCAACCGCGAAACCGCAGTCGCCCTCATCGACGCGGCGCTCGCTGCGGCCCGTGCCATCGGCATCCCGGCTGCCGTCGCCGTCGTCGACGCCACCGGTAACCTGCGCGCGTTCGAGCGCACCGACGATGCGCCGTTCCTTACCGTCGATGTTGCCATCGACAAGGCCTGGAGTTCCGCCTCGTTTGGGTTCCCGACCCATGTCTGGAACGACTATGTGACCAACGATCCAAAAGTGGCGCCGCTAGCCTATCGCCCTCGGATGGTCGCTGTCGGCGGCGGTTATCCGATTCTGGAGGATGGGAAGTTGATCGGCGGCATAGGCATCTCCGGAGGCAACTATCAGCAGGATCAGGATGCGTGCGTCGAGGCACTCATGAAAATCGGGTTCCAGTTGCCAGCCTGACGACTGTGAGGCCATCACCGGTGGTAATGGCCAACAGATCCAACCTTTGAGAGGCCTAATGATGGAAGCGTTCGTCGTCTTTACGCGGGAAGAAACCAGCGACCCACATGCACTCGCAACCTATTCTGCAGGCGTCGGACCATCGTTCGATGGTCACGACGTTACCTTTCTCGCCGCTTATGGCGCGATCCAGCATTTGGAGGGGCCGCCCATCGAAGGGGCCGTAATCTTGCGTTTCCCGACGATGCAGGCCGCTCGCGACTGGTATGACAGTCCCGCCTACCAAACCATCGCTGCTCAACGCTTTGCCGGTTCCCGTTACCGCGCCTTTATCATTGAAGGGCGGCGGTGACATACCGACAGAAGCACTTCGGCGCTGACCACGAGGTATCGGCGTGTGAACTCGCATCTTGGGAATCTGTGGGGGGGACCAAGACAGCGGCGCTAGGGGCTCATATCGTCGATCGGATCAGAGAGTTGCTCGGCGAGAATGGGTTATCTATTGCCGAGCTGACGGAGCGGAGCCGCCCTCTCCCAACGGATTGATTCAATCGTTGACGCTCCTCCTATCCGGATCCGGGTTTTCGCACGCTGATCAACAGAGTTACAGCGCGCAACGCCTGTAGTGGGCATCAGGGGATGGGTGGCAATCAGGATGATTGCCCACCTTCCAACGATTAACCTTGCTCAAGTTGCTTCACTAGTCGCTCCGCGTCGAGATGGAAGTCCGAGAAAACAATGCTACCGCCAGCGTCGATAACCGTAAACCACGGAGTTCCTCGTGTGCGGTAGTCTTCCATGAAGGTTGGAAACGGCGAGCCGGTCGGTTGCTCGTCGTGACCGAAAACGATAGGAAGCTCATACTTGAGCTGGTTCACGCGCAACTTCTCGAAGGTATTCTCATGCGTTCCTTCGAAGACGGTCTGGATCACTGCGAACCCCACGTCTTTTGAGCTCAACGCTGCATGCAACTTTTGTAGCGTCGGAAACCCATGCAAATGGCAACCTTGGCACCAATGCTGGAAGGCAAACAAGATTTTCGGGCCGGGCCCGATATCTGACAGTTTGAACGGCGCGATACTTTCCCCATCTTTGCCAATCCATTTTTGCACCCGCAGCTCAGGCGCTTGTCGTTCGATCTCGTTCATCTGATCCTCCAACCCCGATACAGAAGCTTAGTGGATGATCGCGCGTCGCGACGGTGCGCGAACGTCCGACCTTATTTTCCCTATTTCCTGAAGCCAGAATAGATCAGATCGACATTTCGTCCTTAATATACTCAAGCTGCCGGCGAGCGCGAACTGGGCAACCATGCGCTGGTGAGCCTTGAGCTTTGCACGCTGCCCATCCGTTTGAGAGCGAACCTGCAACTTCCGCTCCGCATACCGCAGATCAGCGTACGCAGCCTTGGGGTTATCTACCCTATAGCCATTGGGTATTGGGAATCATGCTGGCCTGACGCTATGTTCGATACGCGATTTTTTACGATGATAGAGCATCTGTATCTGATTTTTAGTCGATTGGCTTATTCGGCGGATGTGCGGGCAAATGCTTTACGCAGAGTACTGAAATGAAGGCCGGCTTCGGTCTGCCGTATCGAGCAAGAGGGGTCACTATGGTCACCAGAGGTTTCACCGGTCGCGGTTCAGGCGACCAGTCCGATCGGATTCCGCCATGTCAGCATCTGGTGGAGGATTTCCCTGTTCTGTCGGCCGGCCCTACGCCGAGGGTAGAGCCCTCCGACTGGAAATTCACAGTCAAAATTGGTCCGAAGCCCGTCAAAACGTGGAATTGGGGCGAATTCAACACTCTACCAAAGACCCAGGTGACAAAGGATATTCACTGCGTCACCTCTTGGTCCAAACTGGATACCGTTTGGGAGGGTGTACTCATTGAAGACATCCTTGCAGATGCAGAGCTTGATCGGCCTACCGATTTCGTCTTGGCGCACTGCTACGATAATTATTCGACAAACGTCCCTCTGACGGATCTGCTTTCCGGGAAAGCGATGGTCGCCCTCAGTTATGCGGGCAAGCCACTTTCCCGCGATCATGGGGGGCCGGCGCGTCTTCTAGTGCCGCACCTTTACTTCTGGAAATCCGCCAAATGGGTGAATGCGCTGCAATTCACGACGCGTGACGAGGCCGGCTTTTGGGAGCTGCACGGCTATCACATCTACGGCGATCCGTGGCGCGAACAACGATACACCCATGACTGAAAACGAAGCGCAAGTCCGTTCGTGGCAATCATGCGTGATCGACGACATCATCCAGCAAACACCGAGTATCAAGAGCTTCTTCCTTCGGTTGAGCAAGCCGTTCGCGCACACCGCAGGTCAGCACGTCGATATCCGGCTGACCGCGCCCGACGGCTACAGTGCAATGCGCAGCTACTCGATCGCGTCATCGGCAGTTTCGACCCCGATCGTCGAGATAGCTATCGAGCGCATGCCGGATGCCGAAGTTTCGCCGTTTTTTCACGACATCGCGGCGATTGGTGACGAAATCGAAGTTCGCGGTCCGCTCGGTGGCCATTTCCTTTGGCCTGAGCCTGCCATAGATCCGGTTCTGTTGATCGGGGGAGGCTCCGGCCTCGTGCCGTTGATGGCAATGATCCGGCAGCGCCGCGCATTGGCCCAAGCCGTTCCGACAGCGTTGCTCCTGTCCGCACGAACCGCCGAGGACGTTCTCTTCTCAGAAGAACTTCATTGCATCGAAATCAGCGATCCGGCGTTCGTCCTGGCGCTCGCGATTACGCGCGAGAAACCGGTTCGCGCATCGGACTTTGCGCGACGGATCGACGGCATGATGGTCCAAGAAATTCTAACCAGGCTTCAGGGAAAGCCGACGCAAGTGTTCGTCTGCGGGTCTAACGGATTCGTCAACATCGCAACCGATAGCGCGCTGCTGGCGGGCTTGGACGCCTCCATCATCAAGACGGAGCGCTACGGGGGCTAGCGGCGCGAGCTATCTCACGTCGCGCCGATCGTAGACGTGCGCCCTGGGAAGCTTTGGCGATCAACGTGAACCGTTTTGCCGAACACAGTCTTCGTACCCCCCGGCCTCTAGAACGCCTTCGCTCGCGATACCTGGCTCGACATCAAGCTCAATTTGAAAGTTCCTGCACTATCCGTCGTCCTGATATGCTCGACCAGCATGATGGGCGATTCGAGCGGGACCGCTTCCGTCCCAATCGAGGCTCGGTTACCTTAGAGCATCGGCTCGGCGCTACAGGAGGCGCGTGCGGCCTCTGCCTGGCGGTGAAAGCACTTTGGGCCATGTCGCCTGGATAGCGGCCAATCGTCAGCATCTGCTCCGATGTCGGCCAAGGTGCAGTCGCCATCTTTGAACGCCGCGAATTGGAGATCAACGCCATGACAGCGATCCGCGTGCAACTGCCGGAGATGCAATATGACAACTGATGTATTGCTGTACACCACGAATTGGTGCCCGTTCTGCCGCCGAGCGAAGGCGCTCCTCAAGGAAAAGGGCGTGCGATGGAAGGAGCTCGATATTGAGGCGGATCCGGCTCACCGGCAGGCCATGGCGGAAGCGTCGGGGCGAAGCTCCGTGCCGCAGATCTTCATCAATGGCACCCTTATCGGTGGCTCCGATGAGCTATTCGCGCTCGATGTCAGAGGCGAGCTCGACAAACTTCTCGGGCGCAACCCGCCTGCCACCTGAGGAGGTGCGGCTTGGGGCAGCCAGCCCGCGAGCCTTCGCCGGTTGATGAATACAAAAGGAGAGTCCGTTGGTCTCAGCCATCTGGAAAGACACTACTATCGCCACAAGCGACGAAACAGTCATCGTCGAGGGAAATCACTACTTCCCACCGTCAGGAGTCGACCTGAGCCTGCTTGAGATGAGCCCGCACACATCTGTCTGTCCGATCAAAGGCGCCGCGCGCTTCTTTCATGTTCGCGCGGGTGACGCGCTCAACGTGAACGCCGCTTGGACCTATCCCGCCCCCACTCCGGATGCCGAGGGTATCCGGGATTACATCGCTTTCTGGAAAGGCGTGGACGTTGCCTAGCAGACTGGACGGACGACTTCGCTGATAGCCATGCGGGCGCCGACATCTCAATTATCCTGCCCACCCCGGGCCTCGTCGGCTGCAGGAATCTGCCCGGCACCTTAGCGCGACCCGGCACTGGCGGTCTCGCACCCGCCGCGCCTCTGTTCTATCAATAAGGATGGATGACATGGAGCATTCCGAGTTCGATGCCGCTTTCGCGAAGCTTGCGGAGGGATACAGAGAAGGGACTTATGAAGGCCGGCGTTTCAGCTTGATCGTCCGGCGATCTGGGGACGGACGTCGCAACAGTCTGTTCGCCAGGGAGTTGGACGGGACTGACATTGTCAGCTTCAACCTCTTCCGCGTTACATCAGATAGGACATTGTTGAAGCCGTGCGAAATGTCCGCCGAAAAGGTCGTAGCGTTCGTGCTGGAGTTCCGACCGGACACCTGACGGGCAGAAGAAGATCCCGGCCAACCGGCGCGCCTGCGACGGCCGGCTATCTAAGGCTGCGCAAGCCTATAGCCGCAGCTCATTGCACTTCGTCTGGCGAGGAATTCAACATCGATACGTCGCCATCCGCGGGGATATCGGTACAGGCGCCCGTGTAAGCCAGATTGAGAAATCCTAAGCGATGACTAACACCAATGACGCCACCCTTCCGACACATTCTATTCTTGAGGAATGCACAGCGATGGCTGTCGTCAACGCTCTGAAGATTATTCTGAAGAACAGCTACGCGATCTACCTTAAGACAAAAAATGCCACTCGGGCGCATCCCGCCCCTACTTCAGGGACTTTCACTTGCTTCTCGCTCTGTCACTCACAGCATCGGCACGCCCATGACGCATGGTATCCAGGCCTCATAATTTTCCCATATAACCTTCTTGTCTTTTGCGCACCCAGAAAGACTCGAGGCTTTAACTGGACAGATGAGCCCTCGAGGGTAGTGTTCACCTGATTGGCTTTCTCATATCTGATGTTGATTCGCACAGTGTGCCAACCAGGTGATAGTTTCAAAAAACCTGCGCTTCAGAGCGAATTAGACGATCTTCGATAAGAGCGATCCGCCTCAAAATCCAAAACATCTAACATTGTCCTAGAGCCATATTTGTACCTAGTACTATGGCGCTCCCATTAACACATTTGATGATGCACAGAAAACTTAGCTCATGATAGCTTTCAGCTAACAGCTATTCGGAAGCCCGAAAGGATTCAACCGTTTAAGCGTGAACCGTCGATTATAAATACTTTCGTAAGTTAGCTTTAAAGGACGCTTTTAGTCCTTGTAAATACGCATTACGACTCCACAGCTACCAAATCCATACGGCGCCAGCAACCATTAAAACACCCGACACTACTAAAACAATAGTAGAGGCGCGATTGCTGCCTTTCAAAGTATGACCAACACCCACATCCATAACTAGGTGTCGAATTCCGGCTACGAGATGATAAATAAATGAAGAGTATACCAACCAGAAACTAACTTTGCCGAAAGGTGAAGAAAAAATCTCCTTGACTTCATTAAAACCCTTTTCTGACTCCAACGATTTGCTCAGCATATACAGTATCAGTCCCAGAAAAATAAAGAGCATAATTCCTGAAATCCGGTGCAGAATCGATGTAAGCGCCGTGAGAGGAAGCTGAATGGTTCGAATATCAAGATTAACCGGCCGCTTTTTATTCATTTTGACTCCAGTCAACAATTCTAGTGGGGGATTTCAGTTTTCGATCTCATTCATCATAGCAGCTGTAACAAAAATAAAGAAGCATGGACGACTCTCAATGAGTTTATTTCGCTATGGTTTAGACTATGTTCAAATGGCGATTCAGCGTTTAATTGGTTTTGGGAAAAAAGAAGAGTTTAAGGAAATTTTGGCAATTTTAAGAAGGCAGAATCCTGATAGGATAAGGGTTCTGTGAAATTTGTCGTGTACAGAGTTTTTTCATTTAACAATATCCTCATTACAGATTTTTATAGCATTGGTATTTGTTCGATCAGTTGAGAACATAACTGAATGTTGTTTTTTCATAAGCATATCGACATCATCATTTATGAGTAGAGGTAATAAGGAATTTTAAAGGTTGAGCCATATTCCACTACACCAAGTTTTAAGCGTTGTGCTTATTTAATTTAATTATAGTGAAAAAGTTAGCTTATAAATTTTAAAAAAAAATTAATGACCATGGTTTTTATTAAAATATCTATATAGACAATTAAGCTAATTAGGTGGGCAATTATGAATATGTTGGTAAATATAAAAAGAGAAGTGCAAGCATCTGAATTAGACTTTATTGAAGTCGAAAAGCTAATTTTGCAATGCGAAAAAGCAAAATCGTCAATAAAGGTTATTTATGAAAGCATCAAAGATATTGAACTTGATGCTTACCAGATTGTGAGTGCAATCACCCGAAAATCATATTCATCATCATTCAATACTGAAGAATCTGCTTTAAAACAAATATCGTCATGCTTCTGGAGGAAGTTAACTGAGATCATCAATCTTAGAAACTTTATATCTGAAAAAGAATATGATGCGTTGTCAGATAAAATTGCTCGTCATGAAATTGAAGATTTCACGATGGATAACGTGAATGTATTTTTAGAATCTATCTGGTCTACGCGCCACATGGCATATGCTCGTAAAGTTGATTCATTGTTTTGCCAATTATCAAGCAAATACAAAACCAATCTTGGTGCTGGTATTAACCCGTGCGTGATCATTCATCACAATAGCTACCATTCTTATTGCAGACGAGATAATTTAGTGGAAGAAGTACGCTTTATAGCAAGGCAGTTATTTGGCAAGCCTTTAGACCACACTAGATTAGATAAACTCAGGTTAGATCGTGGTATCTGGCATAGCATTGATGATAATTTATTACGCATTAAGATCTACGAAAACGGTAACTGTCATATCTTGTTTAATCAATGCGTAGTTGATCGCATTAACCAGGTATTAAACCTGTTATATCCGAATCAAATTGGCATAGATCCAAATGTAAAACACAAACGCCGTGCGTATGATGAACCCATTTTATAAAGCTCATTAAAAAACCATCAATTGTTATTGTGGTTTTTTTTAGATATATACGGTACTAATTTTGCGATCGTGCCACTGGTGAACATACACTGACCATATCACTATGGATACTTGGGATAAATCATATCCCTTAAAGGCAGATTTAAATTTAGACTCCATTTTTCGGAGCTGCATTCTCTTATCACGAGATGGCTCTAATTCAATATCCCCAATGAATTGAGAATTGCAATAAGATCTTGTTCAGGTGTATCAGCAAGCACCGTCACGTTATAGCCACCGCTAAACTGGTGTAATTCAGCACAGTACTCAACATCAGACGCCGTGAGTACCAATTCAACATCAAAATATTGAATCACTTTAAGCACCTGGTACTTTGCTTTAAAGAATCCGTTGTTTTCAGCTAACTTCATCGCTTCAGCAATGGTGATGTTTTCAAGCACAAGACGGTCTTGAGCTGGTTCATCTTCATATGTTTTAAAACTTAACAATTTAATTAAACTTAATTAATTAACTAATTGCTCGTTAAATTATTCTTAATGCATTACGGCGATACGGCTAATAGAAAAATCATATTAGTACGCAAGCGATGTTTTTTAATTGATTAAAAAAAGATTGAAAATCTTATTTTTCGAGAAAGGTTTGCCAGGTTGTGTTTTCCCATAAAATGAAACTATCAAAAGCAGAAAGCTTAAAACTTGGAGTGAACAGCATGTCAAATTTAAACGCTCAATCAGTACAGTTACAAGGCACTTTATACATCGGTTTCCCTAAAACTTTTAGCGGTGCTCACATGGAAACATTGTTTGATGAAATCTCAGATTACATCGACAACAACTGTGATTTAACCCTTGCGGATCTTCAAGCGGATAGTGACTATGCTCAACTTCAATTTCAACAGCACATGCCGACATTGGCTGATAAAACAAATTTCTTCTTCATGGACGTTGAAATCTATGTTGCAACATTAAAAGAAAACTTTGGTCATACATCAGTACTCGACCAAGTTACCTCAGTAAATATCTTTGGCAAAAACCTTGAAGACATTTGCACGTTAATGGCTCAAAACGGCTACGCATACGACCGTATAGAAGATTGTTGGTCACGCGAACTTTCTTAATTCAATTCACCCATACGCACGGATAACGTGCGTATGCCACTGAATCACATTTGAGGATATAAACCATGCAAAACCTAATTACAGCGCATTGCGAGCTAACCATCAAACATGATGAAAAACAGCAAAAAAATGTCGGGCCTGTTGTTGTGACGTTTGGGGCGATCTTTACTGCTGAGTCGGTGAATGAACTGTTTTGCGCTATATGCCAAGACGGAATCAGATTTAAAGCAATCTATAACCCCGACAATATGTATTTTTTACGCCATGAGCTAAGCCCAATTGCTGATTTGTCAGTTAAGACAGACCAAGACGGCAACATTATTGTCAGTGTGATTGCATCCACTAGCCCATATTTTGAGATCAAAGTACTAAAAAATGGTTTTACCAACTCAGACACCTTAAATAGTTCTGCGATTCGCACGTTGGTTCGCAACCATCAAAGCCCATTCCAAGAGCAAATTTCTGACTACTTTGAAACAGACCAAATTTTTAAAACCATGCAAGCAATTTTTGCACAGACGTATTTAAGCCGATAAGGAACTTCACCATGACGACCGCTACTGCTACCGCTGAAAAGACCGTGTTCAAACGTGAAACGTTGGAGCTGAAGAACATCCATGTTTACACCCAAAACGACCGCATTAACCAAAAAAGTCGCGTTGGCGACCGTGCATACGACAATGGATTAGTGAAGGACATCCTGTTCAGCCCTATGCTTTGGGCTACCCCTGAATTTTCATCTAGCTATGTTACTCAGATTCAAATTAAAGGCACACGCATTTATGATTCACTTTGCAGTTATACTGGCGTTCGCACCTATTTTTATAAGTTGTCAGACAGTGAGTTTGGGTGCATGTATCAAAAACGTCCGTACCCACAAAACGACTTTCTCTTAATTTTTGCAAACTTAACGCAAATGTTTAACGATGCAGTTTGTTACTTTGGAAACAACAGTAATAAAAACGCTTTTAAAGGTCTAGATTTTGACATCGAATGCGGTGTTTCACGGTTCAATTTACAGCAACGCTTATTAGAGTTTTATAAGAAGTCTAAACGCCAATTGACCATCAGTGAAACAACAAGCGGGATGCTTGGTGACTCGAATCTTCGCTATAACATCTTTGTTCGCAACCAACCAAAATTGGACAAACACGGCAAGCCGTTAAAATGCACCAAAAAACTCATTAAGCTGTACAAAGAGCGTGGCACAGTTGCGATCTATGGCGGTGACTGCATTTCACCACTCAAGCTCGTTAAACACCAACAAATCAAGCTAGAGAGCGAAAATGGCAAGTTTTCATATACGACTGACTTCATCACGTTGTACTCAGTAGAACAAGACATGTACACCTTATATATTCCCCACTCTATTGTAAACAAGACATTTTTATCTTTTATATTCAATGGCTTATTTTCCTGCTAATTGGTAATACCATGAAAAATACCATGCTCAGAAAAGGCTTAACAATATTTTGAAAAATTGCCTACTGAGCGCTGCCGCACAGCTCCATAGGCCGCTTTCCTGGCTTTGCTTCCAGATGTATGCTCTTCTGCTCCTGCAGCTAATGGATCACCGCAAACAGGTTACTCGCCTGGGGATTCCCTTTCGACCCGAGCATCCGTATGAGACTCATGCTCGATTATTATTATTATAGAAGCCCCCATGAATAAATCGCTCATCATTTTCGGCATCGTCAACATAACCTCGGACAGTTTCTCCGATGGAGGCCGGTATCTGGCGCCAGACGCAGCCATTGCGCAGGCGCGTAAGCTGATGGCCGAGGGGGCAGATGTGATCGACCTCGGTCCGGCATCCAGCAATCCCGACGCCGCGCCTGTTTCGTCCGACACAGAAATCGCGCGTATCGCGCCGGTGCTGGACGCGCTCAAGGCAGATGGCATTCCCGTCTCGCTCGACAGTTATCAACCCGCGACGCAAGCCTATGCCTTGTCGCGTGGTGTGGCCTATCTCAATGATATTCGCGGTTTTCCAGACGCTGCGTTCTATCCGCAATTGGCGAAATCATCTGCCAAACTCGTCGTTATGCATTCGGTGCAAGACGGGCAGGCAGATCGGCGCGAGGCACCCGCTGGCGACATCATGGATCACATTGCGGCGTTCTTTGACGCGCGCATCGCGGCGCTGACGGGTGCCGGTATCAAACGCAACCGCCTTGTCCTTGATCCCGGCATGGGGTTTTTTCTGGGGGCTGCTCCCGAAACCTCGCTCTCGGTGCTGGCGCGGTTCGATGAATTGCGGCTGCGCTTCGATTTGCCGGTGCTTCTGTCTGTTTCGCGCAAATCCTTTCTGCGCGCGCTCACAGGCCGTGGTCCGGGGGATGTCGGGGCCGCGACACTCGCTGCAGAGCTTGCCGCCGCCGCAGGTGGAGCTGACTTCATCCGCACACACGAGCCGCGCCCCTTGCGCGACGGGCTGGCGGTATTGGCGGCGCTGAAAGAAACCGCAAGAATTCGTTAACTGCACATTCGGGATATTTCTCTATATTCGCGGTTCAGCAGGCATGTCCCCTTTGAGGGCGACCCGACGACAGGATAATCGACCTTATGGTGCGCAAATATTTCGGCACAGACGGTATTCGTGGCAAAGCCAACGAAGGCGCGATGACGGCGGAAACCGCCTTGCGCGTCGGCATGGCGGCTGGCCGTGTCTTTCGTCGCGGTGACCACCGCCATCGTGTCGTGATCGGCAAGGATACGCGCCTGTCGGGCTATATGCTTGAACCCGCGCTCACAGCCGGTTTCACCTCGATGGGCATGGACGTATTCCTTTTTGGCCCGCTGCCGACAACGTATAGGAAGAATAAACGCCCTTTTCACCCAAGTCCAACAGCTTTGGACCGCAGTTGACTCTTTCGACACCCCTGCGATGCAACCCAATCCGGCTGACGGGGAGCCAGCAACGCTGAAAATTTACCCTCCTCTTTCCCACTAGCGGCTCCTTTTCCGACAACCAGCACGGCGGATCCCTGCCGCGGCGCTGTGAACGCAGCATTTTGATTGGTATCGTTGGCCTTCAGGCTCGTCAGTCAAACAGACCCAGGAGCAGCTCAGCCGGTGGCGCCCGGCTTTCGGGTAACGCCCTGGTCCCGCTGGTTTCGGCTTTGTGCTTCAGGTGATCAAGGATCTGCTTGATCACTATAGGGTCTTCAATGCAGGCGATGACTTTCATGGCGCCGCCGCAGCCGCTGCAGGTCTCGATGTCGATATTGAAAACACGCTTGAGCCGTTGCGCCCATGTCATCGACGCTCGCCGTTGTGCTGGTGTTGCCGGTTCATCAGCCACCCTGACCTTGTTGCCCCTGCCCCGTTTTGCCGGCGTGACCAACGCCCGGTGCCGACTGTTGGGTGCGAACACCCCGTGGAAGCGGGTTAGGTTGACTCTGGGCTTCGGTACCAGGGCGGCCAGCCTTGCAATGAAATCCAATGGTTCGAAAATGACGTGCGTGGTGCCGTCCCGGTACGGCGTCTTGAGCTGGTAGCGCACGTTGCCGCCTCGTGTTAACGACAGCCGCTTCTCGGATACCGCCGGGCGGCTGATGTACCGGCACAGCCGTTCGAGCTTCTTGCGTTCATCGGCCCTGGCCGCCACGCCGGCGTGCAGGCTGGACCCGGCTACCTTGCCAATCCCGTCACCGAACGGATCACCACTGGTCGGCAGAGTTTGCAAAGTGAACACCTTTCGCCCCGCCTGTGAACCGACAGCGATACGGTAAGTGATCGAGTGCCCCAGCAGGGGTGTCATCGGGTCGTCATCCACCGCATCCGAGGCCAGATAGCTGTTTTCGACATCCCGTTCCAGCAGGCCTTGCCGTTCCAGATAGCGACCCACCCGGTGGGCGATGGTGTGCGTCAGCTGGGTGAGCTCTGGGCTGGTCGGCGCCTTGACCCAGCGGAAACGCGCTGAGCCGTGGGATTGCTCGACATACACACCGTCGAGAAACAGCATGTGGAAGTGAACATTCAGATTGAGCGCCGATCCAAAACGCTGGATCAGGGTGACCGCGCCCGTCTTGGCCACTTGGTGGGTATGGCCCGCTTTCTTGACCAGGTGCGTGGCAATGACGCGGTAAACGATGCCCAGCACCCACCCCATGATCTCGGGCCGGCTGGCAAACAGGAAACGCAGCTGAAACGGGAAGCTCAACACCCACTGACGCATGGGTTGTTCAGGCAGTACTTCATCAACCAGCAAGGCGGCACTTTCGGCCATCCGCCGCGCCCCACAGCTCGGGCAGAAACCGCGACGCTTACAGCTGAAAGCGACCAGGTGCTCGGCGTGGCAAGACTCGCAGCGAACCCGTAGAAAGCCATGCTCCAGCCGCCCGCATTGGAGAAATTCTTCAAATTCCCGTTGCACATAGCCCGGCAATTCCTTTCCCTGCTCTGCCATAAGCGCAGCGAATGCCGGGTAATACTCGTCAACGATCTGATAGAGAAGGGTTTGCTCGGGTCGGTGGCTCTGGTAACGACCAGTATCCCGATCCCGGCTGGCCGTCCTGGCCGCCACATGAGGCATGTTCCGCGTCCTTGCAATACTGTGTTTACATACAGTCTATCGCTTAGCGGAAAGTTCTTTTACCCTCAGCCGAAATGCCTGCCGTTGCTAGACATTGCCAGCCAGTGCCCGTCACTCCCATTCAGTACTTAATGAAAGCTACGGAACAACTAATAAATTTTATGGTTTGCATCTCACCCAAGAAGAAGCAGAAAAAACCATCCCGAAATTATTAGAACGTACTCAAAAGTATTTAAACCATAAAAAAGGTTAATACCCTTGCGTTGATCAGCTAATTGATCAACTGCTGGCTTTATAAACGCAAACGATGTTTTTTTAGTTGATTAAAATAATCCAAAACTTAATTTTGATAATTCAGCACCCATAATTCTACTAATGCATTTCCATCAAGCCTTAATTCAAACCATATTCAATTAACAATGAATTAACACCACTACGGCGTTATTTCTTAAATGTGGTATATGGCTTTACCCACCCCCTACTCGTCTATGGCTAATTGTTCCAGTGTCAGTCAAAAAATGAAATATAATTCATTCTCAAAAATGAGAATCTGTTCACAAATGGGAACGCGAAGCAGCCTTAATTTTAAAAATACCAGTTCATCTAGACTAAATTTGAGTAAGTCTGATTAATATTGAATAAAAAACCTAAGTTTTTCGCCGTATGTTTTAATCTTCAATGGTTTAACTTTAATGAAATTTTTTTTAAATAAACTAATTTAGTGGATTTTGACCGTTATAATGGTTTTATCTCGAGGCATATTGCCTTAAACTTGGAGCCGTGTGATATTAAAACTATCTAGTATCTTTTCTCATGAAGCTAGGATTGAATCCCTTGTTATTCAATTTGAAGCCGATTATCAAACTGCACTAAAGCAAGGTTTAGATATTTACTTTGGCGTTGGCTATGCAACTAATGAGGATAGTCAATCTATACAGGCGTATCTTGTGAAAGATAAGGAGATTTATAAAAAGCATTACTGGAGTTGGGAATACCCAAGAACACCACACAAAATTGAAAAAACTAAAGCTGAGCACCGCCATTGGTTAAACCTAGCTGATGTACGAAACGCTGCGCTCGAGGCGAATATTACAAATGAAGCAGATCTACAATCTGTTTTACAACGTTCATTCGCTACAATATAAAAAGGTAATCTAAATGATAAAAAAAAGTGTGGGTTTTGAACGTGCTTCTGATGTTCAAGCCATCGTTTACTCAGTAAATGATGGATCTGCAGTTTTTGTCGTACCAAATGGCTTTGTGGTGCTGGAGGTTCCATTGTCACAAACTCAAGCCGAGTACTTCAAGATGTATGAGAAGTCACCTAATGTATTTGTGTTGCACGGTAAGGCAAAATTCCATTACGTGTGTGATTGTGAAGTTGAACTGGTTGGCTTTAGTATAGAAAAATCTAAGCTAACAAATCAATTGGTCAATCCAAGCTTATTTAGCCACATTGATAAACCTGCAGTCAGTATAGATTGCGTCTATGATGATATGTCTGCACCAACTATAAGCCCTGGCTTTTATTGTTAATTAGCTGGTATAAAAGTAGCCCGAAATTCGGGCTTTTAATTTGTCTGAAGACAAGTTATTTCAACTCGCACGGCGCTTTAATTCTGATGTTATTTGCCCAAGAAAAAACATCCGAACCTTTTTGTGGGAAAGGCTGACTCTTAGAATACTGCAACCAACACACCGAATTATGGGTTGGATCTTGTGCCTTACGTTTTTCACGTAATTTAATCAGGCTTTCTCTTAACGCTGCAGTATCGTATTTTGGATCAAGTGACATAAAACCTACCGCAAACAGATCCGCATAAGATTCTCGCCATAGTTGCGTTTTACCGCTACTTTCAGCGGTTACAAAGGTAGATACATCATCCATCTTTACTTTGGACCGATCAGACGGCGCAATTGAATTTAATGCTTTAAGTGGCTGGCCAAGTTCACCAGGCACATCGGTCGCACGATCTAAACAGTGAGATAACTCGTGCGCTAATATCAGCATTTCCCAATCGTTGTAGCTTACATCGGTTTTTGCTTCTTTATACATGGTGTTCATGCTGGTTTTAGACATATTCACCAGGCAATATCCTGTACTAGATCTTAATGAAGCTGGAGAAGCTTGCGGTATATCTAAGGAAGTTAAAGCCCAACTTTCGTTAAAGTCACCTAACACAAGTGGCGCGTTGTAGTTTTCCTTGGCAAACTTTTGTAGTTGATTGAAGTTACTACCCGGTACCATCGCAGCAATATGGTCATGGTTGAACTGTTTCTTTTCTAGCGTTTTGAAACACCATATAAAACCATATGACAGTAGAAACATTAGGAATGGAACAACAGCAACAGAGAGCATAAGTAGCATAAAGTTTTCGTCTAGTCGCTTGGTTCGGTCTTTGGTCTTAATATAAGGTGTTGCCAAGCACCAGCTGAGCACTACTGTCATCAAGATTAAAATAACAAGAAAAGTCATGGTGTAGCCAACTGGTTGAATAAACGTAAAGGCAATCCACGCAAAACAAGTTAGGACGGTTAAGGTCCACAAAATGATGTTTAAAATGATTTTTGTTTTCACGCCGTTGGCATCCCTAATCTATAAAAATAAATGTGGCCCATTAAACGGGCCATATTGAGTCTGTTCTCTTCATCATCGCCAATGTGGTCGATATAAATATATTAATAAACCATCAAAGCTAAAAACTTTTCTTAAAAATTTAAGATGCCTGCACACCAGGATAATCGTTGTAGTTGCCATCAATAAATTGATTGGTAGATTTACTGACATCATCATACCAAATCGGCATGCATTTCGACTTGTCAGTTTGATCGATGGCCATGTATGGAAGTCCTAATTCGTTTTGAATCAATTCAGCATCCATAAATGGCTCAAGAACCTTCATAGGAATGGAAAACAAACACTCAACATACCCATTATCATGAATGACCTTCCGGCTGGCTTTAGAAGCACTGTCAAAGCGCAATGCATTCCACAAGTGAGAAGCTTCATTGATGGTATGTGGTTGTTTTAGGTAATTAGGATTTTCAGACGCATAGATCGACAGTGTATTCACATCAATCATCAGCTTAAGTACACCTGAACCGACCATATGTTCAATCGGTATATACAGCATGATAGCGCCGTATCCTAAGCTTCGTTTTTTAGCATCTGGATGTTCACCAATACCACCAATAACGCTATGAATAAGAATAGGTAGAGTTGTGTTCATTTTATAAACCTTTCAATAGTTTTATATCTCTTTATACATTTGATACCGCGTATAGCAGATATATAACACGGCGATGTTAATAGAGATTGCATACAGCCATTAATATTGATTAATGACTTCATCCATCACATAAATTGAGTAGTTGTACTGGTCTAAGCGATATTTGCTTTCTTCAGTATGTTCACTGGCCAATGCTTGTAGTTGAGTTTCGTTCATGGAAGAAGCATAGCGGTTACGGATTGATTTAAGCTGGCTCAATTCTAAACGTCCAGTACTCTTGGTCAGATTGCTGACAGTTGTGAATAGATCCTGGTCATATTCTTGCAATTCACCATACAGCCAAGCAAGGTGTTCTGCATTGATGTATGGGTTATTTTTTTCATAGTAGTTTTTCAGTTTGAATAAACTCAAACCACATATGAACACAGCAACTATAAGGCTAATGACAAGCCCCTCACCGAGTTTAAGTAGGTATAGGAATATAAAGATACTAATCACGCCAATGGCAATAGAGATATATCGCATGGTTTGATTTTGGAACATTTCTAACATGGGCATTACTCACTTTTTGTAATGTTGTTTTGATAAAGATGGTCTATTTGAGCGATGGCAAGTTTCATGCGTTCCGTGGTGCAAGTCAGGTCGTCATCAAAACGATGGTTGAATTCAACAATCCCCTGTTCTTCCATGTCTTGCATTTCACGCTTAGCATTACTTAAGCCTTTTTCTATACCAACCAGATTCAAGTTAAAGAAGTCTTCTAGTAGCTTTTCACTCTCAATGATTTGTTTGAGCTCAGTAACATAGACTTCAGTTTTCTTTTTGCTGATTTCCGCAGCCATCGCATAACGAAAGTTGCCGTTTACAACAACAGTTTTGAGGTCTGGTGAATATTCGTTGTATTCACTTGGAATTCGACTAACGGACTGGACGGCGTGACTCCAGCCATACTTCTGAAAATATTCAATTCCCGTCATGGTATATACCTACGATTGTTCTTTTTTAAGTTCAATAACAGCCAATAACGCTTTGTTTTGGCGTTCCAATTCATATTGTTTTTGGCGGTCTACATTTTGGCGATCGAAAAGTTCTCTAATCTGCTGTTTGTAGTGGTTGTCATAGTACGAATAGGCTTTACGTTCTGCTTTTCTACGTGCAATGCGAACTTTGGGATGCCAGTTGAATTCTTTGTCGTCTGCATAACCCCTCATGAACTCAACCAGTTTGCTATCACCACGCATTTTACAAACCTTAATGAAGCCCATTTCTAAAACTGTAATTGGCGCACGGCGCGGATCTCCAAACTCCCAACGCCGTTTAATCCCAAAGCCACACATCTCTATTTGAACCGTAATCATGGTTTAACCTTTATCAAATGTTTGAGCTTCTGGATCTTCGACATTAAATCTGGACCATCACTTTCATGGTAAGCAAGGTGTTCATTAACGAATGTGATAAAAGCATCCAATTCAGTTTGAATCGTTGCCAATTGATTGCGTAACCACTGGCATGTGGCTTCATCTTGTTTTATCGCCGTTTCAAGCAATCCTCTCGCATGTTCATAGGCATTTGCCTCACCTTGCGCCACCATATCTGCAGATGATTTCCAATCGCCCCATTTCTTATTCCAAAAGTCATCAAGCAGCTGCAGTAATTTTTCTACTTCCAATTGGTCATCGCTGATGGCTGGTGTTTGCATTTGATAGATAGACTTTTTAGTTTCTACTTCACTTTGCATCCAACCATCACGAAAAGCTTCCCATTTCGCCTGATGCACCCAAGAAGAATAATTGCCACTGGCCAACAGACTACCGACCACGCCGTATTTATTTTCAAAAGCGCTACGAGCTTCAATTTCTGAAGCAATGTTTTCATTCATGTTCATTGTTATTCACCGTCCGTAATTCAATTTCAGTTGAAGTGGCTAAACGGATGGTACGCTTGGCATATGCGATGCATCCGTAAAAAGTGGAACCGTGCGGATTGATTAGGTCCACGTACAAATGGCGAGTGGTGATGCGGTTGATCTAGAGCAATGCGTATCAATCATGCTGACTATCCCCATGAAGCAAAGGCACTTGTAATGAGATTTTTGTTTCCTTCATCTCATGAAGTTTTTGAATCGCACGTTCTGGATCTATCACCCATGCATCAAAGAGCAGTTGTGTGACAAAAGAAAACTTCTCACCAACTTTGCGGAACGGTGTGCCGTGGCTATTCAGGAATTGTTCAAACACAAGATATTGCTGTTCGATGGCCTGGTTAAGTTCAAACAGGTCAATACAGCCCTCTATCAAGTTGTACTCACCTAAAGCATTCGGCATAAACATCCATTTACGCTCATGGGTTAAGCCATCTACATGTAGGTAGGCATGTTTGTTGAGGCTAGTCCACTCAGGTTTCATCATGACGTAGGTGTTGTACTCGTCATCTTCAAGATAGTTGTAGTGGGTAGCATCAACGGGTTTCTTTGCTAAAACAGAAATGGCCTGTTCAAGTGTCAGACCGAGAATGAGTGCATGTGGTGTAGTTGATGATTGGTGATCCATATTCCCTACCCCTTAGATTGTCGGGCTAGTCGGTTTAGGACCACTCAAACAAATTTCGTTTTGAACGTGATTGTAGATCTCAGCCAAGTGAGGTCGTGTGCTAAAGAATTGATCTTCTGATGTATCAGAGAGGTTAGCACTCATGACTGTGAGTAGTGCTTCATTTTTGAATTGCGCTTGAACCGCCGACTTTAATGCACCATTCAATGAAGCATGCAGATTGTTGAATAGCGAAATAACACGGGCATTCTGATCATTCTTTTTGAAGAAGATAAAATTAACTTCACGTTCACGGAAAAACACCAGCTGATATTCAAGCCCTGATTCTGATAAATCATTCCCCATATCAATCAATGCATCATCTGGCACGGCGAACGCAGCGTATTTTGAATCAAAGTTTTGAAGTGCTTTACTTGAGATTAGATTCAAACTTACTTTGCCTTGAATCGGCACACATTGGCTCAGTTTCTTAGCCAAGTAATGTGCAGCAGCCATGTGATGTGATCCACCAGCATTTTGAACAAAAATCTTAGGACTCCAGCCATAGATAAAAAATTGATCAGTGGTTGTATCTGGAGAGTTCAATAAACGGATTTCTGGCCATAACAACATTCGATCTAAATTTTCCATACTCACATCACTAATGTAATCAGGGCATGCGTTTTTTACAAAATCATCAATGCTACGGTACTGGCTTAAATCCGACTTGGAATTTGAGAAGCCTCCAATTTCAGATAGGTCAAGTAAGCATGGTGTTTCAAGATGAATGATTTCTGCAAAAATCGGATTAAATACTTCAGCCAATTCTTCAGCAAAGGTAGAGATGTAGAACGGCTTATGATTTTGCGTATCTTGACCAAGGTAGCTGATGGAATCGTTATCTTTGGCATGTGGATTCAAAACAATGTTTTTGCCTGGTACAAAATTAGTAGGAGATATACCAGTCATACAAAGAGAATCTTTGATTTGATGAAAAGGGAAAACATCGGTCATGGCGATGCTGTCAGAATTGACTAAACGGGTATCAATAAAGGGTTTTAACTTGAGATTCTTATAAAGCTTATGTTTTGCTGAAAATACCGAAAGTAAAGTGTCTAACATTTTAAGCACTCCATTGATTAATGCTTTATTAAAACTAATAAAGATATATTAATACAGAAAGTGCTTATAAGTATTTTTTTGGAAAATTAATTTAAGAATTGCGGTTGAGTGGTATTAGTTGCAAGTGGTTGTACGGCGTTGTTATCGACAGACTTTGAGTACTGTTGCACTTCAACAATTCGCACACCTTTAACGTGTAAACGTGTTTTATAGTCAGTCATTCCAAGTGTTTGTAAGTCGTCTAGCTGTTCTTTAGTCATTGCCTATATCCTGTATATTGGATGTGATTTAAGGGCAATTTAATTGATGTATTAAGGATTGTAAAGGGTAAAACACAGTTCATTAAACTTTTTGGTGGTGTTTTAAAAAGTATGCTGACATTAAATGAAGCCATTATTGATGTAAAAGAAGGTTAAGTCGAAGGCTTTAAAATGGTTTTCAAGCTTTTTGGAGAAATTGCAACTTCTTCTAAAACCACGCCTTATTCGATGCCTTATTTTGCAATTATTACCTTCAATTCCTACAGTAAACAACTTACCAATACTTTGCTTGCAGTTTTTAAAAGCAGTGATGAAACTGTCCCAATGATCACTTGCAATTCGGGTGTAGTGAATACCTAATTGTTTAAGCTTTGTCTTCAACCTTTGGACTGTAGCTAAATCTCTCTTACCCCAAACATAAGCAACAATCTCACCTGTTTCTCGATGGTAGGCGTAAATAAGCCATTGTTTATTATTTTTATTTCCAACAAAAGTCCAGAATTCATCTACTTCGAGAGATTCATAATGACTTTGTTTAGGCTGAATTTGATAGGCCGATTCAGTTAAAGTCCGTAAGACTTTACCGATACTAATGCGCTCAACTTCAGCGATATCTCGTATACCGCTGCCTCTGACCATTAACTGTAATATTTTACGAGTAATGCCAGAATTACATCCTAGATAGCTCAGAGCATGGTCACCAATAAACTGACGTTTGCAGTCTTTGCATTGGTAGTTTTGTTTCCCATCTACTTTGATGCCATTTTTCTTTATACTGTCACTGAGGCAGGTTGGACATTTGATTTCTAGAGTTATTTGCATTTCTCTATTTTATCAAAATTCAACCTGCTTTTTTTTAGCATACTTTTTGATACACCACCAACTTTTTATGAAATGGTATATACCGATTAAGCCTAAAACAAAACAAGGTTTTAAGAAGTGGTTTAGTTATGTTTAAGAATACGCACGTTAAAACTAAGTTATTATATTAAAATGCATCTAAACTAGGGTTAAAACCAAACTGGATGCCAATATGTGTTCAAACATTGAATCTTACGCCGTGAACCTATCCAATGTACCTAAAGCTATCTCTTGCTTGAATATGTATGACTTTCAAACGTTAGCACTAGGACCAACCTATTTACCCCGATTTATCACTTGCAGATCGCCACATTCCATATACGGCGCTATTGGTTGCATTTGATGTGAATGCGTCTGAAAAGTTTCGCTTAATCGAAATGATGGTGCCTGAAGCCATTCCGCTGTCGCAGTTGTTGTTATTGGCCATATTCAATGAAACGCCGTATAAGAGCGAATATGAAATAGCCCAATACATGCCGAGTGATGAATTAAGGCGTATTAAGTACAAACAGCTCACCCAAAAAAACTAAAGGCTGGATAACCAGCCTTATGTCTTCTACATGGATGCGTTTAGTCATCCTTTTTTTTGATTGTAATGCCTGATCGTAATGAAGCTGAAGAACCTTTTGAACCAAGTATCACCAACAATTTTTCAAAAGTAACGCATTCGTGCGAGAACGGGTTTTTCATCAAAGCTTTTTCAAACTTAGCTGCATACTGTTGTTCTACGAATTCCATTTCATTTTTAGTGCTATGTGAGATGGCTTGATCAAGACTGGCTTTGTTTTCCGCAATGTATTGTGTCTGATCTTCAGGTTTTACATGGCGTGGTATCTGAACAAGCTGATATTCAGTAATTGGCGCAACGGTTAAGTCATATCCTGTTAGGATCTCTTTCAATTCATCATAGTAGCTGTCTAGGTTCATTGGTGTGATAACGGCGCGAGTCACAGTTTCAACATCACTTTCCTGTTGAGCCTGTTCAGGTTCGCTTATACGTTCACCATAGATATTAAATTCAGCATCAAGATCCGCATTGTTGTAAGCACCAGCTTGTACTTGAGGTGAAATGTCAGAATCTTTACCGAAGTACTGGAACTGTTTTCGCTTCTCAATAATCTGGTCTTTAATGTTTGCTTCTTTTTGTGCTGAAACAATACTTTCACGGTGTTTTTGTTCTTTGGAGATTTCACCTTTCGCCGTGGACGAAGACATTACTGTTCTTTGACCAGGTGCCATCCCTTCAGGTGTGATGGATTCAAGACGTCTTGCTTCAAGAATCTGATGTACAAAATCTTGAGTAAAGTCTTTTACCGTGTTGTTGTTTTCGTACAAGGTGTTATTGAGCTTTCTGCAGATCTCAAAATCACCAAGCGCCGTGACATTGGCAGATGAATTGTTGTCTGTCAGTAGCGTGTGTTTTTCCTCAATCTCATGAATGAAGTCTTCAATTTTTAAAGTAGGATCGTAGATTTCAGATTTTTGGATATTGAAGATTGGGCAAAGGTCATTTAAGCGTAAGTACTTGGGTTGATCACCAGCCACATAGAACGCCAACATTGATACGATTTTAACGTCTGAAGTTTTACCACCTTCCCCTTTAGTTGATATGAGCAAGGTAAATTCGCCGTTGTGCTGTCCGGCAATTTGTTCAATTGTCACACGTTTTTCTTTGGCGAACTGGACTTCTGTTTGTGGTACCGAACGGTTGAATACTAGACCTTGATACATATTGATTGAGTTAACTTTACCTTGCCACTCTTCACCAGCAAAACCATCAACCAATTTGTATGTTGTACTTTCAGCACCCGAAGTAGTACGTCCAATGGCTTTAACGGTCGTGTTACCCCATGTAGCAGCTGCTTCCTCTTTAGATCCACGTTCAATATCTTCAAATGTTTGAGCACCGAACGTAATAGAGAAGTTAAGCGAACGTGCCTGAGCTGGTAAAACCGAAGCACCGACAATAACGATGTAGCCCCATTCGTCCAAAAATAGCTTAAATGAAGTAGTGGCGTTGGTTGGTCGTGCGTCAATAATGGCACGGCGTAAACCTTCCATTTTGTTACCAAGGGAACCAGCCATCATTTGTTTAATTGAGCCAATGATTAATTTTCCGAGCATTTTGAGTGAGTCTGGTGAACGCTCAAGAGCTGGTAATGGCACAGTTAAGATACGGCGGTTAAGTACAACGTCAAAAATATCAATATCACCGCCATGCTCTACACCAAAGATGTGACCGTAGTTAAACGTCAAGTCGTTAATCGCTTTGGTTAACTGCATGGTGATATAACCGTGTTGCTCACGGGTTTTGGTTTCTTGTTTCTTTAACTTTTTAGGGTTGCTTGAATAACCAGGTAATGAAACGAGGTAGCCTTGAAGTTGTTCAGCCACACGTTCAAAGTCAATCCCGTATTTATCGTTATGACAAAATACCAATTCTTCAAGTGCTTCAAGTTCCATGTATTGCGTGAATACTTTTGGTGAAAGCTGAATGAAGCCATTGTCACGTAGATAGACCAAAACTCGTGTAAGTGCGGCGATAAAGGCCATCGCACGACCTTTCCACATGTCACCACCGCCACCGCCTGAGTCATCAAGCAAGTTGATCAAGAATTCAATCAACATCCCTGAGCTGGTGTTGCTCATTTGGTTCATTGAGTTGGTCATCTTGTCGGTTTGTGCACGTAGCATGTTACGACCTGAGGTAATGAAGTTGATCGTTAATAGATCCTCATTACGCCCAAAGCGGTTACATAAACGATAGTGGTCTTGTTGAGCCTTGGTATCACCTTTTGCGTCTACAAAGATATAACCTGAGTTTTGTACGTACTGGTTGGCACAGTTACCTAGCATGTATTCTGTTTTACCCGAACCCGTAGTACCTAACACAATTTGATGTGTACGGTCATCGGAGTTAGATGCATAAACAGGTAGACCAGTTTCACGGCAACGACCAAGGTAAGTCACACCCTCACCTTGTAGCTTATCGCGATTGGTACGTGCGTATTCCAAAAAGGCTTTTGGATTGTCCAGTACGTCATCTTTTACGCGTGATGTAATGTCAGTTGACGCATCCAGTGAGTTTGAATGCAACGGCGCACGGAATGGCCACTCAAAAAAGTAATCATTCGGATGTGTGTAGCGTTTTAATAGGTAATACGCGATCCCTATAAATATCTCACCGCCAAACGGAACAACAAACAAAATAACTGCAATAGCACCAAGAACGCCAACCAAATAATTAGCGCCGTCTGGCGCTGTAAGTTTTAAATGGATTTTCTCTAAGCCTGATCGTGTATCACGCTTAAGCGAACTTGGCCTGAACTTTGTTTGTGTGCCGTATTTTTGTGTAGAAGCCATGCTTTGCGACCTACTCTTTTATCTTCAGGATAATAGGCAAAGTCGTTGTTTAACGACCTTACCCATTTCCAAGCACTTCAATGTATATACCAATTAACGCAAATCTATATAGCTGATTGGAGTTAAGAAGAAACAGCTTCAGACTTACGTTGGTTCAGTAATTTTTTCTTCATGTTTTGCTCAAGTTCATAGCGTTGATATTCAACAACCATCTCTTGTGCCATGGTAGAAATCACTGAAGCAGTTGCTTTGTTTTCGTCAAAGTCCGTGCCTTTATTTTTGGCATTTTTCTCAATCATGGTACGCCGTGTCTTAATCTGGTTCTTCGCACCTTTTGGGTAAAATTGTGCAAGGACCTTCAACGCCTTACCACGTTCACCGATAAGGTCATACGTGTAGTTACGGAGCGCACGTTCATCGGGATGTGTACTGAGTGACCATAAAAGGATTGGACCAAGTGAAACGGTATATAAGCCCGAACATTCCATTTTTTCGAGTTTAATTTTACTGAAGTACGTTAAGCCTTGATCTGAGAAACCTACGTTACCTGAACCAAGAGCATCCATTTCTAGTTGAGTTAGACCGATACTGTCACGAATAGCTTCACGAGATTCGCGTGTACCAGGATCGACAATCACATACGCCGTAGCAAAGCCAACCAAGTCTTTAAAGTCTTCTACTTTGTGTGATGCCAAGTTAAGACGAGCACCCCATTTACGCAATGTACGTGCGTCTTCAGCCAATTCTTCTAATAGGATTGGATCGCCTTTCGCAACGTGCAATTCGTCATAAGACATAATTTTGCGGTCTTCAAGAAGCTCATTAATCAGTTGGGTTGCATATTCACGATAAGCTTGTGGGAATTTTGGAATATCGTCACGGCTCACGGCGAACTTACGTTTAATGAACATCCGTACAATCTGGAAGAATAGCGATGTAGTTTTAGGATCTGATGATGTCGCAACTTCGTTTAAGTCGATAGAAGCTACACGAGCGTTACCAATGTCAAAGTTGGTGTGATAGAAGAATGCTGGATAGGTATTTTGTGCAGCCATAATCTGATGCGCCAAAAAGTCCAGTGCTCGTTCATTATCAATATGAACATCACTCCAAACATCTAAAATTGATGAATCAGAAAGTGTTTCAATCATATCGCCAATAGTCGGCATTGCGTAACGGTGAGCCAACGTGCGTCCACGGATCTCATTCAATGAATGGAAAAGATCACGTAGAGCGTAATAAGAAATATCCTTACCTTGTTCAGAATGTGGCTCAATCAGTCCGTGTTTTTCCATGATGCGATCTAGTTCTGGATCTGCAAAGCGCATGTACTTACGTGCTTTATGATCAGCATTCGTATCATCAGCAAAATAGAATGTACGGCGTAGGACCGCACCAATAACGTCAGAAGTGTTTTTGGCTGGTTGCCCTTTCAATTCAGGCGGTGTTACCAATGAACTTAAAAACGCTGTCATTTGACGCATTTCGTAGTTCAACGGGTAGCGTAAGCCCATACTGAATTCAAGCGGATTAATCGCTTCTTCTTTTGAGTTTTTAATACGCTTATAGATGGCATAGTGACGTAGCTCTTCAGGCAATGAATCTTGCACTGTTTCTACTAACCCACGGCTTGACTCACCCACATCGACAATATAGGTCAACGGGATACGTTCGTTACCAGGCATCATGATGTCCTCAAGCATGCCTTTGTTCATTGTGACCGATTTACCCGTACCCGGTTTACCAATGTTAATAGTCGTCCATACAGTCACTTCATTTGAGAACGAATCAAGAATAATCAGTTTACCGTCCAAGGTTTTGTTGAGCTGATGCCCTTTATGGAATGGTGAGTTAATACGTGTCAGCGGTAACATGTAGAACACATCAAACAACGGCGCTGGTGAAATAGGTGCGTGATTACGTACCATCAAGCCCGGTATATGTGATGCCCAAGTCAAAATAGGATCGCCAGCCTGTTCCATGACTTTTGCACCGCCCCACGCTTCAAAACTCTTCCAAAGCTTTTGGCGCCGTCCTACAAGAATGTTTACACCATCTTCGGTATTCGGTGCCCATGTCATCATGGTCATTTGCAGACCAGCAACAGTGTCTACTTGATCTAGGTCATTTTTAGTGGCCATCAAAATGTTACCAGCATTACGAATGGCTTTGTTTTGTGCCGTCATAAAGTGAATAACGCTTGATAACGTGCGTTTCATCATGGTTCCAGCCATACCATCACCAGTAATACAGTAACTCACCGCATATGGGATAGAACGGATGTTACCGCTAGTGTCGTGCGTTTTGGCCTGGTGTAATAAGCGGAATAGCGTTTCAAACGTATTCGTCTTCGCTGGATATATATCTACCATCAATGGCGCATATACAACGCCGTCAGTGATAACACTTCCCACTGGATAGAATGAACCTTGACTTGTACCAGGTAAGATCGCATTCGTCATGAGTTGTTCTGAGATCGGTTGATACAAAACGTGTGACGCATCATGTTCTGATGGTATTTCTTTCCAACGCATCGGTAAGCGTGTATTCAGCATCGGCACAGACAAGGTGAAGTCATCTGAAGTTGAATGTGAGGCAATTTGTTTTTTAATCGCTAGACCAGCTTCAACAACATTCAATACTTCATAGATTGCTGGAAATTCTTCAGTTGAGAGTGAGTTTAAGAATTGTGAGACAAAAGACTCATGGTGTACGTATAAGCTGTCCGATGATTTAAGCATGTCTTGAGCATTGACCGTACTTGGCATTGTAATTTGCGACAGTAGCTTTTTACGGTTTTTTGAGTCTTGAGCCTTATCGATTGGCGATAGTAAGGTTGGCTCAGAGATTAAAGCGATATAACAGCTTTCGTTAAATACACCGCCTGAAATGGTTTCTGTCATTTCATCAATGATGATGTCTAGATTCATCGCACAACGCGCCGTGGTCGCCTTTTGCATGGCATTCAAGTCATGAATCGCGTATGGCGTCTCATGGTCTACTTTGAACGCTAGATGAATCGTATGTCCACGGTCTTTGAAGTAGTTACGCATGTTGCTCGTCATCAAACCAATTTGACGGCTGAATGCATCACCACTAATTAAACTCTTAATCCCCTTGTATTCGATGATCGTAATCATTGCACCAGTTTTTGTGACAAACGTATGTTCGTCCGATACTGTTTCTAAATCGCAATAATCCTCTACGTCAGCTTTCATGCTTTGTAGGAATAACATCAATATAATTTCAATCTTGGAGTAACCAGTCTTTTTATAACCAGACTTCTCAGCTTTCTTCTTACTCATTTAAACACCTTTATTCACCTTTCTACGTCTATCTTTGATTAGACATGCCTTTAAGCATTAAGCACTAAAAAACGGTAATTCTCTTAAAACGTTAATCGCACTGTCGAAATCCTTATTTTGAATTGCGACCTCAAGACTTTTTACAGAGGGTTTTAAGCTTGTATCTAAAACCAACCTTAATAAAAGCTCATAGTAGGTACTGTTAAAAGGGATATTATCATTTTTTGAATTAGTAAATACATCAGTTTTAACGGTTTCGTCCTCTTTTAATTCGACATACTTCTTAAAACTATTTAGGTCAAACACTAAACCCTTATTAAGCAGTTGCCAAAACGCCGTTTCTAAAACCTCTTGGCTTTCACCTAAAGTACCCACCTTGAAGTTTAAGGAACCTGTATTTTTAAGTTGGAAGTGAACCTTATCAAGCTCTATGTAGATCTCTTTGTTCTGGTATAAGCCCTGTTCGTGGAAAACTTTAGACACCGATAGCTTTAAGTTTTGGTATATACAAAAAGATTGCAGCGAACTCATTTTTAAGTTGCCCGTATCTATCTGGTTTGTCGCATCTTCTACGGACGTTGGTAGATGTATCATCGGAAAGTAGCGTGTCAGTTCTTCAGACAGTTTCTTTTGTTCCAAAACGCTTATAATTGATAATGGATTGTCAAATCCAAAGTTGGTGCTTAGTAATTTCTTATGCTTCACACTCACACTTTGCTTAACCTGTATTTCAACGTCTAAGCCACTCAGCGCCGTTATTTTGTTTAGGTGTACCAAAGTGTCATCCAACAGCAAACAATCGCTGTTAACGGGGATATTCATCAACAGTAGCGCTTTAATCAGTGGATCTTGAAAATGCCCCGTTGAGTCTTCACCAGTTGTTGTCTGATTCCCTATCGCTATATGTACAACATGGAGTAGCATTAGCGTGTTAGATGTATGACCAGTGTCGCGTGTCGTTGGTATATACAAATCGTTCAGGAAGTTGAAAGCCTCAGTACCTATAACGCATAAGCGAAATATCGATAGCTGATCGTGCGTTTCCTTTGGTAGTGCATCTATCCCAAGTTCCCAATATTTGTAGATGTATGGACCAATAAATGAGTATTCATCATCATTCAATATGTCCGTCTCAAATACGCTATCCAATACCGCTATATCATTCACTATGTCAGGCTTAAATGGCTGTAACACTATGCCCGATATAACGTCTTCTAAGCTCATATCTATGTATTCGGTATCTGTTAAGCATTCTGTCATTTATGTGAACTCACTTATCACCCAAACCCTTAAATACATCTAGTGTTTGGTAGTACTCATACTGCTCGTCAGTAAAGATATTCGGGGAAAATACTATGTAGTGGTTTGGCAGATTAAAGCTCTCGTATGCTTCGTCTGATACCTTTTCCAAAGCTTTTGCGAGTTGATACAAAGAAAAGTTTTTGTTCTCTTTGATGGCATTCAAATACCACTCTTTGTACTTGCGGAGCTGGTCTACGTAATCAACGTTCGCTACCAACATATCTTCTTGCTTGGCTTCTTCATATTCAGCCATTGTGTTGAACTTAATGTCCGTGAAGTACAGTTGGGTATCAATTGTTTGGGTTCGTGTCTTAATCGCATTAAACGCCTGTATATCCTCAAACATATTACGTGCGTATTCTGCTTCAGACATCTTTGTAGGATTAGGGCGTTGATGGCGCTTTAACGGCTCTACAAGCAAGCTTTGGCGATGTCGCCGTGCGAACTTAGCAAGCTCAGGATCTTGGTTGTCAGACTTATGCGATAACACCAGTAATGCACGTTGATATTGATTAAAGATCTCTTGAGGTATGTTCGTACTCAATACGCATATTTCAGCTTTCTTTTCCAGTGATAGTGCAAAGATGTGGTTTTGTGCATGGCATAGCGTACAGACCGCTACAATGTTCTCAGCCGTATGGTTGCTATGATCGCCGTCTAAGTGATGTGGCTCTAAAAAGTATTCGTCATAGAAATCACAAAAATAGCATTTAGCTGGTTGTGAAGACATTATTTGCTTTATTGTCTCATTGGTTTTAAAACCATCATGGATAGTTTTATCTTGACGTATCTCTTGCTTGTCGTTTACGCCGTTAATAGGTCTTAAAATACCAAACTTACGGTTTATATGTTTCACTTAAACCCCTTAATACTATTAAGTAAGGTCTAATTAAAACATGTATATACTATTTTTAAAATAAAAAAAGCGCAGCCTAAGCCACGCTTTTAAACTTATTTATTATTGTATTACGCTTTACCAGTAATAGTGTTCGCAGCAGAGAACATGATGAAGCCTACGATTGATAACGCACCACCCACACCAATACAGATCCAAGCAGTTTTCTTTTTCTTTTGTTGATCTTCTTCTGATGTATACATCATATACAAACCAGTACCAACTAAGCCTAAACCAAGCACCATGAACACTACGATTAAGAATTTATAAACGTTTTGACCTAATGTTTCACCACGGCCTAAGATTTCATTCGCATCAGAACCAGCAGCGTGTTTTCCGTAAGCTGTACCACCTGGGTTCCATGTGCCAGTGTTTGCATATGCAACTTGACCCATTAATGCAGAAACAAAAGCTAAAAACATTACTTTTGCGCGGAATGCAGTCGCTTTTACAGTGCGAACTGAGTGTTTTACTAATGATACCATTGTCATTTTCCTTTTATTTAATATACGGGAGCTAATCTCCGCACTGTAATTAAACATTCTTAAAACCCTATTGCTTTAAGTTGCTTAATTTTAAACTTCTCGTTAAATATCTTCAATATCTTATACAAGGTTTTTAAGAAACTCTCACCCTATTTTAAGAAGATTGTTTAAAATATTGTAAAAAAGGTTCCTCCTATTTGTGTTCCAAAGGTATTAACAAAGACATCGTGTACGTCCTGAACGTATACGCATAATACACCTGTTATAATTAAAACCCATGCTTTGCGGTATGTCGCATTGCCTTGAGCATCAATTTTCTCTACAAAACCATATAAGCCACGAGCTACCGCTATAATCCCTACCAGTTGCGTAAAACCTACAACCGCCGTAACGATATATGCACCTAAATCATTAGCACCAGCATTAGGCAAGTAACTTTGTACCGTTACAAGTTCTATGCCATTACCACCAAACAATGAAGAACCTAGTGCACCAATGATATATCCGTCATATCCAAGTGATGCAAAAGCACCACCGATAAGAATCTTCAACAATGCCCCACCAGTGGTAGGCTCTTTCATTCCATGACCAAAGAACTTTTGTTGAGGTGATGATGCTTGCACTAAGTCAAAAAGCGCCGTGCCAGTAATCACCAACCCCGTTACAACAAAGCAAATGCGTATAAAGCTTAGTAGTGGACCGTATATGTTTAATATCGCTTTAACTATATCTAATGCATCCACGCTATTTTCCTTATTTCACCCAAATGGCTTGTTCGTTTTCGTCAACAGCATAGACCGTGCGATTGTCTGGCATCTTCTGACCTACATAGACTGTATATGTATGGTTTTGAGAATCTGTCATCCAAGCGCGATCGCCTACAACCGCAAAAGCATCCAAGCGTTTTGCACCTTTTGGAATTGATAAGGTTTTAGATCCCGATGTACTTAAAGCCTTTTGCTTAGTCTGGTCTTTAGCTATTTTGATTAAACTAGTCTTTAATTCCTTAATTGCCTGTTCTTGCAATTCAACAAGGTTTTTAAGATCGTCATTTTCAGCTTTCAGTTGTTCATTTTTGATTATGGTTTCTGATTGAGCAACTGCAGTTTGTTCGCCGTTTTGTACTTGCCCATGCGCTTGCTCTTTTTCTTTCAAACGTTGTAATAAAATAAGTGCATTCGTACCCTGACTTTGATAGAAGTTAACTGCCTCTATTCCTAGATCAGAATCAATCGGATACGACATGGATTTGTACATAATCATGTATTGACCAGTGGTAGGATCTTTAAACACAATATTTTCATCAACAATGAACGCCGTATCATCAGCAATACTATTGTCCTTTAAAGGTTGTTGATTTTGGTTGTATGTTGCTTGTGTTTGTTGAATGCCTTGACCAACAGTATCAATGGATTCTGGTGTTTGTTCTGGAGCAACTGCCGTGCTGACGTCTTTTGGTTTACTCATTTGTATCCAAAAGAAAGTACCAATCATAATTAAGGCAATAACACCAATAACAATAAGAAGTTTTGGAGGAATACCACCCTTCGCACTACCTTCGCCTTTTTGGGGTTTGCCTTCAGCATCTTTTAGATTTTTCTTTGCCTGTTCAGCAGTCATTTGATTATCAGACATTTCGCTTACCCCTTATTTTTCGGTGTTGTTACGTCAGCATCAAAAAAGACTTCAAATACTTTTCCGCTGTTAACGATATACGTAGTTGGTCGAACTGTTGATGTACGTGCCATGTTCGCCATTTCCGTACCAACGTTACCAATGATGTTCCCGGCAATTTCTTTATCGTTTGGCTCTTCCTTCGTGCTTACAACATTGCCAGTATTTGTGATTTGGGTTGTACCAATGTTTTGATAGGCTTGTCCGTAACCCTCAAAGATTCCAGCAGTAACCATACCGCCAAGCTTTTGCAAAGTGTGTTTTTGGACTTTATCAGCCATGCCCGATTGTTTTGTTCCAAGAGTTAAAGCTCGTACTTGGATTGCATACTCTTCGCCCTTAAACAACATACGGGTAAAGTTAAATTCAATATCCGCAGTATTCAGACCAACAGTACCAATAAGTTTTGCGCCGTTAAATTTACCGCCAATAACAGTAGCAAATAGGTTTTTACCTTTATCAGTATTCACACCTGTATCTAAACGCGCTTTCATTGTTGTACCAGCTTTAATGATTGCTAGTCCTTTAGTAGATTCGCTAGTCGTATTCGCAACGTTCAAGCTTCCAAGGTTTTGTTGCCCTTCCGATGCTTTAGTGTTGTGTGAATATTTATATGTTGAATATCCGTTGACCTTGTTCTTTGTATTAGAAAACGCAGCAAGTTGATCAACAAAAGCAGTTTGACTTAATTCACGCGTTGCAGCATTACGTTCTGCATAAGCAGCTGCTTGTTGGCTATATACACTAGCAACATCATTAGCAGCAGATGAAGCATGTTCATATTGTTGCGCGTAGTTAGTTTGATAAATCGGTGCGTTTTGATTAGCACCGTTTTGTGTTTGTGGTTGTTGTGGTAGACCACCGCTAGTTGGTTGAGGTAATGCACCACCTTGATTTGCCATATTAGCTCTGGCCATCTGGTCAAGTTCAAGCGTAATATTTGGTGTACCACCTGTTGCAGAACCGTTTACAGGTTGCCCATTTGGACCTGTAATAAAATTCTGATCGTTCAGATCGCCGTTTGGATCTTGTGTTGCAACTGTTTTAAATTCGGGCAAATAGCTTTCACCATTTTTGCCAGCTCGAGCAGCTTCTTCAGCTTGTTTTTGACGTTCATATTCTACATATTCAGGAGGGATAACATTTGTACCCTGTCCTTGGATTTCTGGTGTAGCAATAGCAACCTGATTATCTAAAGCTAGTTGGTCACTTTTCCCCATTGGGTTAAACATAAAAAAGCCTAATCCACCAACTACTACCAAACCAATAATTGCAACAACGCGAAAGCGCGTATCTGCAAAAACACGTTTTTTGTTAGCAGTTTTAATACTTGTATTTTTCAGTTTTTTAGGTTGGTCTTCTTCTGAATGAACTTGGTTTGCAGAAATAATAGTTTCATCGGTAGTACCTACTTCAGTGCTACGACTAGAATTCTCTTCAATGTCATTCGGGTTATTTTGTTGGTTCGTTGAATCCATTTTTAATTCTCACTTAATGACTTAAAATGCGTCTTCGAGGTAAACAGTTTTAGGTGTACCGCCAGTCGTTGAAAATGTGATGTACTTCAGATCTTCAGAATCTTCATAACGGAAGATCTTCATACCGTTGTTAGCGCGGAAAGAACTCAAAAAGGCTGGTTGAATAACACCAAAGTTACTACGCACATATATATAGCCACCAAACTTCCAAGCACGGACATTAGGACTATCGGTTCGCATTTCAACAGCACCCTCAGGCGCTAAGCCATCCATAAATTGCAAACTCACACCATCTGGAATAATCGATGTTTGATTGCCTGTTGAATACATAGCTTTGGCTGTTGGGCTTCGACCAGGTATACGTGCGTCTACACGAACATCTAAATCACGTTGGCCAGTAGCTAACATCAAAATTACTGGAGCACCCAATCCCTTTAATGTGACCGTTACGTTTCCGAAAGCAGCTGGATCTAATGGTTCGATTGAAAGGATGTTAGTTTCAGGGATTTCGTCTGGCTCTTTTTCGTTTTGCTCACCTAAGCCATCTGAGAAACGTCCACGGTCCAAAGAAATCTTTTCAATGTTCCATGGATTTCCTGAAGAATCGGTAAAGACAATAGTAGATAGCATGCCAGCGCTTAAACGAATTACTGGCGGTTCCTCACCAGGGTTTAATGAAATACCCAAACTACGGGTTTTCGCTTGTGGCGTATTTACATAAGGACTAGAAAGGCTTCGTTTTTGTTGCAACAAAAGTCCTTTAACTATTTTTGTTTGCTCAGGTGTGAACTGCAAACCAACAAGATTGTGAACCTGTCTGTCAATTTCCGATGCTGTATCAACTACCTCAGGTGCAACCAAAGGAGATTGAGCATCCGCAAAAGTATTCGGAGGCATATCAGCAGCATTAACTATTGTAGTTAATGCAGTAGAAGCAAAAAGAGCCAAAGATAATTTTTTCAATTTCATAAGTATCATCCAATTAACGCGCTGGAGTTAACGTAATTGTCTTAACAGCAATACCGTTGTAGTTCAGATAAGAACGTGGATGCTCAACAATAGTAACTGTCGCAATGAAGCGGTGAGTCTCTTTAGGTTGTTTGTCACCTAAGAAGAATTGAGTAGTGATAGGAACACGAACAGTCCAACTAGGTTCTGCAGCATGTAAATCACGGTTTTCGATTTGTGGAACATCAGTAGCAGTAGTTCGCATCGTTAGGTTGTTTTGTACGATTGTGCCAACTGTTTGTGATTGAGCGATTTGCTTCATCAATGAATCTTTACCGCCCTCAGTGAAATACATTGAACCAGCATTGTTAATAACGTCACGCCAGTTCAAGAAATCAAAGTTGTAGACAGAAAGAATTGCACTCTTACCGAATTCAGAAATAACAACGTCAGTAACGCGAGGGTTTTTTGATGCTTCGATTGGACAGATAACCGAGTTATCTACTGTTTGAACAGCTTTGACTTTTGGGTATGCATTAAAGGCAGCAAAAATAATCATCGCAAGAACAGCACTCACGATAAAAGCGAAAAACACGAAAACAAGCCATCGTCTTAACTTTGCAATCTCCTTATCTTTTTCATCCACCTGTTTTCTGAGCCAAAGACTAGGATCACAAGAACCTATTTCAGCGTTTTCATTAGATTTGTCTTTAGACACAACAGCACTCCTATTTCGCTGGCTGATATATAACAGATGGAATTGGACGATCTGATTTAGAGCTAAGCACACACTTAACTGGTGTGCCGTCATCAAAAACCAAAGATTCAAAATCTGTTGTGGTGAGTTTAAAAGCTACAAAACTAAGCGTTGTTAAAACGGTTAAAATGCACAATGAGGCAAACGTACTAACCAACACTCTTAAAAGCCTTGCGTATTTTCTTTTACCTATTATTGATACTTCAGCGTAAGGAGAACCCCATGTTGAAGTAGTCAAATTAGTTTTAGAGTTATCCATTTAGTCAATCACTAAACCCGACTTTAATTCGTCCTTATAATAGTCGGTATTAAACTCATTTGCTATATTAAGATCAAAATAATAAAAGGTATCTAGGTTATTAGCTAAAAGTGTTTTAACAAATTCATGGCTACCATTAACGTTTTCAATAGAATCTAAAGTAGGCTTTATACTAAAACCACTATGGCCTCTCCACTTTCGCCCATAAAAGTTAGAAGCAGTATCTTTACCAGCATGTCCAAAAGCACCAGCTATCACAAACTTATCAATACCCTTTACCTTAGCATTTGCAATACATTGATGCCTTGTACTGTATAAAGTAGGTCGTTGATCTTCATTAGTTAAAACCTTGCCTCTAAGCTTAAAGTAATTGATATAACTTAAACGTAAACGCTCTTGCAGTATTTTAATAAAAGTCTGTTTTTCATCCCATCCAAAGGTATAGCCACTACTTTTATTTAAACTAGATACCTTTCTCACATACCTATTTAGCAAGTTCCAATAAAGGTATATCTTTTCTTGATCTTCATGTTTAAGGTCATCAAGTATTAAATACCTTTTAAGTCCATTAGCCCGACCATGTGTAGCCTTGCCATTTTCCACAATCATGATCAGTTTTGGTCCTTTTACTGCACAACAGAATGAAACGGAAAACCACTCAACAGGACGCAATCCAACAACAAGATTGGCATCAACAAAAGCAACCATCATCCGATCAAACTCACTAACCCTGGTGTTACTCTCGTTCTTATGCTCGAATTCTCTTACCAAGTAGTTGTAAAACGTGCGTTCAAAGTACTTTGTTTTCAGCTCAGAAGTACGCTTAGGTTTGTCCTTATTAGCTGTATATTTTGTGTTAATGATTCTTAAATATAATTCTTCTAAAAAATATTCATCAAAACCAGCATCTATATCTTCATCATTAATAGAGCCATTATTTAGCTCATTAAGCTTTAGACCGATTCCATACACTAAATATGCACGATATGTTCTAAATGTAGATTCCGCGTAATAACCATTTTCAGATTTAGTTTTAAATTCAGAATATATGTTTTCATATAACATTTTTAAATCTAGCTCTGAACTATCTAAATGTTTATCAATTTTTTGCTTAAGCTCAATATCATATTTGGTCTTAGTAGAATACGGAAAATCTTCTATACGACTTGTGTATTCTTTTAATGTCTTTGGATAGCTATTAGGATTCTCAAAACTGCTCACCACTACCACCCTTTATCCACATGCAAAACATGAGCACATACTACAACGTTAAACACCTTTCTAAAAGTACTCGTTAAAACGTTTTTCACTTTAAGCAAAATGTTTTTCACTTTTAAGCCCAATAAATGCGAATGTCTTTTTTGACTCCTCTCTTGTTAGTACAGTGGAAAAATCAAAAAAATGAAGTTGAGAAATCATAAAAACACAGTGGACCTTTTTTACAGTGAAGTGCTTGATATGCATAGTTTCAATAGTCTTTTGCCAGTTGCGATGCCTTAAATTTTTAGGGAAAAATACGACTCTAAGCCTATCATTATTGCAGTTTAATTGGTGTTTAAGGTGTCAAATCTTTATATTTAAGATGCACAGCACTAAACCATAAGATAGGTTTTTATAAGTAGCAGCTTTAATGTCTTTAAACTTTTAAATTAGGAATGGTATATACCAAGATGCATTTTTTCTTCAAACAGTTTTTATCAATTTATTTAATATTAAAGAAGCTGGCTTATAAATAAATTGCATTATCACCAATAATATTTTTAATATTAATTAAAAAAAGCATATTAACATCTTTATTAATATACTTCTATACTGTAAAATATAAATTACAGCATTAACAATATTTTAATTAAAAAAAGAATAAATGTACTTTGTTATTTTCTGTATAAATTATATTCTAAAAAAAGAACAAAAAAGAATAGAAAAGATAATAAAAAGAAAGAATAAGACTATAAAGGAATATAAAAGACGTCTAGCAAACTATAAGAGCTCATTTACTCTCTATAATTGATTGAAAAAAGTACGTTGTATTTCCATTTCAGATAGGTACTACTAAAAAAAAGCATTGTTTTGGACAGACAATGCACTTAAAAAGAGTATTTTTTACAGATTTGTCTTGTTTAGGCCAGGTACGACTGCCTGAAGAACGCCCTTAGATATACGTTAAAGCTTATAAATTAGGTTTAAGCGAGTGCCTAAAAGTCGGCTTTATACCTTTTAAGGGATTTTTTATAATTAATAAAGTGCATTTTAATAGTTTTTAGACTAAAATCATTTTGTCTTTATACCCACTTAATCCGGAGTAAAAATGAAGCACAATAAAAAGCTTTTAAGCGTTCTTGTAATTGGTTTAATGATGTCTGGGTGTGCTAGTCGTGATGTAACGCAATTAAACGTAGCAAGCCCTTTATCTATTATATCTGAAGCATCTCAAGAGGCTTTAATTGCACAACAGAACTTAAAGAACTCTTCTGCAATTCAAATGCAAACTGTTCAGAAGAAACAAGGTAGCATCAACCATGACCTTTTAAATATCGACTACATAGGCGATCCAATACCTTTAATTAAAAGTATTTCTAGCCAATACGGATACCGTTTTGTAGAAGCTGGTCCTACTCATGAGCTTCCAATTGTTAATTTTAATAAAAAGCGTCTTACTGGTGTAGAAGCTTTACGCGATGTTTCTGCATATTTAAATACTGCTTCGATAACTCTAGATCATCAAAATAAAAGTATTTTATTGACTTATAACTAATACCCTTTAAATCCTTTTATACATATCTGGAGTTTTTATGGACTACTCTAATAATGCTTCATTACAAGAGCTACTAAACCCATCTAACCAGTCTTCTTTAGAAGTTCATGTTAGTAATGTTGAACAGCAAGCTCGTTATGAAGCCATGCTTGAATTAGTTAAGCAAAAAGGTATTAAGTTAGGGATCAATACTTATTTAAGCAACGCTCGTGAGGTCATCAAAAGCCAAGAGCGTAACCTTGATACAATCTTTAACTTTAAACCTTACATGATCAAAGATGTTGTTGTTCCCCCGGTTATTATTGAATCAAAAGATGTAACTGAGACACCTAATGCCATGTCGTACAAGACGACTAAGCAGACTTATAAAATCTTGAAACAAGCTCGTTTCAGTACTCGTGCACCTGATTGGCGTCAGTACCTTGTTTTCCCTACACTTGATAGCAATGTTGATTACGTGACTTTCATTCCGAAAGAAATGTTACCAGCTAACGAACAAGAACGAAAAATATGGAAAGAGACTGCTGCTAAGTCTTATGAAATGGGTTTAGTTGAGGGCCGAAATATTGTTGAAGATGCAGTAGATCGTCTTAAACGAGATTATTTGGGGATGGTTACTTTCCATAAGTTTGTTTTAGAGGGCAAGTTATCAATGCCAGCAATTAGCAGTCAATCACTGGCTGTTTCTTCTACACAAGACACTATTGCTCTTGATATGAAATTGCTTCAAATCCAACAATTACCGCAGTTCAATTCAAATATTGAAACTTGGAAACCAATTCTCCAACCTGAACAAATTGCACCTAGCTATCAAATTCCAAAAATTAACCTTGTTAGCGAACCTTAAGTTCGCTAACTCAATTGGAAGTTTTAAATGCAAATGAAGGTTTCGACATTAAAAGCAAAATCTGCATTATTTGATGTTAACAAGATTAAAGGATCTGAAAATAAGATTCTGACAGCTACCAAAGACATTCGCAAAGACTACGATTCTAGCCGTGGTTTTGGTTTGGCTACATTAACAGCCATAACGACATACAAAGATCCGAAACAAGGGTTTAAAAGTCGCGATGAATTTGAAAGTCTTCTATATGAAGCATTAGCTCATGGTGCTTCAGATATTTTCATTAGTCCAGATCGCCCCATCACAATGATGAAAGACTTGGAGTTATATTCGTTAACACACCGTATTATCAATCGTGATGAAGCTCTACACATCCTAAGAACGATTGCTGATGAAAATGCCTACTTAGTCCTTATTAATAATAAGTTTATTAATAAGGCATATCGTATTCTGCAGAAAGACGCTTCAGGTAAGGAAACTCGTTATAACTTTCGTGTGAACGTATCTCGAACTTCGTATCGTGGATCTGGAGATTCTTTTCAGATAACGTTACGTACAATTTCTGGCATTCCCCCTCACTTTTCAAAAGTGGGTTTAGATGAAGATTTCATTAAAAGATCGCTACCTCACAATGGTTGCTACATCATTGGCGGAATCACTGGTTCTGGTAAAAGTACAACACTAGCTTCAAATATTCGCTATGTGTTGGAAAATAATACTCATATTCGTGGAAATATTTTGACTCACAACGAGCCTATCGAATACGAGTATGACGCAATTGAAAGCACACACAGTATTGTTAGTCAAAGCGAAATCCCCAATAACTTCGAGACTTTTGCGGATGCAAATAGAGAGGCGATGCGTAGACGTCCTGCTGCAGTTGAAATCGGTGAATTGCGAGATAAAGAAACAATTTCTGCAGCTCTAGAACTTTCTTTAACTGGCCACCCTGTTTTTGCAACGGTTCACGCAACCACCGTAGACAAAATTATTCCACGTATGTTGAAGCGCTTTAAGCATGAAGAACATCTTCAGGCTGCAGCTGACATTATTGGTTCAGTTTATACATTGATTGCTCAACGTCTTGTTAAAGATGTGAACGGCAAGGTATTTGCTGTAAGGGAACACTTAATTTTATCACCTCAACTGAAAGAAGAATTGCTTTTAATTGATGATATTCATGCTCAACAGAAGTTTATTCGAGAGTTAATGATTAATTCTGATGGTTCAGATCCAAACATCAGTAAGAGTTTCAGGAAACAAGCTGACGATCTACTCAAAGCTGGTCGTTTGCATGAAGACTACTATTACAAACTGATTTATTAAGAGGCGAATATGGATGATCAATATGCACACTGGTCGCAATTTAGATTAAATCTAATCCTATGGGGCGGTTTAAACGGATATTTGTTTATACCTTTTCTAGCTGTTGTTATTAAGTTTTCCTTGTTCAAACTTATGCTTTTCATCGGCTTGATAGTAGCAACATTGGTTATTGAAAAAGTATTTAAATACAAATACAGCTATATCCCCTCTGCTCTTAGACGCTTAGTTTTTGGGGGCAATAAATACACTAGACGCGGTAGAAGACGTTACTCGTTGTAAATCTTGAAAAATTGAAAGGTAAACTTATGAAAAATACTCAAAATGAAAAACCAGCGATTGAAGAACGTTATATTGTTCTAGGTATTGATGATGGACATGGCGGTACAAAGCTTTATGCTGGTCTAGATCAAGATGGAAATGAAATCAAACTGACTATTCCTAGTATTGCTTATTCAGGAAAAGTCCTCACTGGCGAAGAGGATTCTACTGACTATTATGTGGTTAAAGTTAATGAAAACTTTTATACAGTTGGTAAGAAGATCAATAGTAGTGTTCCTCTGGATACCAGAACAGACGAATACCCGACATCTGAATATAACAAGGCACTAATACACCAGGCAATTAAGGCCTATATTGACCATATCGGAACATATGATGGTAGAGCGTTTGCAATCGCTACTTCACTTCCTGTTAGTCGCTATTACACACCTGAAAAAACCAAAAACATGCCACTTATTGATATGAAAACTAATTTTCTACTCAATGGTGATGTTTGCTTCAACTTAAAAGATCATAAAGCTGGTAAACCGCTTAATATCATTAAAAGACATATTGTTAAATGTGAAGCTCAAACAGCTTATTTTAATGAGATTATTGATGTACACGGAAACGGTTCAGAAGATAGTGATCTTTTAATAAGTTCTGAATGTGCTGTAATCGATATTGGCGGTAAAACCACTGATATTGTAGTCACATTAGATGGAGGAAACATGCTTGATGGCCATCGTTCTACATCACGTAACCTTGGTATTCTTACCATCTATGAACGAATCACTAGCTTAATTCTTGAATCTGGCTATAAAACAGTTAACGCTAACTGGCTAGATTTCGCACTAAAATCTGGAACTTATGGTATAGGATCTCAAGCCAAAGATATTACAGGTTTAATTCAGCAAGCTAAAAACGAATTCATGATCGAATTAAATAACTTTATCTCTAAACAGATCGGTGGAGGCGATGATTTAGCATTAGTATTATTTTGTGGAGGCGGTGCAGCTTTTCTTGAAAAAGAGATTAAAGAAAAGTACGACTTACCGAACGTAAGAATCGCTGAATCACCAGAGTACGCCAATGCTAAAGGTTTATATAAGTTAGCTAAATACATGTATAAAATGTACGCAGAAATCAAATGACAGATTCAAACTACATACAACTATCCTATCAATTAATTCACTTAACAAGAGAAGATCTTGATGTGATTAGTAGTGTTAATAGAAATCTACCAGGTCTAGACTTAAACGCTTTTAGTTTAAGTCTGCTGTATTTAGGATTTATCTTTTGTACTGACAAGCAGAAGATTTTTCTAAATGCGCCAGTGCAAAATGAAATAGACGAGACGTTTGCACAGCCTGTACGAATGAAAATAGATAAAAATGCAAATCAAAAACTATTTAATTCAATTAAAAAACATCCTCAAGGAAAGCTTCGTAGAAATTACATAACTGCTGTTTTACATGCTGGTATAGCGGTTCTAATTGAGCTTTCATACCTTTATAAGTTGTATGAAGTTAATGAGGATATGGCAAGCCTATATTCTGTCAATTCTTTCCTATTAAGGTTTGGCTTAAGTACTTGTGTTGAAACATACACCAAGTTTAATACTGCTTACTATGTGTACGATATTGAATATCTTGAAAAAAAGTATCTTGATCATATATCCATACAAATACCAGAAAGTAGTAAGGAGCAAATTGAACAATCACCTAAAAAGCCCGTAACTAATTCTATCAAGAGCAAGGAGGTTCCTGTTCAAAAAGCAGTTAAGATAAAGGAAGCTAAACATACTGAACATAAAAACATTCAGGACCACTCCCCTACCGTTGAAACATCTCAAAATACCGAAACGTCCGAAATTAACAATGCTAAACCAAGTCAAAACGTATCTGAATCAAAACCAGTAACCAATCCAAGTAGTTCGGATTGGCTTAACCAGACTTTTAATCCAGATCTATTATAAAAAAAACCGGCAATGCCGGTTTTTTTCATTCAAAGTTTTGAAACTTCAATCATTCAAGCTCTTAAAAAACTCTTCAATTTTTCTAGCTTTCTCTTCTGTAATATCTGCATCCAAGGCTACTCGCAACTTAAGTACACTCTTACCTTTGGTACCACATTCAGAACTCATAGAACCAAATTTAACGCCCTTATCTGTCTTAAAATCGAATTTAATCTTACTCGGTTGTTCTTCAGTAGTAGCTTCTTCAGTTTTTTCAGGCTTAGTCGCCTTATTTGCTTTTTCTTCTTCACTCAAAATAGCTATAAATCCTTTATGACGCTTGCCCGTGGATTTAAATTCTTCAACGTATTTATCCCATTCTGGTCTTAACAAGTCGAAAATTGCTTTTTCAGTTTTAGTTTCTAAAGCTTTATTTATTGCGGTATTCACTTCTTGAGCAATATATCCAGAAATTAGCTCAGGATCTTCGTTCAAAGAGTCCAAAATGAACTCAGGTAAGTCTAGAATATATTTGAGACGGAAATACTTCGACTTATCAATCGCAAATTTTTCAGTAACAAATTCATAACTTTCAAAAGGATAACCAAACTCTTCACATAATTGCTTGATTTTTAATATGCTTTCAAAATCTGAAAGATTTTGTCTAGCAGTATTATCCAATAAAGCTGTTATAGCAGCTTTATCATCATTCATAGATGTTTTAACTAAAGCAGTAATTCTCTTGAGCTTTAAAATCTCTTTAATTGCTCTAAAACGTCTCTCACCAGCAATTAACTCGTAACGATTACCCTTCTGTCGAACTGTAATCGGGTTAATTTGTCCATTAATTTCTATATCAGCAGCCAAAATTGGCAACTTCTCATATACACGTTTATTCATGATACGTGGTTGATAAGGTGATGGATCAATTAAATCAATGTCGATTGATTCTAAATGAGATCCGCTAACAATATTTTTTGTTTCTCGCTTAGCTAGTGGGTTAAGACTCCCCTCTTCTATGGTTGGAGTCGCTGTATTTTCTTTTACATCAGTAACTTGAGCATCACTCCCTGTTGCATTAGCAACAGATGTTTTTTTCATGCTTTTTACTTTATCTTTAAAGTTCATATCAGCACCTTATAATTTTTTGTATTCAGAAACCATTAGATCTACAAGTTGATTAATTGCTTGTTTTGCTGGTGTTTCTTTTCCAGCATCCAGATCAAATACGGAACACTTAACATATGATGCTTGACTAAAAACCGTAGCATTTGGAATACAGATTAATTCCTTATTTACCAGTTTTTCTTGCAATTTTGGTTGAGCATATTCATTGCGAATATCTTCAGCCAAGGTAAGATCCACTGTATTACGCTTGTTATAAAAGTTTAGTACTGGCGATAGAATTTTTAAATCTGGATTGCTTGTCTCTAAGTCATCCATAGAGTTAAGTATATCTTCCAAACCCTGAATACTGTATTCACCCTGTAATGGAATTAATAAACTGTTTGATGCTAACAAAGCATTAAAAGTTAGAGTTTCCATTCGCGGTGGACAATCTAACAAAATAAAGTCGAAATCCCCTTTTATCTTTCTTAATACACTTCTAATAATTTCATTAGGAACTGGACTAGAACGCTGAATATTGATTTCAACATCACGAATGTTATTAGCACAAGCAATCAAAGACACATTTTCAAAGTTGGTTTTATCTGGACCTTGTATAACATCGTGAATGTTAATTGTTTTATAGTTTTCAAAAATATCTTTTAGAGTGCCATCTATATCGTTAATATCTGGAACATTTGAAATATGTTTTGTTGCATTACGTTGGCTATCTAAGTCGATTACTAAAACCGTATAACCTAATTTTCCAAGCTTAGCAGCACAATTCACCGTAGATGTTGTTTTGCCCACACCACCTTTAAAGTGGATGCTTGTACAAATATAAGTTTTTCCTGAGTTCTTTTCCATTTTTCAATCACCTTTCAAGTAAAGTCAAACAATACAATATTTGAAAAATATTTAAAATACTTTTTCACTTTATTTTTAATATATTTCAACTTTTTCAATCTATATGCCTAACATGTGTCCATATCTTATGTGTTTTTCATTATCAGACTGATAACAGCTTTAGATTCCTTGGCGTGGCTTTTTTCATTATCAGACTGATAACAGCTTTAGATCCCTTGGCGTGGTTTTTTACATTATCAGACTGATAACAGCTTTAGATTTTTAATCGTGGATTTTTTCATTATCAGACTGATAACAGCTTTAGATCCCTTGGCGTGGATTTTTTCATTATCAGACTGATAACAGCTTTAGATCCCTTGGCGTGGATTTTTTCATTATCAGACTGATAACAGCTTTAGATCCCTTGGCGTGGTTTTTTTCATTATCAGACTGATAACAGCTTTAGATTCCTTGGCGTGGTTTTTTTTATCAGACTGATAACAGCTTTAGATCCCTTTGGCGTGGTTTTTTTTTTCATTATCAGACTGATAACAGCTTTAGATTCCTTGGCGTGGTTTTTTTCATTATCAGACTGATAACAGCTTTAGATCCCTTGGCGTGGTTTTTTTCATTATCAGACTGATAACAGCTTTAGATTCCTTGGCGTGGTTTTTTTCATTATCAGACTGATAACAGCTTTAGATCCCTTGGCGTGGTTTTTTTCATTATCAGACTGATAACAGCTTTAGATTCCTTGGCGTGGTTTTTTTCATTATCAGACTGATAACAGCTTTAGATCCCTTGGCGTGGTTTTTTTCATTATCAGACTGATAACAGCTTTAGATTCCTTGGCATGGTTTTTTTCATTATCAGACTGATAACAGCTTTAGATCCCTTGGCGTGGTTTTTTCATTATTAGGCTGATAACGGTTTTTCGATTCTAAATCGTTGATTTATTCATTATCAGACTGATAAAAATGGAGTTGCCAAGAAGAGGGGAGGGCTTACTACTACTTACAGTTAAATAAATGAGTAGACGTTGTGAAATGCACAACTGAAAATGATCTATATTAGCTGAGTAGGGGAGTGCCCTATTCAATAAAAAGACTACCAACAATATTTATAGAGAAATTTATTATATAGGCGGTTAATCCACTTAAATGTCTAGTAGGGGAGGGCTTCTTATTCATTCTTTTTAGTATTTGACCAAGAATACTGGCTTAGTGTTGAGATTGACCTGATTTAAGCTTTAAAAGGTATTAAATGCCACTTTAGTCAAGAGCTTAAAACCAGACTTAAAATCCTTAAAAGGTTTAAGGGGAATTAGATTAAAACCAATATTAACTATATAATACCCAACAATACACATATTAATAGGCTATAAAATGGCAGATCCAAAAGATAAGCTTGTACATGAGAATCATATTTATATATTTACTGTTGTTATGGTTTTAGTGGCTTTTTTGGCTGTATGGTTTGCTTATAAACCTCAAATTGTAGGGTTTTTAGTATACACAAAAGGTATTTTAATTATTCCTCTATGGTGGATACATAGCATATTCAAAGCTATCGGGCTTAACTACGTGCCTCTACTAAGTGAGTTGGTGTATTCAACAGAACACCTATGTAAACCAACAAACAATTGGCTTCCATTATTTTGTCAAAATAAGTTTAGCGAAGTCACTATTTTTCAAATTTCAAAAGCCAGTCAAGCATGGAATTTATTAATATTTTTGCTGGCAACACCTTGGATAAAGAAAGCTTATGACCGCTTCAACAGCGAGCATCCAGCACGGGGCTTTATCAAAAGCATGAACCTAGAAGAGTTCATAGAGGAACAAATTCCAAACCAAAGACACTTACAGGTTTTTGGTCCATTAGACTTGTCAAAATATGATACGAACAATGGTCATTTTAAAGCGCTAGATTCAACTTATGAGTTTGCAAATAGGCATGAGTTAATTACAGGAACTAAAGAGCGCCTTGTGAACATTACAATCAACGGAGTAACGAAAGAATATAATGATAAAAGTGAAACAGTACCTATCATAGATGAAGAGAAGTTTTTAAATGTCTTACGTGAACAACTAGGGGATCTTTGGATAACCCTTGATAATTCAAAAGAAACATCACCCGATGAATTATCGTATTTATCCGATGTTGATACAATTTTGCTAGCTTTGTATTTACCAGTAGCATGTGCAACCGATGAATCTATGGATGATGAAGAGTTCCGTAAAATCAAAAAAGATTCAACAACATTAATTAATTACTATTGGGATATTTGCACAAAAAATATACCTAACAACCCATTGTTTGCAATTGAAAATCAGTATGTTGAGGGCGATCGTAAGCTTGTAGGGTTTAATTTTGATTTCCTTAGAAAAAGAATTCACAAATACATTAAACATCCCGTTGCTACTAAGATTTTTAAAAACCATGCATATGTAAGAACTATTTTGTGTGAGGTTGTATTAACAGCAAGACAACTAGGTGTAATGCCACCAACAGATATACGCTGGTTAAAACTATACAATCGAACTGCATACGCATTCATACAGAATATTGGTAGACCGTCTTTGTTTAGTGAGGGTTTAGGTCCAATCTCGCATTATCTAATTGAGGTGAAATTAGGGAAGCCATTAGAAGAGCCAGACTTTAACATTGGCCTTGTTGGTTTTGAATACGAATTATTGAGTTTTGCCATGACTGAAGCTAGACAAAAAGCTGCTGAAGATGTGAACAGTATTATTCGAGTAGTAGAGTTTACGGACAAGGAATTAAACAACGGATCTTATAACTCTAAAAACAATGATAAAGATGATTTTAAGTATAGTGACGATCATGTTTTTGATATGGTGAGCGTAGAAATACCACAGGATGAAATACAAAAAAACAAGCAAAAAGGGTTTTAGTCTTAAACTTATAAGTTATAATTGACCGGTATTAAAACACCGGTCTTTTTTATTTAACTATTTTTTTAAAACCATATTTTAACTATACTGCTAAAACATGGCTTAAAAGGTAATACTCTAAAATGCTTTTAAATAATTTCACTAAAATAGTAGCAAGTTGCGCTATTAGTATTATTACAATCTCTACTTACGCTGCACCATCTCAGGACCTTACTTCTAAGATGCAAAAAATGGGCAAAGTAAAAGAAGTTAAACCCTTTAGTGGAGGTTTAACTTCTTGGATTCTTGAGGCACCTAATGGGAAAAATGCGGTGTTTTTTACAACATCCGATGAAAAAGTCATCTTACATGGTACAGCTTGGGATTCTGCTACTAAAAAAAATATATCTGAGCCTCTTAAATTAACTGCAAAAAAAATGAATACACCAGCACGACAACCAACAGCTTCCGTTGGGAATTTGGCCAGTGCATACAATCATCCAGTCTTTAAAGCTGTAAAAACGCTTTCAGGGTTTAAAGAGGGGAAAGCGAATGATAACAACACTGTTTACATCATTTACGATCCACGCTGTAAATATTGTCACGAAACATTCAACCTTTCTCGCTCATACGTTAAAAGCGGTGCAACTATTAAATGGATTCCAGCTTTAGTTCTAAACCAAAGTGAAAACGGAAAACAATTAGCAGCTGGAATTCTTCGTAAACCATCTGAAGATACTATTAATAAAACCTTTAATGGAACAGATGAAGAAATTAACTCAATTAAAGTGATTCCTACACCACAGGAACTTGCTGAGTTGGATAAACACTTAGGCGCTCTTCAATCTATCTTCTTCTATCACGAAGATATTGTTGCAATGCCAAAAGAAGATCGTGAACAGCGAGAAGCAATTCGTAGCGCTGGACAAAAGCCACAGCCACTAACTGCTGGTGTACCAGTTGCTATCTTTGTAAATAAAAAGACTGGAAAAGTTGAAGCTCGTAGAGGAACTTCAGAAACAGCCACTCTTGACTATATTTTCAAATAAGAGGGAATTGAGATGAACAAAACTCAATTGAAAGCTTTCCAATCGATTGTCGGAAACTTTTCACCTTATTTCTCTAAGATAAACAATGAGTCTATGTTTTTAGATTCTGACCTTTCTGGAGATACGGATAGAAATCGCCAGGTGAGCATCTTCAATATAGATGCAAAGGCCACGGATCTACTATTAACGATCAAAGGATTTGATCAGGTCGAGAATAATTTGTTTAGAGGACAAGTTTTCTTAAAGTCTGACGAAAACACAGAAATTCTTATAAGTGAGCCATGCTATTACTTAAACAAAAGCAAGGTTCGTTTCAGTACATATGAACTTCAGAGCTACATAAAGGAAGTTTGGCATCAAGCTCTAAATGAATATAAGGCTGATGTTACAGACAGCCCTATACGTTCTAATGAAGAAAAATACAGCTTATCTTTAGCAGATAGATTCTCTAGTTTTAAAACGTCTTGGCCAGCTATGGGCATTGTAGCTGCAGTAGTTGTTTTTGCTGGAGGCGGTTACTTTTTAGGTTCAGGTACTAATGAGAAAAATGCATCTTCAGAAACAAGTTCGCAACAACTAAGCACATCTGATAACCCTGAACTTGACGGTAAAGCCTTGGCTCTTAAAAACATGGGGTTAGATCCTAACTCAATGGCTTTTGATAACTCATGCTTTCAAGAAAAATAAGGTGAAATATCTATGAGAGCTAGACGAATAGAAAACCTTGAAGCATTACAGCTAAAGGCCTCAGAAATAGCACAAATAACCGTTAAAGAGTTGGAAGCACGACACTATTTAGTTTGGTGGTTGAGCTCATATGACCGAAACATGAAACGTGGCTATAACAATGAAACCATTTGCTTAAGCACCTATCAGGTGAATGAGTTTTGTTTTTCATATGCAATCACAAGCGAAGTTGAAAAGTTTTATTTACTAATACAACCCGAAAATTGGTTTTTAAATGATTTAACTTTCGAGTCTGCTTCTATAGATGAAAAAGGCTTAGTTTTAAATTTAGCTGAAGTAAATGATCAGTTATTCAAGCTGTATATATCGCGAATGCAAATCAGATTTAATCTTGATGAAATTCATGCTGAACGTTTAACACACGCAAAGAAATATGCAAAAGAACTGGTCTTTATTCAATACAACCCACAGAAAAATCAGGTCATGAATGTAGGTGTTTCTATCAATTTAGAAAACAACACAATCACTCGAAAATCATCAAATCAAACGGCAAAAAATAAGCGCTTGAAAGGGGCATTCTAATGAAGAAATCAAACTATTTTAAGGTAATTGGTGCAATAGCAGTTTCAACAGTTGTTTCACTTGCTTATGCTGGCTTTACTGAAATTAATAGTTCTGGAGACATTGTATCTAAAGACAGTGCAAATGCTTTACGCACCAGTTTTTCAACACCAAATCAAAATATACCAGCGCCATTACGCACATATTCACTATGGGATAAGATCTCAGAGACAACCAAATATAATGGCACAGTACAACCAAAGCCAACACCTGTTGCAATTGAGAGTACATCTTCTCAAGCACAAAATATTCAAAGCAAGAGCAATATTAATGTGGCTAACATAGAGAGCCAACAGGAAATCAAAAGATTACAGGCAGCACTAAAAGAGAAAGAAACTGAGAATAACAAGCTCAAATATTCAAACCTTGAGATGCAAGTGCAAGTAGTTGAACTAAAAAGCGATATAAACGAACTGAAGCAACAAGTTAACTTTTTAGCAAGCCAGATGCAAATTGTTGAAAGCGATGTGCTTGTAATGAAAAACAAAAAACCAAGTTCTTTTTTAGCACGAAATTAAGCAATGGTTGTGAAGAAAATTACTCAAAAACCTACCAGTGAACAGCAACGAGCAATTGATAAAGCAACACGACTAAAAACCAGTTTTAAATTGATTGCTTTTGCTGGTACTGGTAAGACTACGACATTGATCCATTGTAGTAGTGCTTTGCAACAACTAGGTAAGCTTGGACTATATCTATCATTTAATAAAAAGATGGCAGATGAAGCTAATCAAAAATTCGCTGAATATGGGCTGAATTCAGTCACATGTTCTACATTCCATTCTCTAGCTTACAGAAATATACCTGGTTGGCTGAAAAATAAGATTAACAAACCTACGTTACTTCCTAAAGATATTGTTCAAAAGTTTAAGCTTGAAAACATTCGATTTCAGTACAACGGGAAAAACCGACAACTCACCGATCTAACATTAGCGCTGATTATCCTTAATACATTACGTTATTTTTGTATGACAGTGGATCAGACTGTTACCAATGATCATGCTTACATAGCTTTAAAAGAACAAACATCAATTAAGCGCAATGACGTTCTTGAAGATAAAATCACTTCAATTGCGAAAATGATCTGGAATGATGTAGTTGATCCAAACGGTGATTATGGTATTACACACGATTACTATCTCAAGTGGTGGGTACTGCAAAAACCACAACTTGATTTTGATTACGTGATGGTAGATGAAAGCCAAGATAGTGACCAATTAATACTAGACGTACTCAAACGTCAAAAAGCAAAAGTTATTTTTGTTGGAGATCCATACCAAAGCATATATGGCTTTAGGGGTGCGAAAGATATTTTACAGAACCTAGATCTTGAAGCATTGTACTTAGAACAGTCGTTTCGGTTTGGTAATGCAGTTGCAGATATAGCTAATCTACTTCTCAATAAACTTTTTGGTGAAACCAGACAGTTAAAAGGTTTACCAAGTAAAACGTCAAAAGTTACCACTTTCAGTACATCAAGTTATGCACCATCTTCATTGAACGCGATTATTTGTAGAACAAATGCTACGGCTTTTGAATACTTTTTTAAGTTTCATGGCTACCTTAATGGCGAAAAGAAAATACGTCTTGAGGTTGATGGAAAGCGCAGTAAAGATATTTTCAGTGGGATTTTTCAACTGAGAGCAAATAAACGGCCAACGTGTAAAGAGCTTCAAAACTTTTCTTCCTACCAAGAGCTTGTGGACCATATACAAGTGTTTGGAGAAGTGGAGGGGGCAACTACAGAATTAAAAACCTTTCTGGATCTAACAAACCAATACTCATGGCAAGTGATTGAGTGGGCGTTAGAAAATAGTATGGCTGATGATGAAACTGACCCTAAAAACACTTTGGTCATTAGCACATCACACAAGAGTAAAGGTTTAGAGTGGGATAATGTCCTAATCGCAAAAGGCTTTAACTATAAAATTCTCGATAAAAAGCTAATGATTTCTGCAGATGAAAAACGGCTGTTGTATGTGACCGTAACACGAGCCAAAAACATATTATTTACAGATGGCATTAATGATTTATTGGAACACTTAAATTCAAAAAATACGGAGATTTCAAATGCCTAATCAAGTTGAAGTTCTGCAAAATAGAGTGTTTCAGGCATGTCACAATGCTAGTTATATTCGCGGAGAGTTTCATCACGAACCGTATATCATGGAGCTTGTTAAGAAAAAGGGCTCACAGGTCGCAGATATAATCACACCACTTCTTGAAATGTTTCATCTAATTGAAAAGGAAACAAAGTCAATCTTTAGTTTCACGGAAGATTTTAATTTCAAGCAACGCCATTTTGAACCAGGTGTTTATCTCAAAACTAAAGAGATATTAAATGGTGTAGAAACGTTCGATGGCCTGGCTATCGTTGATATTCCTTCAGGATCTTTTAGAAGCATTGTCATAGATTCAGGCGGTGGAATTGCTTCAAGTAAACATACAATTGAGCAGTTTAAGGAATTAAAGGGGAGATATTTAATTCCATTTTATTTTGATGGAATATATGTGCACCCTCACTGTTATACATATTTTTTCATCGAAAATGATATTAAGAGGGTGATGCCCCTTGAGGCTTATGATTCAAGCAAAGTAGGAAATGAGCAAAACATGGGCTTGCATTGGGTAGAAGAAGCAATTGAATACGGTAATCTTCACTTTGGGTTTGAAGTTGAAACACCAGATACCGAAACAATTATAGAAAAAGTCTAAAACCAAACGACAAAAAAGGGCATCTTATAGATGCCCTTTTTATGTTTTGAAATTAATAAGAAAGGTCGATTGCCACTTGTGCTAAAGATGTAAAAGCAGAGGATTCACACATAAAAGATTGACGAATAAAAAACGATGGATTGTATGAGCTCACCATAGTTTGACTATCACAGTTTTGGCTAAATTTAATATGTTGTGTATTGATTGCTTGCCAAGCTGCAGCATTCTTTTGACTTTCCGCACGAACGTCTTTGATGAAACGTGTTAATGATTGGTTGTATGGTGTATTGCACTTAAGTTCTGGTGAACCGTACTCAGAATCACGCGCTTCATTATAATTAAACACGCATTTTTGATACTCAGCTTGTACCTTGTTATAAGCTTGAATAGCTTCAGCTTTGGTCTTATAACCAGCGTTGGCAGATGACGTAATAATGGTAGCAGCACATAACAAAGCTAAACTTAAAAACTTTTTCATAACCTGATCCTTTATTACTTCATTAATGCCGGAATAAACATTGCCCAACCTAATTTATTGGTCGCTTTACATTGCATGCTTAGTGTTTTGTACTTTGCAGTCTGGCCAGCGTATAACTGATCGCAGTTAGCAAGTAACTGAGTAAAGTTTCGATTGTGATCAGCTAGAACACGCGGAGCTTCTTCATTATTAATATATTTAGAAGCAAGGCTACCAAGCTGGCTTGCGCGGTTATAAACATTTGTATAGCAATTTAGGTGTTTTGCATCAAATGGATCGTTAGAAACCGCAGCACATTTAACGTTTACTAAGCGCAGTTTTTCAAGTTCAGCACGAATAGAGTCTGAGCTAGTATTAGCACTAGCATTAAAAGATGCACATGCTAAAAGGCTAAAACCCAATAAAGACAAAAATCTGTTTTTCATAATATTTCCTTTAATTGCTCTATTAAGGGTATTCAGAATAGTAAGGGCATAAACGCATAACAATACCTTCAAATGTAACGGCTTCAGCTAAAGTCACAACACCATCTCGAGGGTTTCTATCGAGGTTTCTGTTCGCATTATATTCACGACTAGGGCTTTTATATGGTCCACCTAAAACTAGAGCATAAAACCCAGCTATTGTTTTATTATTATAGTCGCTTTTACGTTGTCGTGCTTTTACTGCAAGATATAAATCTAATAATTCGACTTGTTGTTGAGCACTCAGTGTAGTGATTTGCTTAGGGTTTGATTTAATTGAAGCTGGTATTCCTCTCGCTGTTAAATCTGAAGCATTAATATCTGTTATACCAATTTTAGTCCATTGACTTAAACCATATGCACCAGCGTTGTTGTCAATTTTAAGATTAAAACCGGCAGATTCAAAACCAAGAATAGCTGCAACGTCATTAGGGTTATAACCATGTTTTAAAGAAACACGTTTAATACCATCTTTAACCGCACCAAAAGCACCTGGTATACCCCAACCACATTTACGATCTGGAGTACCTTGTCCACCTTTTAAGATTTGTGCATCTGAATAAACTTGCCCGTTTCCACCTTCCTCAAAAAGCTGTTTCATTTCAACTACTGCTACTTCAGGAATAACAGTTGGTTGTTCAGCTTTCGTATAAAGTTCATCTACACGGCCAGAATAGCGTTGAGTTTCTGACGCTGTATAAGCTGCCAAAAGAGCCTCTAAGCGTTCATTTTGTTTATGGATCTCTTTAGTCAAATAGTTTTGTGCATTGATAATGTTTAGCTTTTCAATCAAAAGCCCCATCATCGACATAGTTGCTAATTCATTAAACCATTTAGAGTTGCCATAACGTCCAGTACCAATGTTTTCAATTAATTCTGCTGGCGTAGAATTAAGTGCACCAATATCAAAACCCACATCATCAGCCGTACCACCAAAAATAGTTCTAGGCGGTGCATATTGAGCAACATCATTTGCATAAATGGTACCGCTTGCAGCTGCTTCAGGTGAGATAGTACCGTCAGCAATCATTTGAGCGACTTGCACTTGTGCAGATCCATAAGCATCCATCGAAACATCGCCACTAAATGCAAGTGCTGGAAGCTTTTTGCCTTGTTTTACTGCAATGCCATCTACCGATGAAGAAACGGGGAGGGTGATTCCTGTTGATGATGAATATAAGGCATTCCATTGAGTCCTAATGGTGTTACCCAAGTACGGTGTGTATTTGTTTTCTAATGCTTGTCCTTGTGGCGAGACACTAATCACAACGTCTTGAGGTAAATATGGCGTAGGATCTGTTAACTTATATTCAGAACTACCCACATATGGCGCAGATCCTTTAACGCGTTGCTGAAGTGCAATGGATGGATTTTTAAAAACTTGATCTAAGTTTTTATTCAGCCAAACATCTAGCCCACGTTTTGCCTTTACACCATATTCAATGTGCAAATGCACGGCACATGAACCACAGCCTTTATTTGACATGTGTGCGATGTTTTGACCAGCTTGAATACGTTGACCAGGGTAAGCGTTATATTTTTTTTGATACGATGGATCAGTATGGCGATACATGATTCGATCGCCAGTATCCATCTGCATAATTAGTGGGTTAGTGGTTGATTGGTTGCTTGCACCAGATGAACGTGTGTCATAAGAGACAATAGAACCTGAACCAATTGCTTTAAGTGTAAGGTCATTAGGATTCGCACGACTAATATCAATACCGTTATGACTACCAGCAGCGCCCCCTCGCAAACGAAATTCACCAAAACGACCAGCACTACGGCGCCCATCATTCGGCATGATCGAATATTTATGGAAAATCATTTTTTGAGCGTTGTTAGGAACTTTTGCCGTATTAGCATTTGTAGCGGTTACGTTTTCAGAAATAGGATCGGCGTTAGCGGTATAAATAAAAGCCGAACAAGTCACTAAAATTGCGACTTTAATGCCACAGCTCAAGGGCTTTAATTGAAATGAGGGTTTAAATTTCATAAGTGAATCGCCAGGCTTAAAGGAAGTTCTTAAAATAAATTAACTTCTTATTAAATATCCCTAATAGCTAAGTGGACGGATTAAGTATATACGATTAAATACTTATTTTATACTTTAAAAAAAGTTTTTAGGTTTTGTTTTAAGATAGTATATACATATAGCGTTAATCTTATTGATAGGTTTAAGAATAAGGTTACATGGTTTTAATATTTTAATTTAATAAAAGTAGTGAGGTATCTAAATATGTTAAATCACGCACACGTTTTAAGCGCTACTTTCGACCAAGCGATTGACCGTGCTTCAATGGGATTAGACTTTTTAATCCAAAACAAAGTACACATGAAGAATGAAAATGCCTTGTTAGCTCACATTGAAATGCTAGAAAACAGAATCAAAGGTATTACAAATCAGTACAACGAATTGGTTGCTGAAGCGAACGCACACATTGATGACGTTACAAGCAAGCACAATGAGCTGGCGAACAAGTACAACAATGTTTGCGCCCAAATGAAAGCAAAAGACATCGAGCTTAATAACAAGCAAATTGAGTTAGAAGAAGAGCGTATCAACAACTTTGACTTACTTGTGCAAAACCGTTCATATAACAATTTGAACCGTGCTTACAGTCATGCAGTTGGTCAGCTAGAGAAAGATCAACAGCAACTTGTTAATATCGGCGTTCGTAGATTTATTTTTAACTCTACAAACAAAAACAACATTCAGAAAATCAACTTTTAATTATGAATATTTTGATAAAAAAAATGGTGCTTATAAAGCACCATTTTTTATTGTCTAGATTTTAAGGTTTACCTTTAAACTTAGACAGAGTTGAACTTAAACCTGAACGCACACGATTAGTCATAGTGCTACGGCCAGAAATATTAGATTTCTTGGTTGCACTAGAACTAGCACCAAAACGTGCATTAGGAGTCGAACCAGTACCATACGTATAGCCAGTACCACTTGCAACATTCACACTACCGAAAGTAGAACCAGTCTTAGATGCTGATGCTTTAGCTACACCACGATTAAACGTAGAAGCTGTTTTTCCGTAAGCATTTGCACCATATAGACCACCCCCAGTAGTAGGCGTATTATTTGTACCACTTACACTTGTAGCACCCATACCGAATGTAGATTGACCTTGGCTTGGGGTAGGTGATGTTGGTTTAGCACCAAGACCAGTTCTACCACCCGTACCACCAGTGACACCACTTGGAGTAATACCACCTGTACCACCAGTTGCAGCGCCAAAAGAAGCGGATCTAGCTGGCATGTTTACAGGGCTATATGCAGTCGTACTACCAGTACCGCCTAATGTATTACCACCTGTACCACCATTGCCACCACCACCACCTTTCGGATTATTTGGACCACCCTTACCACCATCAGGACGTCTACCAGGCGGTAAAGGACGGCGAGATGCTGGAGATGGACCAGACAACGTACTTGCAGCGCCACCAAACTTTTGAATAGCTTCTTTTGAGTTTGTTTCACCCCACTGACCGCCATTCAATCCAGAACCAATCCATTGTTGTACTTGGTCAGCAACACTAAATACCAACCCGTAAATCAGGTAGATCGCTGAAGTCATCAAGAATAGATATAAGAAGAACTTCCAGATAAACGTAATCAGCTCAGTAAAGATAACTGTAAACGTATTAGATGAATAAGCGATGCTCATTGCACCTTGGTAGCTAAAGAACATATCAGTAAGCGTAACAAGAGCTGGCCCGATAATAATTTCAGCCATCCAGAAACCAACAATGATAAATATTGGTCGCATGAACAACGTTAATACCGTGACATAACCTTGTGTTTGGCTACCGACAAAAGTACGCTCAGGGATCATGTGCATTAGCGCCCATAAAGGCAAACCACACACAGCGTATAGGATATGGATGATCCAACCTACACAAGCTAGACCAAAGAAGATCATTGGCATATATGGAATAACAACCGCCATCCACACACCAAGAATCGTCAAATACGTTACTAGCTGACCAAGGATAGGAGCAAAGATATTTTCAACGGCATATTCTAAAGCGTTGGTGCCTTCTTCAGTTACGCCCTTAAGCCCTGGTACCCATTGAACAAGAGCAGAACCAGAACGAGCAGTAAGCACGACTAATTTCATGCCGACAACAGTACCTTGAGCCACAGCTTTATAGACTAAGATTGCTTCACCAGTATCTTGAATATTACGGATAACATTCGTATTGCGGTGCAATGTAGTAGGGCTGATATTTGAGCTTGACGAATTATTATTTAATAATTCCGCATCGCCTTTTTCACCGACCAATACACCCATTACCAATGATTTAGTAATGTTTGTTGCCCAAGCAGAACCATATGCCGAAAACTTTTGATCGATGTTGGATACTTTGTTTGAGTCACCACCATCGGTAGACATTGATATTAAGTTGGTAGAGTCGGCAATATCGCCGTTTGCCACCCAATTATTGTTGGATGTAATGCTACCAACAGCATTATCCATTGCAACATAAACGGTGTTATAAATTGCTTCACCTTTTGAGTTGCTCATGATTGCTGAATTCAGTGTAGGAGGGCTGAACGTCCACAAAGGTTCAGTAATATAGTTCTCAACAATAGCGCGATATTGACCTACTTTAATACGAGCTTCAGGCGTCATCATCCAACCGCGCTGATTTAGCGTATTAACAACAGTTTGAACCGCAGTATAGCCATTTTCAGAAGTCAGAACATTATTCGTTACGGTATGACTCTTATTCACATAATTATCAACTAGCGCATTGAAAGCATCCATAGCAGCTTTACTAATCGGGAATGTTCCTTCCTGTTCAGTGGCATTAGGGCTTACTTGATATGCGATATACCACTTTTCTAAATCGATAAAGAATTGACGATATAGATTGTTCTTTTCTTGTTGTAACTTAGCTTGAACATTTGCCAAAGCAACGTTGATCTTGTTTTGATCTGATTGACGAAGTTTATAAACAGGAATGGCCATTAACTCAGCATTAACCGCAGCTGGATTAACAACGTTCATTGAAGCACCGCCACAGATCGGCTCTTTTTTGCCCCCAACTTCTAAACGGCTGTCAGCGTAAGCGAAGTTATAAGTAACAGATGTCCAGTTACTTGCAGTTTTAGCGGTTTTATCAATGTAGTTTTGCTTTTTCTCTACTGCAGTCATGCTAACACCAGGATTAGCATTCGCCCCATAAGCACCATCACTAAAATAGCGCCCGAATGCTGGCGGTAGAGTATAAAACTCTTGGTTTAGAACGTTAATACAATGCAACTGGCGAAGCATAACAGGCGCATTTTTCCTAAATCCAAAGATGTCACGCTGATGATCGTGCGTATCTGACAAACTAGCCGAAGCCATTAAGGATTCGCCTAACGTTCTATTATTAATTGTATTGGATACATTATTTGACCATAGCACCATACCTAGCACCACTACTTGAATGAAACAGTAGCCGGACGCCGTAGGTAAAAGTAAAATAATCGAATATAATATTCGGGAAAACATCGTAGTGACTTTTGAATCTTTCCCGAAAGCTTCACCGTCCTGGGCGCTTTTCAAAAGTGCTGTTAAACCAATACCGATCGCAAAAACCAAAACCAACGACATTGCCACACTAGCTACACCGCCTAATAATATATTAGTGAGTAAACCTGATGATGGTACTGTCGAGGCTGGTCCAGACGCATTGATAAACGCATTGATGAAGTCGTGTCCAAAGATAGATGAGAGAAGAGTAACGGCTTGGTCGCCATCACAATTCGGATTTGTCGATTGACAAAATAAACTCATAGCTAACTCACCGTTTTTCTTAATGCTTCTTATACATCGCTTACTTAAGACGACTAAAAGCAAAGTGTTATAAATTACAAGTTAGACGTTTAACTAAAAGGCTTAATACCTTTTAACCAAAGAATCATTAAAACCATTTTATTACAAATAACAATGGTTTTTAAATTAGCAATAATGTACCACAAAACTGTTATTGGTATATACAGAAAGTTTAAACATGACTTGCTAATTGTTTTAATGATTTAGTTTAAATACAAGAGACTATTATGGATAAAGCAAAGTTTACATCTCACTTAATTTTACTGTCGGAAATTAAGAAATCTGTATCTAAAGATATGGGGAAAGATATAACTGTTTTAGAGTTATCCTACATACTCAACCAAAGCATAAATCCTTTAATGGCAATAACTTATAAAGAAAAACTAGATAAAATAAATACTTTTGAATTAGATCCTATTGAAGTTCTCAAAAAACGGAAGAACCTAAAAATATTAAAAGTATTAAACCTCATGCTTACGTTAAATCTAGACAAAACCATTAAAAAAGACGATATAGAAAGTTACAACGAGTATAAAGACAAGTTTTTAGAGAACATCGCAACAATAGGTTTAGACAGATTAGAGCAAGAAGCGTTAAAGGTACAAATTGAAAATTTATTGAAGTATAATTGGGTATCTTAATACATCTCTTAATTTTAAGATTCTGACTTTAATAAAGGGTTTAAGCCAAATGGAAAACATACAGAACGAAGAAGATATACTTCAAGACGCGACCAGAGCCGTTTTTAATTGTGGCACTAGTTTTAGTGAAGCTAAAGTAGTTTCCCTTACTGACGAGTTTAACCCACAACCTACACTACAAACACAACGAACCAACCTAAAATATATCTACGACAATAAACTACCGAATGAAATTGGACGTCAATTAGCGCAAGAACCAGAATACCAAGAAGAAACACGTTCATTACTTGTTGGTCACTTTAAAGAAATGGCTCTAGAAGATTTAATTGAGCAGCAAGATTACCAAAACCGCTACAAACAAACAGATCCAGAATTGGACCAAGACAATGAATCTGAAAACAATATGGATAATGAATACACATCACGCCCACCAGAGCCTAGACCTTTGATGTGGTTCTAGGATTTTAGACCACGCCTATAAGTGATAATCTACTCCCCAATAAGCATGGGAAATGCTTGTTTTTGGAGTCAACCATGACACGAAGAAAACGTCGTAATCATTCAGCAGAGTTTAAAGTTAAAGTTGCTCTCGCAGCAATTAAAGGCGACCACACACTCGCTGAACTTTCTACTCAATTCGATTTACATCAAAACCAAATCATCGATTGGAAAAATCAACTGCTTGAGCAATCAATCAATATTTTTTCACGACCAACAGCACAACAAGAACCTGAGATTGACCTCAAAGCTCTACATGCCAAGATAGGACATCAGGCATTGCAAATTGATTTTTTAGAAGGTGCGCTCAGAAAAATAGGGCAGCTGAGCGGCAAAAAATGATCGATAAGACCCATCAACTTTCGGTACGACAACAATCGCAATTGATTCAAATCAATCGCAGTACGTTGTATTACAAGCCCAAAGAGATTTCATCAACTGATTTGAGTTTGATGCGTCTAATCGATGAAATTCATCTCGACTACCCATTTATGGGCAGTCGAATGATACGAGATATGCTACAGCGTCAAGGACATAAAATAGGTCGGCGTAAAGTCCGACGTTTAATGCGCTTGATGGGAATACATGCCTTGTATCCAAAACCCAATACCAGTAAGCCTAATCTTGCACACCGTATTTTCCCATATCTGTTGAAAAACATGGTCATCGATCACTCTAATCAAGTCTGGTGTACAGATATCACGTACATTCCTATGGCTAAAGGCTTTGTCTATCTGTGTGCAATTATAGATTGGCATAGTCGTAAAGTACTGGCTCATCGTGTATCGATCAGTATGGAAACAGACTTTTGCATAGATGCGTTGCAAGAAGCAATTGTGAAATATGGTTGTCCAGAGGTGTTTAATACAGACCAAGGCAGTCAATTCACAAGCGAGGCATTTTTGAATGAGTTAAAATTGCGAAATATCCGTATCAGTATGGATGGGAAAGGACGATGGATGGATAATGTAATGATTGAGCGTTTATGGCGCAGTGTGAAGCATGAGGAAGTCTATTTGAAGGCTTACGATACGGTTAAACAAGCAAAACAATCAATTGCTGAATATTTGGATTTTTATAACACGATACGTCCTCATTCAAGCTTGAATAAGGCAACACCAAATGAATTTTATGATCGACATTTACCAAAAGTAATGGCAGCATAATTTAAATATTTAGAGCGGATTTATCACTTATAAAACTAGATTGAGTGGTCTAATTAACGGAACCACATCACTTGGTAAGCCTAACCATTAAAAAGAAAATGCCCGAATGATGGGCATTTTTTATATCTACGTAATATCTAGCTTCAAAAGTTCAGATGGATCTATGCGCTGACGGAATGAACATGCGAGTTCTTTTACAATTTGATTTTGATATTGTTTGCGGTCGAATGTGTCAAAAGCTGAAACCTCAATTTCAGGATCAGTGATTGCATTTAGAAGATCCTTGGTTGCATTGAGTGATGCTGTAGGACAAACATAGATAAGGTTAAGCACTGAAGTACGAAGCAAAATATCTAATAAGTGATATTTGGGCGGTTCCAGTTCCTTATCTACATTAGAAAAGTAGTTCACAAGATAAATGTCATTTGATAAATGCAGATTGATATTGTCAATGAGATCTTTGGTAACACCGTCAAGAATGCCATTCACCTTCAACAAAAGTTCAGTGTTTTCTATGTCTTTAATTTTTTGCGTATCGACACGTTCATTAAATAAGTTATTTAGATTTCTCAAAAACTTTGGTTGTGGCGCCGTAGTTTCAAAATACATCTGATTTTTAATACGGTTCTTCATGTAAGTTTGGATCATCTTAGCTTCAGAAGAAAGAAACTCAATCTTAAACGTGTCGTATGACACTAGATCAATAAATACTTGCTGGCCAGCACCCGACTTAATATCAAACCAGTTCATAAAAATACTGGCTTTGAGTGATTTCAATTGTTTAAGAATAGCCGTCTTCTCAAAATCATTCATATTGAAGTAGCTACTTGAAAAAGTATCGAGATAAAACTTCCATTTATCTTGCACTATATTCCACGCTTGATTAATAGAAATGATTGGAGCATCTATAATTTCATCTTTGATGAATTTTGACAGCTCATATAATTCATTTAAACGTGCTTGGTAGTTGAAGTCTTGAGTAATCACATTCTTTTCTGATGTTGTGGACTCAGAATCCTCAAGATCCGCACCAACCAATAAATAAGCATCGGTTACTTTTGGTGTTTCCTTATTTGACGGTGCTGGTACTGGAGCACTAGAAAGTTCAGTGGAAAAAGTTTCATCATCTTCCGCTGGCGTATACGGCGGTGTAGTCTCTTCATTAGGAGAACGTGCGTCTGTACGTTCAGCAAAAAAGTAAAACAATTCTTCTTGCGGTGCAACTTTAAACGGCGTCACATTATTATTGATGATTGCTTTTACAATATGGTTTGCCAGTTTAAGCGTGTAGGATAGGGCATGTATATAAAGCTCTAATGTTGCAAAGTTACTGGTATCAACTTCATTAGCACCAAACCAAGATAGGTTACGCAGTTCAAGCCAGCTCGTGAAAGAATCGTGAGAGCTATTAAAACTTAGATCTACGGTCTTGGACAAATAGATAAAAACGCAAAACAAAAACCTATTTTTGTACTCATACTTAAATACATCAGAATCGGTCCAGATCTTATTCTCAATGAGAGCAAGAATGTAATTTAAAAGCTCATGGTGTTTAATCGAATCGATTAAGTTGTCTGGTAATACTTTTAGTTTATTAAGGTGTGGTTTTACAGGTGCATCATTGGATGGTTTAAGGAAGTGGTAGAACAAGTTAAATGTTTGCGTATCATCTATATCAATTACAGGTTCATAATCATCTTCATCTACGTTATTTAGATCCTGTTGAATATCGACTATTTGCCCGGTGTGACCTTCTGAACGGTCAATCTGGCAGATACTAAAAAGAACAGGCAAAACCCCGACAATATTACGGTTGTCAATTGTTTGATAGTGGGTATCAAAAAATATCGTATCAGCTAAAAACGTACCTTTATGATAGTTGAGAAAGAAGAATAGTACGTTATTTAAAGAACGGTGATTTTCACCAGAAGAGGTGTTAGAAGTAGCGTTAAAGTCATCGAAAAAAACTAAATTTGTATCCATCTAAAAATACTTTAAACCACACCCTTAAACTATTACCAATAAGCATATAAGTTTTAAGAGAGGGTTTAAAGTTAATTTTAAATATATTTAATGGAGTTTAAGACATGGGGCTTTGTAAGCGCTCTACATTTGATGAAAGGTCAGAAACATCTTGCTCTAAAGTCATTGCCTGGTCTATCGCACGTTTCATTAAATATTCTTGATTAATTTCTTTAGGCTCTTTACGAGTAGCATTCTTTTGTTCTTCTTCTAATTTGAAACGTTCAAAAGCGAAAATAGAACGAATAATACATAAGCTATCTTCAAGTAGGTCTGAATGCACTTTAGGAAAAATTAGATCAGGATCTAAATCAGATGCGACTTGGTTAAACAGCATAAATTGATCGCGATGTTCGATAAGAAATTCATCATATGTACCGAACTCAGATTCGATCATATCTGGACAATTTGCGAGAGTAGAGACTTTCGTATCTTGTGATAACAGAATTGAATCACCTGATGGCGCAACTAAAGCATGAATAGGTTGTTCTGCAATAGGAGCCAACAACACTACAGTAAATGGGCGTGTTTGGTTTTTCATAGTTAGTCCTAATTAATATAAAAAAAGCTTTGGCCAAAAAGTCTATTTTGAAATTTTGGTAGGTTAATGGAATCGAATAGAAGGTCCGTCTCTTTAGTACACTTCTGATTAATTAGATAAATGATATTTTGAAGAAGTGCAATTAATTTAAATGGACTGTTGTATTCATTGAATATGGGTGCAGCAATGCAAAGAGTCTTTTTTCTATCGGTTGATAATGCCCATGGGTTCACCAGGGTAAAGCTCACCTTGGCATTATTATGTTCAATTGGTCGTGCATAAATATCAAGAACATCGGATAAAGTAGATACCTTTAATTCTTTTGAAATGTCAGTAAGAATCTCACTGACTTGAAGCGCTGTTTTATCATGAATATCGCTTATAGTGATGCAAACACCACTATTACTATTCATTAAATTTGCATAAAGAACTTCAATAACCATGGACTCGTCTTTGGATAAATCCTTTAAATTGGCATTGACTATATCTATGATCCGATCTGATTTTTGTTCAAGTTTAATTTGAAGCAAAAGCGGTTCATTCTTTTTTGAAACAGGGAGTACTTTATAATCGCTAAGATTGTAATTTAACCGCTTCATTTCAGTAATCAGTGTTTCTTTGGCATTATCAAAAAGCTTCTGATCTCTCTTGGTTAAACCAATAACAAAATTTGTAGACATGAGTATATTCATGATCCACAAAGCAGTAGATAAGGATAAAACACTATCCTTAACAACTTCTGAATCTGAATCAGAAAACCCAGATATTTGCTTGATTTTGTCGGTTATCGAAATCATGTGAACCCTTGTTTAATTCGGCATTTTCATCTGAAACTTTGTCAAAAAGATTAGTTTGATTAAGTACGTCTTGGATATTTTTTTGTGGATCATCACTGAGTAAACATTGGAATAGGGCGCTAATTAAAGTAGCAAGTGATGTTCCATAGTCATTGGTACACTTGATTAACTGGCCAGCATCTAAGCAAATTGGTGTTTCATCATCATAAAGCAAGTGTAATTCTGGTGATTCAGCATAAACCAACTTTACATGAGTATCCGTGATGATTAACTCAACTTCTAAGTACTCATTATTTTCAACAAAATATTTAAAGCGCAACATCAATGCATCATCGCCACGTTCTATATATACAATTTGTCGATCAGTCGTATTGGTATGGCTGACGAATCTATTCTCTTTTGTGATCTGATCAATGTAGTTCAAAAAGATGGTTTTGAGTGACGCACTTAAAATACCTTTGGCAGCGAGTTCACTTTTCAAGTAAGGCAGAAAGTTTTCAAGATTTTCATGCAATGGTTTTTGCATTCGATCATCTCCAATGGGATTAATAAAAGGGCATACACATCAAATGTACAGCGACTCAGTTATGACTATTTCGTTACAACAGTTACTTAAAAGACTGCAGACTGTTTGACTTATAAAACTAATACTTTCGCCACACTTTTAATTCAGAAATATCTAACTTGTTTCTAAATCAATATGGCTTTATTTGATTATAAAGCCACATTGAAAGTTTAAATATTTAAAAATTATTTTTAGTATATACCTAAATCTAAGATTTAAAATGGATCTAACTTTTAACTGGCAAACTTTGTTGCTTTGGTTAAAAGGGTTAAGTCTTCATGGAATTGATTTTTTAAAAACCCATAGTTAAAAACGTAACTAATAAAGGTGAAAAACTCTAATTGGTTCGGTATTTTGTCTTCAAGAATACTGACCTCTAATTGCAATGTTCCTGTTGCACGTTTCTTAGAATGAAACTTAAGACCATCAAATGTTTGACCGTAATAAGTTGATATTTCCAAGAAAACTAAACGGAAAAAATAAGGGAAGATTTGAGAAACAACACGCTCAGGATCATCAATTTGAGTTAAACGTCTACCGTTGTGATATTTAAACTTAATACCATCAGCCATACTTTTTTCTACCAACAGGCGAATATAGGCATGACTACGAGTAATCATGCTTTTAAGTGGCGTTTTTGCTTCATGAATATTTTCGTATTGCATTTAGTTATCTCACATCTCAAGTCTTAATTGGTCAGCTTCATTTTCTTTTTCAATCGAAACTTCAGCAATAATTTTTTGGGTATTTTCGTTTTGCAGATCTTGATCAAATATTTCATTCACACAAGTTTCGACTAATTGTTCAGTCAAGTTTCTGCAGATCTCAAACTCTAAACCTTTAGGTTGTACGGTAGGGTAGCCGTCAATTAAAAATGAGTTTTTCATTTCATTTTCATTTGAAACTTTAGAGTACAAATAAGTCTCAAAATAACGAGCAAACATTTCGGTACTGGTCGCGTAATACGGCGTTGCACGATTTTCAGCACTGTCGATATTTAAACAATCCTTTTTATAACGCGATAGATTGTCACTAAAACGAATATCACCTACGTTAACTTCAACGTCTTGCGACTTATCAAAGAAGTTTTGCATTTGAGTATGAGGATTTTTAACTCCCTCAGGCATGTACTTCTCTACCAGGTTATAGAACTTGTATTTAGATGACTCTATCAAGTATTCAGATAGGTTTTGCGATAGTGTTTTTAAATCCACATTCGCTGCGTTCGCAACACCTGTAATTTTTTCTTCCAAACCGGTTGTAGGTAAATGATGTTCTGGCTGGCGCATATCATTAAGTTTTTGCTGATAGCGCTCAAACGACTTAAAGCTTATAGCATTAATGTCAGTGTTAATTTTAGAGACAATGACATCCACCTTGTCTTGAACTGTACTGAAGAAAGATAGGTTTGTATCAGCTTTATATTCACGCTCATACTTCTTCAAGTACTCTTCAATTTTCTCAAACTGACGGCGAATGAGATCTTCATAGTGCTTTTGGTGCCAGTCAAAGAAGCTGTTTAAGGTTTTGCGCGTAGAATTAGGATAATTCTCTTTATTCTTAATCACTTCATCATGCATTGAATCAGCAACAGTGTGGTACGCCTTGATTGCAGTCTCAGCATTCTCATGAAGTACTTGACCGTAATTTTTCATTGGCTGAACTGGCTCATTCATCATCGCACGATGTACCTTTTCAAAAGCACGACCGGACTCAGTAACAGGGGAGTATCCAGCATCCAACATATTTGATAAGAAGTGTCGTGCACCTGGTATCTCAAAATTAGGGATGTCTTCATAATAGTCCTGAAGTACAGAACGATTCATTTGAGCGTGATTTTTATATACTTCCGCTTTTTCCAACATTCCCAAGTGTGCATCTAGCGCATGGCCATACTCATGAGCCAAACTTCCAGATCCGCTATCACGAGTTAAGTTAACCACGTTCTTAGACAGTTCAAAATGCGCTGCAGATCCTTTAATTCCGCGTGAAGCCAAAGCAACACCCAAGTTCAATAAACCATTGTTTGATTTAAAGCCCATGAGTTGTTTTAAGTCAGCCAATGAGTCATACACGGCATTAACCAACTGTTGAGCCACAGGACTAACTTTATTGCCTACTTCAACACCACGGATAGAAAAGTCATCTTTAAGCTTGAATGAATCCACATCGGCACCTTGGCGATGATCAGGACCAGTACGAGAGTAATTTAACAATCCGTAAATACTTGATTGGACTTTTTCAGTCACAAAGCCATTTTCAAGTTTTTTCACTTCACTGGTAAATGACGGCAAACGTGGTGCTTTAGGTGTATTCACAGCTTCAGTCGTTGCTTCTATAACTGGTGCAACAGGATCTTTAACATAAATAGGTGCAGATTCAGCTTTAACTAAACCACTTTCAATCGCACTTTTCAGAACGTATGGTTCAAGCACAGTTGAATATAAGCCAGTACGTTGCATGTTGCTGATCGCATCGCTCACATCTTTAGTGACTTTCGACTTACCGTAAAAATCAAAGATCTTACCTGTTGATAGAATCTCACTGAGTTCTTTATCAATCGTTTTTTCGATGATTTTCTCAAGCTGAACACTGATACCGCCTGTATGTTCTGGCATAATGTAGTACTCATTCAAATTGCTAAGCAATTCGAAGTAGTTTTTGTAGTTGTTCTTGGTACCTTTACTATAAAGCCCGATATAGTCTTTACGTTGGCGATCAGTCATACCAAGACTTTCAGCAGATAAGCTTTTATTGTTTCTTACCGCATGAATCAACTCTTCTTGAGTATCTACCATCAAATTTCTGATGTTAGAAACAACAGCCACATACGCACGTAATTCTGTCGCTCGTTGGCTATCAAGCATCAACGCATTTTTAGAGAATAACGGTTTAGTTGGGCAGTAGTCATACATTGCCTTTACGAATATTTTGTCATCAATACCGAGTGGCGTATTGGTGTACCAAGCTTGGAATTCTTTATTTGCAACGATTTTTGCTTTTCGATAGTCCGTAGCTGTTTGATCGGCTGATGTCGCTGAAATATATTCCAATGAAATGTATTCACCGTAGCGATCTTTATGTGCACCGCCAAACTTGGCACCTACATCACCTAAGTACGTAGCAGGGGAGTCACTTGGCTCTACCTTTACATCAACAGGCACATATTTGTCTTTTGGTACCAATTGATCGATAAACGTGAAGTCAGTAAACACACGGTTTTGAAGTTGTAAGACATCTTCAACTGAGCGCATACTTTTAACAGGAAAAACGCACAGAGACTTGTAATCACCGTGAATATCGGACTTATCACCAAAAAGTTTAACCGATGCATATTCATTGTCGGTCGATGGCTTGATGGCCAAAAACAATTTGTGATTTTCAGTTTTGATATACGGCTTTATGTGTGCGGTTTGATCGTATAGAGCACCAAGCGTATTCGTAATCAAAGTTTGGAAATGCAAACTTGCTAACTGTTTATTCTCAAAGTCAGTTTTGTGTTTAATCTGAATTTCAGGCAAGTTAGATAGTGCTAATTGCTCTAAAGTGGTACCGAAATTAACCTTAGATTCGATAGCATTTAAGATTTCGTGACTAAACTGGTCTACATCATCAAAACCAGTAATCAATTGATACTGATAGTCATGAGACGGTATACGAAGAAGCACGGCAGTTAATTGAGGCTCATAGTCCGTATCAACCATAAACAATTGCGGTGTTTCATCTTGTTGAGATGATTTGTTTAGCAACTTGTATTGGTGAACTTTAGGGTTGGAACCTACAAAATGCTCAGCATAAGCCTGTTTAATCGTATCTTGTAATGCTTTGACATGCTCAAGCATGACGGCATTGACTTCATTTAAAGCGGTTAAGGTTTTATATTTTTCTGCAAACGCCTCATTCACGGCGATCTGCTCTAACATAAATCTAGGCTGAATATCCTCAAGTTCTGGATTACCTACACGGTTTAATACAACACTAAATTTGAGCTTATTAATGAACGGATCAGGTTCACCATTGATACCATTGCTAAAAAGTTCTTTAAGATCACTTTTCTGAAGTTTAGAGTTCACCAAATCAAACGGATGAACTTCTTCAAATGCCTGAACATCAAAAACTTTGGTTAAGTTTTTAGGCATGATTGCTGTCTGGCCATCTACATGAGCGATAACATAGGTGTACGCTGGAGAGATGTTGCTCAGAAGCTCAGTGACTTCATTCGGTTTTTTATCGTAGCTAAGATCCTCAAACTTTTCGTATGTTGCAGAATTAAGATTGCTGATGAAATCTAATTTAGAGTTGAAATTAGATGGATGATCAGAAATGTACTGGAACATCTTGTTTGGTAAAGACGTAAACACTTTATTGATTAAAGTTTGCTGACTATCTTTAGCTTTGAAGAAGTTGAGATCTGACTCGTAATATTTTTCAAAAGTGAACTTAGCTGGAGGCATAAACGTCATGCTGTTGCGTGAAGTCGATAACTTAAACAAAGCATTCGCAGACGTTTTAACCGCATCTCTATCATTAAAGCCAGTAGCCTTATGTATATTGGCATCTAGGGAAACTGAATGCCCAATAAACGGCGCATTTTTGTCTTTATGATTGTAGAGGCGTATATACTGAAGATCATTCTTTTGAAACACAGTGATAAACAAATCATGATCAGGGATCTTGATTGCGCCGTGGTGATCTTCATAGTGCTTTACAGCATTTTCTAGCTGAGTGTTAAAGTATTCAGATTCACTATTGAACTGTACGTTCTCTTCTTCAGCTGTTAGAGAAAAATATTTAACGTTATTCTGAAAAGCTACATTAGGTTTGAGAAGATCCTTAATCACCTCAAATTCTTTTTGTACTTCAACATCAAATTTGCCAAAAACTGTACGCTGATTAATATCAATCAGGTTCAGATAGTTGAATAGCTGAATGTTGTTGTAGTTGTGGTTCGGTAGGGCAGTTTTGTTTAACTGGAGCTTACCATCTTCTAACTGCATGCTTTGGACTTGCTTCAAGTCATCTGCAGTCAGCTCTACACCAAAGACTTTCTTAGTTTCTTGTTTGAGCTCTTTATCTTCACCAGCAATCACTAAGGCAGCTAGTTTTTGTGCCTTGTCATAATCGCCATCTTCTAGATATAGGGTTTTTTCAACAAAATACTTGGCAATGTTCGCATACGCTTGATTTGTTGCTTTGTAGCCATCGGTAGACAATGAAAAATGTTTGTTTTCATCAAATTCATTTGATTTAACGGTTTTAACTTTTAAATCGTCAATGTCACCCGTTGGTTTAATCTGAACATAGATTTCATCTGCAGCGAGATCCATGTTCGAGACAAATAAGGTCGAATTTTTAGAATAAAACTGACGTTCGATACTCGACAACAGATCCTTTGCATCTTTACGGTCTTCTTCCATGTCAGACTGCATATCTTCAGCAATCGACTTGATGTTTTCGCCACGGTCATCCTTTGTGATAAATGACCAGTCTTGTTGCGGATATTTGGCTGTTAATGCCTTTTGGAAGCTTTGAACTTCAACAAAGCGATTGAACTGACGGTCCAGACTAAACCCATCTGTATGTGATGAAGTTTTAGCAAGAATATCCTCAGGAACAGAATCAGATTTAGTCTTACGATTGAAGTTTTCACTTGCATTTGGCACCAATAAATTACGGAATAAAATCTCATTTACACCGTTCTTTAAGAATGACGCACTTTTAGTTTGTGATAGAGATTGTTTTAAAAATGCTTCATCAAAGTTTGATTCATCAAGAAGCCGAGTAAACTCTTCAAAATACGCTGAAGCTAATTTATCGTTATTAGCAAGATCAGCCGTGCACAGATCGCTTAACTCTAAACGCTGTACATCTTGCTCTAGCTCTAAAGGCGCAGAAAAATCACCAGCAACAAAATCATTGATATTTTGCTCAACATAATTGTTCGTGCGTGACATCAACATATCAACTGCAGTTTCATTATTCACAAATTCCTGAAGCTCAGGCGTGTTAATTGAAACCAATTGATTGTCGAATTGCTTAGATAGTAATTTGAACAGATCCGCTTTATGTTGATTGCTTTCTACTTCAGATTCAAAACCTACAAATTTGCCGTTTTCATCTTTAGCGTAGTAGAAGCTGTTTTTATTAAACAAAAAGGTATTTGTTGCAGACGTAATGCCAGATACCAAAGTTTCACTTTGCCATAAGACTTTTTTAACTTCATTGTACTGTTTTGAGATCTCAACATTGTGTGTGTCGATTTCGTCAGAGATCGCTTGAATATCATCTACGCTGAAGTTTTTTGTTTGTGTAGCTGAGCGCACGACATCTTGAATTTCAGCATATTTCTGATTTAGATAATCACTATATTGCTTCTCAATTTGTTGAGCTTGTTCAGTAGCCTTAGGAATGACATAGACATCCAAGATCTGTCTAATTTCAAGCATAGACGGCGCGAAATCACGCACCTTGTCATTGCCTCTTGCATCCAATAATTCTTCAGGAAACTTTAAGAGCTCTTTCAGTACGGCAACATCATCAATTTCTGGAGTAGGGAGGTCATTTGCAATGTTGAGTAGATCAGACTCAGTAATAGATGCCTTCTCAGTTGCCTCAAAATTAACATCAAGATCATTCAAGATCTCGTTAACATTTGATTCATTGAGTTGTTCTTCTAGTTTACGCTGTTTGATTTCAGCAGATTGGTGATCATAGAACGCATTAAACTTAGGAACGATGTTTACAGAGAATTCAGAGAACTCTTGGCTCAGATCGGCAAAGTAAACTTTACCTGTTGGCATCTGGCGTACCATTTGTTGTAAGACATCATGGCGAAGCATGGCAGCGTCATACACCATTTTATCTACAAGGCGTGTTTCAATACCTTGTTTAGACGCCATCCATGTGCCGTGTTCATCTTTATAAAAAGCTGGAATACCTTGATTAGCTGATTCTAATAGCTTTGGATACGGCAATTGCTGTTGATTAAACACACGGTCTATCACAACAAGATCAGAAGCTAATTTTTGTACATAAGCATCAACATCTTTAAAGCTCATGTTAAACATTCTGTTGCCACGGCCATGTTCAATCAGCTGATTAAAAGTGGACTCGTATTCATGAGCAAAATGCACCAGGTTAATATTGTCATTTAACCCCAATGCTTCATACGGATCATGAGCAAAGATTTCAGGAATATGGCGCAAGTCATCAATAATCAGTAACGAACCATCTTTTTCGTAATTGACGGGTACTGCAAATGGAGACAACTTAATTTTGGCTAGATTATCTGGACTTTCGCCACTGGCCATCGCTGATTCTTCATCTAGATAGACTTTAGAGAAGATATTTTCATAGCCATAATCTTGAAGACGATTAAACGGAATTTTTGAAGACTGAAATTGAGCCAAGTAGGATTTGTTCGATTCCTGAAGACTGGTTTTCAGCGTATCAAGGATATTAGATCCATTGTTTAGCTTACTGACATACACTTCAGGGAAAGCGGAAAGGCGTTCGGTTGCTGATGCGAAGTAACTTTTCCAGTTCGGAATGTTCTTCTTAAATGGTAGATTGGTGAGATAAATATCTTCTTGCTTAGTCGGTACTTTCATATCGTTGGTAAACGCTGGAAAGACCTTCTGAAGATCGTTTAGATCGATACCAGACTTTGCCGGGTTTTTATAGTAGTACGCATGAATACCATCATCATTTTGCACTTCATAAAAATGGGCATCCATTAACACTTGTTCAAATTGCTTAGAACTGTTTTGTTCAATAGATTTTTTGAATTGCTCAAATTCATTAACAACAAGCATCGCCGTTTTTTGGCGAAAATTGTTGGCTGGCGATACTACAAGACGCGCACCAAGACCAGTTAAATTAGGCCATTTAACTTCATTCACTTTATAGTCTCCTACTTGGTCACATAGCATGATCCAAGACTTTAAAACGACTCTTACGAGTACTTATATGTGCTTATATTAAACTAAAAAATTAACTTTGAGGGAGGGTTTAGGCGTTATTCTTTAAAATAGTATATACCGAGTAAATAGCAATCTAAAACCGTGCACTATTCTTTCTTTTTTTATAAATAAAAATGCCACCGTATAGCGCCCCATGATTCCATTTATAAGGTTTAAATAAAAAAAAGATGCCACCCACAGGGGATAGCATCTAAGATCTCAAAATTGCTTATAGTGCCAATTCAGGATCGCTATTCTTTTGTTTGCTTAATTCTGGATCTGCTTGTACTTCAATGTTGGTCATGAGCTTAGTCCAATATTCATCGTATTCAGCTTGTGACATCTCATTAATGACTTCATTCCATTTAACTAGGTTCTCATGTTGATCTGTACCCGGTTGGAAGAAGTGCATTGCATTTCTGACATACTGCTGATGATCAGCAAAACGCAGTTCAGCAATATTTTCCTGAATATAGTCCAGGCCCTTCACCGTAAATTCGCGAATCTCCTTCATGATTGCATCTTTTTCTATACCATGCGGTTGAGTTACAGAAGATGAACCACCTTCAGGACATGGGTAAACAAGCCAATCATTACGCAAGTTCATTTCTGCTAAGGTCACTTGTAAGTACTGCTCACCACTACGGGCAAACATTTCATGTGCGGTCGTCCAATACGGCTTCTTAGCACTTGTTAAGCCCTCTAATACCATCGCATTTTTGTAGAAATCAGTTTTTAGCTGAGATTGATTAGCTGATGTTAAGCGATCGTTCGTCTGTAAGCTTAAAGAAATTAACTTTAAGTGTTCATCTGACAATGGTTTAGGGCTGTTTTCTTTGATGAAGTCGAGTGCACATATCGCAAACTGACTACGCAACATTTGTCGATAATCACGGAATACAACTGATCTAAAGACTGTACTGTTCGCTGCACCAAGTACTTGCGCTGCAAAGACACGATCATGATCAATTTCAGAACGAGATTGCGTGATATATTTGTTGAGCTCAGTCCGTGGGATTGGATACTCATTTTCAGACAAGAACTTTTGTAAGCCGTGGGCAACGTGCATATAACGTCTATGCTGTATGGCGTCCTTTTGGAAAAGTTCAGGATCTTCATGACGATTAGCGAAGTTAATCAATGAAGATAGTTCAGTATGCAACTTGCCACGTTCCGCAATAAACGTATTAATTTTCTCTTTTATGCTGTCTCTATCTGGCGTAAACAAATCAACAATGTCAGGTTGATCTACCAATGTTTTATCCAAAATCGTTTTGATGCTGGTTTCATAAAACTTGACTTGATTCTCAAGATTCGTGCGAAGTACTTCTATCGAGTCATCCTTTTTCATTGGCAAGTAATACATCGCTTGATTTACTTTGGCTGCAGCTTGCAACAAATCTTGGTTAATGTTGGCATACTTCTCAGACTTAATGTTATTCAATTCTGCAAAACGAGTTAGATAAGGCTGTACGTTTTCCATCATCATTTTTGGTTGATTGCGTGTCATCGCACTAAAAATGAGATGGTCATAGGCATGGAAAAATTCATGACCAAACGAGCCAAAACCTGAATTCTTGGTTAAGTTAATCACACGGTTAGATGGCTCGTAATGTGCCATCGCAGCGGAACGTCCACGCGAACCAAAAGCAACACCCAACATACCGTTAAAGCCAACAAATTTCGGATCTATATCAAGTGCCTTAGCAAGAGCGAAACAACCGTCATATGCGTTATTTAATGCGATTTGACGATCGCTCTGGTTCAAGTACTCGCCAAACTCTACGGCTTTAAATCCAAAGGTCGCTTGCAAGGTATGTGCTGTAACATCTTGGCCATTACGTGAAGCAATGTTTTCCGTCACAACCACATCACTGAGCTTGAATGCCTTACGCATAGTACGAGGCTTAGCATACTCTTTGAATAGGGCATCTAAGGTACTCGCCGTGTCATCTACAATGTTCGATACATTCTTTTCAGATAACGAGACTTCTTGAGTATCATCATTCTCTGCAGTTGCGTCTTTGGTTTTTTTAGCAGTTAACAGATCCATTACTTGTTCAGATAGACCAGCATCAGATCTGCTAAATAGCGTACTCGAATCTATAATGTTGCCACTTCTAAAAGTAACAGTCGCTTTTACTTTGTCTTGGAACGGTTTGGCATCAATCGCACTACGTATTTTTTTATAGATAGAGTAGGTGCCTTTAACTGGCGGTAACTCTTTCCGTAAATGATGAAGTGCTTCAGTGAGCGTTTTACGTGCTTCACTACTATCGGTTTTCGCCAATTCAGAACTAATAATCATGTCAGTGGCAGCATATTCAGCATAGCTTTCTACCAATGAAAATAATGACCGATCTAATGATTTAAACGCCGTGAACAGATCTTTGTCTTCATTCAAACGAACGTATAAATCACATGCATTAGGAATAAATTCACGAACTGTTTTTGCTTCCATTAAAGCATCACGCATACTTAAAACAGCGTCATAGTATCCAGCACCTACTTTTTTAAACTGTTCTTCAGTGGCATTTTCAAGCGGATAACGTGGCTGATCATTCGTCATCTTGCGTACAGCGTCAGTCAGCAAGTGAATGTAAATATCTCGACCAGCTTCTTTTGCTTGTAAAACCGATTCCTTTTTCCAAATTTTGTCACGCGTAATTAGGTTTTTGACTTGCAAAAGCGACATATCTTGAATCTGACTGAGCGATAAACGTGGACCATACAGATCCTTTTTCGCACCAGGCATTTTCATACCCGTATCTTCAATAAGTCCAACTTCAGAACGTGACTCAGTGGCTTTCGGTTTGGTTGTTTTTGGCTCTTTTGGTGCTTCAGCTTCAGGCTTACCCTCAGACTCAAACAGTGATGTTTGCTCTGGAGCAACTGGCTCAGTCGGCTCTACAACTTCTACCGTTGCTTCCTGTACTTCTGGTTCAGTAGGCTTTTGAACTTCAGGTTCAGTTACGATCGGTTCTTCAACCAATGGTTCTTGGGCAACTTCTACAACAGGTGCGCTTTGAACCATATGTTCAGGTTTATATACTTGATCGCGAGACTTAAATAATTCTGCTTTTTTGAATGATTTTGCAAAATCAGTAATTAAGAAGTTCTTAGAGTTCGGGTGCTTTGGCGTAGGAAGAATTTTATAGCCTTGATCAACAAATTGCTGATGTTCGGCATTATTCACAATGGCCAGTTTTAACGGAGATTGATCATCGGCAACTTTAATCGCGAGATCGAACCGGTCTTTAGATTCAAGTAGCTTTTCACCAAAGGTAAAATCAATTTTATTGACCAATGTTGAAATATTAACAGCCACAATCTCATTAAGGCCTTTAACATCAATATTTTCAAAACCGGGTGATAATGGCACCTTGATTGTCTGCAGTATGTTTTCACGTAACCCAAGATCATTTAATACTTGGTCCACAAGATGCGCTTTTATCCCGTTTAACTGGAAGTCTTTAAACAATCCACCACGCTCGTTGAATTTAGCAAACTGCTCAACATTATCAAAAACCCGTAATTGATCATGCTGTAAAACTGGTGTGTCTTTATCTATGACAGAAATCACTAAATCAGCACCGTCATTGGCCACAATAATTTTGGAGCCGTTTTCAAACGCTTGATCCATTTCTTTTTGATGGATGTAGTCGGTAAAGACGTTCATCAAATCAACATTGGTCATCACATCATTGCTTTTCACAAAATCGATTAGATCTTGTTTCGCCGTTGGATCGATGTATTGATTATCGGCATCACGCAAAGTTAATGCCTTGTAATCGTCCAACTCAGGGTTAAACAATACCTTTTCTTTAAGGTGTAGGTTTTCGATCGACTGGAAGATCTGATAGCGTTTTTCTAATGAGTCGATCAAGTACTGCATTTGCTCTTGCGTACTTAAAACTGAATCATTGCTAAGCGTCAAAGCTTTAAACAGCGCCTTATCGTCTGCAGCTAAGTCATTCAGACTTGATTTAACGATTAAGCGATCGGTAGACGGAATCTGTTCACCGCTGAAATATAAGTTAATCGCACCGTGCTTTTGTTCATCAGCTGGTGAAACCGTGAGATAAAAATTTATCTCAGGAAACTCAAACTCTTTGATACGTTCTGGATTGGTGATAATGCTTAAAAGAGATCCCGTTTTTGTCTCGAGAGATTTATTTTTTAGTGCCGTCCATTCTTCAATAGAACGATTTTCAAATGACTGCAGTAGGGCAGAATTGATTAAATCACGGTTGAGGTTAAATCCATTCTTGAGTGAGTCTGGAGTCGATTGTAATGCTTCAAGCACAAGCCCATGTTTAAAGAGATTGCCAAAGTCATTTTCACTGTTAACATCGGTCTTTTCAAGTGGCAAGAAACTTGATGCATGCTCATAGACATTCTTAACTTCAATATCAAGCTTTAAGCCTTTTTCATATTTCGGTACCGCTTCCTTGGTCAAAATACGATTAAGAATTACATTCTTAAGGTCATCATAGGTCAGCTTGTTTTTGCTGATCGGATTAGAGCTCAGGATATGTTCAAACGAAGAAGCACCATTAATCATAATGGTTTTTTGCTTTTGTAATGAACTAACCTTTTGACCTAGATCCATCGGCAGTAAGCGAATGAAGTTCTGATCAGATGCTATCGTACTGCTATACACCGCCAAAGAACGTGCGCTAACTTCAGGCTCAACCATCAAAGCGTTACCTTCAGCTAGGTAGGTTTTTACCGCTTCTTCAGTCAACGTGACGACATTTTCAATTTTCGAGTCTTTTGGCGCCGTGACTTCATTGTAGGTCGGTGTTAGATAACCTAGTGCCATCAAAATATGCTTGTGCTCATTATTAATAATGGCAGTAACCGCTTCAGATTTAGACTCTTCACCCACGGCATTTTGATAAAAGTCTTGTAGATAGCGCTTATACGCCATACTTACCGCGACCTTTTTATTTAAGGCAAAAAGCTGTTCTTGTGTATTTGAGTTGAAGTGGTCTTTATGTATCACCTTAGGCAGATAGTTTTGAAAGCTGTCTACCACATAGATTTCATCTTTTTCGAGTGTTTCTTTTAAAGACAAAACTTCATTGGTCGCAGCAAAAACAATCGCGTTGGCCAGTGCATTACCAGGATTCGTGCGTACACGTAATTCCTCATTTATCGCATGATTGAGTTGCGACCTAATATCAGGTAATCGGTTAAGGATAGGGGAGTCAGGATTGTTGCCAATATTGCTACTCAGCTCAGAAAGCACATGAGCCACATCGATACGCTTATTAAAACCCTTGTAGTTACCGTCCTGTTCTAACAGGTTATAGAATCGCTCTAAGCTTTCATCCGATAAATATTGTGATGCAATGCTATGGGCATCACCATCACCAAGCGCCGTAAATTGGCTATTAATACTATGCAGTTGTTGAAGAATACGAGGCATTTGCTGATGAAATGAAAAGTAGTTTTTACCTACATTTTCAGCACTGGTCGCAATCATGTCCTCAATACTGTTATCCAGCACTGATACAGCATTCGAGAACACCATATCGTTAAAATCTGGCATTGCAGATTCTTGAGATGGTGAATATCCCAAAATAGAATATTCAAACTTTTCGACTGCAGATAACTCTTGATCTTGTTCATCATAATAATGAACCACATCAAACTGGTTAACAGCTTCATTCCAAAGCCCGTTAGGTTCTTCACCTAGATCAACGTTGAAATGATAAATGTCAATGTCATTTGAGGTGTGAGTAGCTTCAAACTCGTTCGCCTCATCCAATAGACGTTGCATTTCATCTTGCAATTCATCATCGGTGACAACGCTTTGTAGGAAGTTATCCAGATCCGTGCCGTATTCTTCACGGTCTATCACTGAATCAAAAAAACTATCATAAAGATTGTTCAGACGCGTAGAAGCAATGTTTAACTGACTTAATGCCAATTCCATTTCATAAGCTTGATCGTCATAGGCTTGCTGATCCAAAACATACGCATTTTCAGTAGCAACAGCGACTTGAATCGCAACCGCTTTTTCAATACGCTCACTGATGGTATGTGTTGCTTTCGCTTCAACAATCGCTTGACGTTCTTCTTTGAGCTTTGCAATTTTTTGTAGGTATTCTTGCTTAATTTTTCGCATTAAAGCGAGTTTAGTCAAAGAGTCCTTAATGACTGGTTCTGGAATGTTCGGCTTAAACTTGGTGTGTCTAAAAAAGTGATCAATTCGATTGAACAAACGTTTTACTGGAACCTTAGGTTCAGGCGGTATGGTTTGCTTAATTTGATTGAGATCCAAGCTTTCTAAACTTGTACCGATGTCATCCAAACTTTCATAAATTAATTCACGATCAAAACTGCTATCACCAATTGAGTAGGGATCAAATGTTCTTAAATTATTAATATTATTTTGAACGCTTTGGATCAGGTCCTTAATCTTATCGGCAAGGTCGAATTCTTCTACATCTAAAGTTTGGTTGTTGTATTCCCAAACTTTCCAATCATTGTCCACCAGCTGTAACGCAGTTGTTTCTATACCAAATGGTGCCAATGCTGACGGGATGCTGTTTTCTTCGTATGAATACAAACAGTCATTGATTTTCGTGACTAAGGTTTGAAGCTTGATCAATCCTTGGTGATTAACGGCATGATCATCCGATCTAAGCGCATTCACAATTGGATCAATGCTCGTATTCAGCCCCTTATTCAGCTCTCGAATATCAATAAATTGCTTCGGTAAGCTGTTATACGCTGGCCATGCTGGATGTGAAGATATTTTATAATTGGTCAGCTCAGGAATTTGCGTAATATCTTTTAGGGCAAGTACTTCACCGCCTGAATTAACCGAAATCACTAGCTGTTTGCTTAGTTCAATAGGCTCTATCGTATCTTCTATGAGTCCAGCATTTAGCGCTGCTTCTTTATCAACATAATAACGAGTCAGTGTTTTATCTGCTTGGTACCCGTAATTGTCTAAATCAGCCAACGGCAATGGATCTACGGACTGCAGTAATGTCGGTAGCTTATTCCAGCCTAAATCTGCTTTATTGAATTGTTTAACCGCACCCATAATGGTTGTATTTGGGGCAAACGGTTTTTGCTGTTTTGCTTGGTAAAGCACAACGGACTTTTGATTATTGAGTTCAAATAGGGATTGCCACTGGTTTTTTTCAGCACTACTCATTGGGTTTTGCAGATATATATCTGACATATCCATTTCAATGAGGTCATTTTTAGAGTCGTAAGGAAAAACAGATTTTATGTCAGCAAGAGAGAGACTATCTTGCGAACTCTTATACATAAAACTAAGGTCGTTATTTTGCTCATTGGTGATATAAACAAACTTTCCAGTCTTTTTTAAACCTGTTAAGAAGCTGTTTAAGGATGTGTTCAACTTTTTCTCTAAAAGCTCAACATCTTTAATCTTAATAATGGCTGCTTGGTTTCTTAAATCAGTTTTAGGGGTTACTACAAGTTGAGCGCCAAAGCTACTCAGATCCAACCATTTCTTTTTAGTTGACATATAAACTCCATGGCAATATGTATAAGCATCTTTTAATTAAAATATCAAAGCACCATCGGTTACTTTTGAACGGTATATACTAAAGATTATAAGAGAATTTATATAAAGAAACTATCTAAAAGGGTTTTAAACAAAGAAAGGGATGGCTTAAAACCATCCCTTTTTTTTAAGTTTTTTTCATTATCAGCCTGATAATGAAAAAATCAGGCTATTTACTTGCCATTGCTTGTGAAAGTGCAATCCTACGAATGTTACCCGTAGACTTAGAACGATCAGTCACTTCAATTGAGCCGTCAGTTAATTTGCTTTCAGCAGAAACTAGCGCAGCCAATACCGCTTCTTTACGTTCATTTGACTTGTATTGTTGATATTGCAAGTTCAAGCGTTCAGTACTTTGAATTAAACCATCGACCATCAAACCACGTTCATCTTTAATCGCTTGTGATTTAGCAAAGTCTTTGTAATCTTGCCCTGAACCTAAATAACGAGAGACACTTTTTTCCAAGTGTTGCATCGGTGCAAGTTTGGTACTTGAATCATGACTATTGGTACCACCACCAGCAACAGGGGAGTATTGCGCTTGAATTGCTTTCAAAGAGGTAATTGCTGGAGAAGTTAAAGCATCTTTCGCCAGTTTAGCCATCACATAATCTTGACCAGCAGATGTTTTCTCAATTCTACCGTCAATTGGAGCATCAGGTAGACCAACCATGTTGTTGATCAATGCATTTTGAGCACGAGCCATCGCCGTGTCTGGCGCTGCAGTCGTGAATAAAGTTGAAGCTTGTAAACTTAGACCAGCATTTTCACCAGCAGCACCACATAGTCCAGACGCAGCCTGAGAAGTGGTACAAAACTCATTATGAGCTTGTAACATAGCTTCTTGTGCTTTGTGAGGGTTCATGTAGACACCAGGCGCAGCAACCACTTCAGAGCCAACTTTATTTAAAATTGAACTATCAGCAGATTTATTGTCTTGTTGAGCTTGTTCACGATCGCCTAAAACTTCACACGCTTTAAATGCTTGGCCATGTGCACCAAACTCAAATTGAGCTTTTTTCATTTGCTCACTTTGTTTAACAGCTTGGTACGCCGTTACAAGACTTTGTGCGTTTTTATGTGCGTTATCTGAAATACCTTGAGCAGATACAGCCTCTTGTTTCGTCAGGATCTTAATCGCTGCCGTCACATCATCTTGTTGCTTTTTAATGCCCAAAGATAAGTTTGTGTCCAACGCACGTAACGCAGCGCTTTCCACCGCATCAGCCTGTTGAATAAGCATATTCAAGGTATTTACTGCCATCGGGTTGCCCACGGAAGCACAGTAATAAGCAGATGCAGAACCGCTAATAATGGCGAGGGTTAAACCGAGTGCACTAATTTTTGAACGAGAGCCGTGCGCTTGTGGCGCTTTCATAACTTTACGTGATGTTCTTTTCGGAGTACGCATTATTTAGTCTCCTTAAAATTGAGGCATAGTTTGTGAAAGCTTAACTTTCACTGACTGGCCGTATTTCGTTTTCACATCATCTTTTATCGGCTGAGATTTCGCTAAAAGTAATGCAGACAATAAACCTTCTTCACGCAAACTTTGCTTGTAAGTTTGAAGATCTAAATAAACAGAAACGCCGTTAATGATATTGGCTTCTTTAAGTAGACCGCGTGGATCTTGCATCGCCATCGCCATTTGCCATTTTTTAGCTTCAGGACCACCGTAGTAACGTGCGATTGTTTGGTCGATCAAATCGTTGGCAGACACCATTTTGCCGTCAATATCTTTGAATGATTTTGTATTTTGCGCGTCAATAACCGCCAAGCTATACGCTGGCATAGCAAGTAAAGCTGTTTTTTGGTTGGTTGCTTGCAAATAATCTCGACCAGCTGGAGTACGTGCCGTTGCATTAGACAATGATTTATCTGGTGTACCTAAAATGTTTTCACGCACGTAATGTCTTGCAAGAGCTTCTTTTGAGCCAGGTGCAACAGACTTAAACAGTAGGGAAGCATTGGTATCGCCACCCGGTAATTTAGACAACGTACATTGACCAGCTTGTGCTTCAGCAACCGTACAGAATTCAGCTTTATGCACGTTTAGGCGTTGATTAATCACTTCCTGTTGAGAGCCAACTAATTTACCGCCGACTTGAGAAGTTTGAGTCGCCATATCAGCTGCTTGATCAATCACTTGACCAGATGCACTCGACATATTTGTATTTTCAGCCAAAACCTCACAAGACTTAAAGCCTTGACCAGTATTGGCGCCATAAGCAAATTGTGCTTTTTTCATGGTATCTGACTGTAAAAGCGCTTGAATACCAGAGGCAATAGTTTGGGTGTTTTTAGTTGTCGCATCGGTAATTTGGTTAGCAGCTTGCGCCTTTTGCTTCACCGCAACTTTAAGCGCTGCAACGATGTTTTCAGTCGAATCATCTAACTTTCTACGGGTACTTTGAGATACTTGTTGAATATCATTTGCTTGGTTGCTTGCATGCTTAGGAATCTGAGAAGACATCTCGCTCATAATCGTACCCAAACCAACCGTAGCCCATTCAGCAAAAACAGGACTACTAATCACCAAAGTTGCACCTAAAATGACAGGTACAAACTTTGATTTTCCTTTAGGCTGTCTTAAAGTATTTTTACGCTTTCTCATAGTCATTACTCAAAGAATTTGGCTGAAGCATTGGAGTTTGGTGTAGTGCGTTGCATCACATTATTAGCCACCGAATAGTTAGCCAGTGATGAAAGAGTACTTCCAGCCATGTATTTATTTTGAAAATCAACGCAAGTTGATGAAGAGCATTCCATCAATCCGACTGGAACAACGTTGTTAGATGCAATTGACGAGTAGTTCAATGCAACAGTCGCTTGCTGTTCAGAAAGTCGAGAACGAGAAAAAACAAAAGCAGTATCAATGTCGCCATACTGCAGACCATTTGGAATCAAATTACAGACACCCATTTTTGCTTCTTCTACGCCACACGAGGTCGCCAAGTGAAACGCATATGGTGAGGTTGCTTCATCTGTTGAATTTGAGAAAAGTTTCCCTGAAACATCTTGCATGTATTTAGAAACGTTAAAGTCTTTTAAGTTTCTATTGAGATCGGTTTGTTCACGTTCTTCAAGAGCCGTACAAAAAGCTGAATCAGGGAGGGCAGCATTCGTACCAGAATTTAAAATCGCTTTTTTGATCTCAATATTTTTATCGACACTTTGAATACCAGCAACGATCATTTCTGAATCACGCGTTTGGTTATCAACAATTTGATTTGCACTGACCGCTGTTTGTTGAGTAGATACACGCACAGCAGAACGTACCATCAATTGCTGAGCTTGTATTGCAAGCTCAGAAAGGATAGTGCCAAGACTAAAAGCATTGGTAAAAAGTGGTACGGATAATAGACCAACCGTTAAAGTACCCACCGCAATTGCTTTAACAGGTGAAAACTGATTAACAGTAATTCTTCTTTTACGCAGATTATTTCTATTTTTCATACCACCCCCAACTTAAGAGAAAAAGTCTTTAATTGATTGGGTGACAGAAGTAGATTCTGAACTTGAAGTTTTTGCGTTAGACGGTGTGCTAGTACTGGCTTTTTGATCAGTTGAATAAGAAACTGGACTAGTCGAGCTACTACCATTGATTGTATAAGTATCTCCACCCTCAAAAGCACCGCTAGGCATAACTAGACCAGGATCAAGTTTACCAAGTTGACCATTCACAGCAGTACCAAGCGCACCCGATACATCAGTATATTGACCAGCTTTGTTGATTTCACCTATAACATCATTCAATGGGCCAACAAGTTCAGTACTTGCAGTTTTCATTGCGTCACACGCTTTTTTAGTCGCGTAATCGACAACCATTTGTTGCGCTGCATTGATGATTGTATCAAGTGATGGAATAGTCACAGAAAGGTCAATGATTTTACCGATGTCAGCAAAACAGCCACCTTGACTAGCTGGACTGAACATTTTGTTAATATCGATTGGACGACCCCAAACCGTCATTTGTAGATCTAAGTTGTCTTTAACGACTTTACCGATCCCATCAGTTGCACATGATTCAATATTGGTTTGAATGTTTTGAGCAGCTGCTTGTTCACCTTTTTTAACCGCCATGAAGTTGTTTTCAGCAGCAGTAGAGTTGAATGACGAATTAGAACTGGTAGACGAATAATATCCGCTATTTGAATTCGACAAAGGCGTATCACCACCAGAGCTACTTGCAATGGTCGATGATGTTGCGATGTTTAAGTTACCCATGTTTTGAGTATTACTGGTAACAGAAGCAACGGAACTTTGTTGAACTGCAATAGCACTTGAACACCCAATAACGGTAGCAACAAAAATGCTTAAAGCACTTTTAGTTTTAAAAGCTGGCTTAACATTTTGTAGATTAGGGTTAGTCCTTAAAGTCTTGCCCCGAACTTGTTGTAGCCTTTTAGCTTTCTTGTGATTGTTACGCATATCTAGCCCTTTAAAAGAGTTATGATTAATGTTTTTTAGAAGCAAGTTCGCAAAGCACTACAACATCTTTTACTACAGCTTCACTACTTAAATATAAGGTAGCTATAAGGTGTTTTAACTCATATATCCTTTTAGCGAACTTATATATAGAATCATAATACCATTCTTCACCATATTGTAGTATATACTTCTCATTGGTTAAACATAGTTTTATGAATTCTTTTAAAATAGGACGCTTAAAAATAATAGCTGTCGTAATATATATAAACTGAGTACTAACCAAACACATTAAAGTATTAATTAGCTCTACTTCCTCTTTTAAGCATTCCTGTAAAACCGATGGCTTTAGGGTTTTAGAAAAACCTTCCTCAGTCACAATATCTTTTAAAAAACCTGAATCCGAGTACTTATTTTTCAGAAAATTACTTAATTCATGCACGTTCTTTAAGTAAATATTGATCTGATCTTTAGACGCAGTTTTGAAATGTTCCTCTACACGTTTTGGATCGTTTAACGTGATGTCGAGCATTTCAGATTCATTATTTTTTTGATTTAAAAGCACAAAAGCGGTGAAGCTGGTAACTTTGCGTGTTTCGCCAAGATAGCCACTACTGCAAGCATTCAAAAAAACAAGGCAATGCTGTTCAGTAAGATACAAGCCGTATTCTTTTGGTGTACCTGGTTCAAAGAAATTGAGTGAACGCTTATCAAAATGAAAAGTGTTCTCTAAGGTCTGACAAAAGTAGTTAATAGAGTGTACAAAAGCTTCTGGTACAAAGGTTGTAGGCTCTTGAGACAATGCTATGTTTTGGCTTTCTATGCTCATTCCCACGATTTAGTCCTCTTTGAGAGGTAGGGCGTAATAGCCCATTTGACTTAAAACACGTAAAGGAATATCAAAGTTAAGACTTTGCGTTAGACCAGATTTAGGGTTAAAGGTTTTAGCTGAAGCTATAAACAAAGTTTGCTCATTAATAAACACTTGAATGCTATTCGTGACTTTTTGTTCATCAAGTATGACGCCACATACAATATCTAATTTCACATCAAACGTATAAGCATCCATTTGAACGTCTATTGATTCCCAATCGATCGTCATGAACAAGTTTTGGTTTTCAAATTCCAAATTACCTTCTTCAAGAGCTTTATGGATTAATCCCTTTTCTAATAATTCCAAGTAAAACGCATGTAAAGGCGTTGCATCTGCAAAACCATGAGGATTAAACGGCGTTCTTGTCGGTTCAGTGATTTTAGTTTGAATCATGTTTAACTCCATTAAAGGGTATTTAGATTCTATCTTAAAACACCCTAAATGTTTTTATTTAAAATTAATTAAAACCCATTGCTATAAGTTGAAGCGCTTTCTTTAGTTTTAACGTTTTCAAGATTGCTTTGCGTAATAGTATCTTTGTAATGCTGACTAAACGTATTTTTACCCGTTTCGTTTATGTTCTTAAGCTCATTTTTAATGACCTTAAGATAGTCTTGATATTTTGGTGACTGTTCTACATAAACTTCGGTCGCTGCAATTGAGAACATGTTCTTATCATTGGTTGCGATCGGAAATAGGGCAGTATAGGAAGCATCTTGCTTGAGCTGGTCTACAGTTGTTTGTTGCTCAATGATCTTCGCCTGATAGTCCAACAATGTTTTATTGATGTTTTCATGACTATGGATAACGAAATTCAACTGTCTGTCATTCGGACGTTCAAGGGTAAACGGCTGATCGATACCAGAAAGCTTATTACAGATCTCCATATTGTATCGGTAGGCTTCAAACGAGTCTGAAAAGTGATTAAAGTCTTTTCGGAGAGCATTATTGTTTTCTAAGTCTTGCTGAAAGTCTTGAAAGCATTGCAATACATATTCATCTTCATTTTTTTCAACGAATAATTGAGCGATGTTGGAGCACTGGTGCCGTTCGCAGAGATCCGCAAGCTTTTGAATGCTTTTAACCTCATTTTTCTTTTCTAAGATATTGCGTAAATGTAGCTGAGTTGCCCGATACTCTTGCATCAACATATTGTGATGCTCGACAAATAGCTCATAATCGCTTTTAAGGTACGGACTGGCACCTTCAATCTCACGCTCTACCTTTTCATGCTTAGAGTTGATTTGAACACGCTCACGCGTGGTATTCACTGTATTTTGACCAAAACCACCTAAGATTTTATCAAAAGTAATCATCGCATCGATGTCGCCAGTTACGTTTTTATAGAGATCCATGATTAACGCCCCAATGTTTGATCATTGTCATGATCGTTTCTACGTGCGACTTCTAAATCTATATGCTTATCAAGGTCACTCAAAAATTGAGATGTCGTATTTTTCTCAAGCTTTACTTGGTCTAAGTAGTTTTTAGTATTGAGATTCAAACCATCTTGGAGCGCTTCTAAGCGTAGGCCAGTTTTATCAAAATCAGCTTCAAGGATCTGATTCACTTCTTTGATTTTTTCCATGTCTTGCTGTTCTAGACGGTGTAACTTCACATCCTCATGAATCGCAGCGATATAGTGATCGGTTAAGATCTCTTGCTTTAAGTGCTGAAGCGCAATTTCCACGTTTCCTGTTTCGGCAATCACGGCGTTGAAGCTGTCAAAGATTTGACCTGTTTCAGCCGAGTTTCTAAATTCAACAATACGAGGCTCAACACTATTAAGGTTTACAAACTTGGCATCACCATACGCAGTAGGTAGTACTAGATGATCATCCATACATTCAAAAAGTTGCTTATATTCAGCATTCATAAGATTTGATGCTGCTTGAAGCTTTAAATCTTGTTGTAACGTGTCTAGGCGTTGGTTGAGATGTAGAAAGCTTTGAACATACATCTCGTTTTGAGAGTTTTCAGGCGCAACAACGGTTGAGGCCATACCTTTAACAACATTTTTCAGTTGCGTATTTTGAATCTGATCAGCAATTTGATTAAGCGCGTTAATGTGATCGGCTTTCACAAGGTTATTGTTTTTCAGTTGTTCAATAAATTGATTTTGTTCAATCACTTTTTCACTTTCCTTTTCGCTGAATAACGAATCTTTAATTTGTTGTTTCACCTGGTCCAAGTTAGAGAAGAGGTGAAGTACTTCTTGTTCATTGCTGTTATTGACTGCATTTAGCAATGTAACAAACACATCATGGCTGATTAGTTGTTGCTGATTATTTTCCGCATTCTGAAATTCAGCAATTTGGCTACGGCTAATGACTTCAACACCAACATCATTGATATAGCTTGCACCAATCGGGGAGAGTTGATTATCTGGAGCTTTTACGGCGTAGTACTCGCCTGATTTGCCATCATCTTTGGCGCATAGACCAATATATGTATTGCCATCTTGCGTAATGATTTTTGAACCGATGCTATTGAGTGCTGCAGAGGGTTGTAACGTACTCAAGGTTTGAATCAATTCTTTTTCGCGATTTTGATGAATTGCATTACTTACTGCTTGGTAAACTTCAGGATCTAAATAAGTCACCTGATTGGCAGATTCTTCATTGAGCGCCGTGACAGTATTCCACTCTAAAATATCTTTACGCGGTATCGTTGTAATACCGGCATTAATAATATCTTCCGTGGTAATTTGACGATCAAGGTTGGTAATGGCCACGGCGTTGTATTCGGGTGCAATTGATTTATGACCTTCCGAATCTGAAGTCAGTACCACGAATTGACCGTAATCCGTTTTCACCATAGCACCTACAACACTGAGCTTGCCTTCCAAAATCATTTTTGAAAGTTCAAGTTCACGTTCGGCAGATCTGGCGTAAGTATTAGTCTGTTCTGCAGTATTGTTGATGGTATCGGCTTTGAGCTTGTCTAAGTATTCGCTTGAAAATTTACCAAGCGTATTTAACTCGTCTATCGGCTCGACAGACTCCAGCTCATACAGTGGAACGGTAGAGGATTCATTCACGATGTCTTTAAGATAAAGCACATCTTTTTCAGTGATATTTTCGAGATCTTCAATCACCGAAAGAGGCACAACGATCGCACGTTTATCCAGATTATCGGAAGCTATATCCAAAACAACCATATTGGTTTGGGTTGTTTCATCTTCATAAACCATACCGACAAACTGTTCAATTTCAGCATTAGAAACATTGTTGTGACGGTCTTTAAAGAATGCTTCTAAGTCAGAATCATGATCAACATAAATACTGTCATAAGGGTTCATTGGTTTACCGTCATTGTTTTGGTCTTGGCTTTGCGGTGCTGATTGAGTTGCCGACTGTTCTGCAGTATTGCCTTTAAACTTACCCAAAAGGTTTGAAAGTTTAGATTTGGCTTTCTTTACTTGATCCGAAATCATTTGACCTGATTGATAGGCACGTTGAATAAACTGATCTTTGTATGAAGCTTTGGCTTCTTCAGTCATTTGTTCTGGATCTTGCCCTAATGGATATTCGGCACCAAGGAACATACGTGCTTGTTCTAAATACTGAGAACAAATGGGTTCAAAAAAGCGACCTTCAAACTCATGGATCTTTTCAGACTTAATGCCTTCGTGCAGTTCTTCAATTGAGAGAAACGTTACTTTGTCTTCAATCGTTTCTAAATAGAACGGCGTAATCGGGGTAGGTGCATCGCTACCTTCCACTTGAGGCGGTAAATCTGCTTCCTTAACCAGTTTGATAAATGGGGTAGAGGATTCAACACCTTCGACAGAATCCTTACCGACTACATCAATCACGATGTATTGTTCACCGTCAATGGCATAGACTTTAGCGACATTTAGATCGAATTCTTCTAAGGTAACGCCGTCACGGTCTTTATTCAGTTGAGTGGTATATGGATCGTTTAAAAGAGGCAACATTTGCTCTTTTGAGATCGGTTTTAAAATATCGGCATTCTTACCAGGTTCAGTCAATTTTGATTTATCGGCTGTATTGGCAAGCTGTTCGGGTTGTTGTGCGTCTGGATGGTTACTTTTAACGGTAACATCAGGATTGATTGCTTTATCCCAAATATTTTTCAGGTTATCAAGGCTTTTGTTCTTGTTGAACATGGCCATAATCGCTGCAATGATCAACTTGATTGTTTTCTTAACCAGTTCAATCATGACTGCAATCATTTTTGCACTGAGCGCAGCGAGTTCATCAGCGACCGTGCGTGGATGGCCGTGGCTATTTTCACGCGCTAAAGGAGGACGTTCGTTACCTTCCTCATTTCGCATATCCTTAAAGCTTTTAGAGGCAACGCTACTTGCAGCCAAACTTGCTTTGTCTTGTGGACCACCAGCAATGTTTAATGTGCTCTTTGGTGTACCTTTTGGTGCATTCGGATCAGCTGATTCAACATCTTCCTTTACTGTCTCTTTAGTCTTCTGATTTTCTTTATGTTCTTTCAAAAGTAGAGCAGCTTGCAACTGGTCGCTATGTTCACGGGTTTCTAATAACTGAATTACTTCCTTGGTTAACGTGTCCGTATTGAATTCAAGATAGTGAATCTCAAGTTGTTCAAGTCGAGCAGCTGTATGGTCGCTATTCACACGCCATTGATCCATGACGATAGTTTTTGGCACTAAGCCAAGTTCTTCAGCTTCAATCCCACGAATTAAGCAAAAGTCACGCACTTGGCGCATCAATGCGTTAATTTGGTTTTTATCGGTTAATTCACCTGAAAAATAGGTATTCGGTGCACCCGTAACTTCGTTGTAGATCTGCTGCTTTGCTTCACGCACGACTTGGTTTTGGTTAATCAAGCCTTCAATCGCGAATTGACGATTACTCAGGAAGTTGAGGGCATTTTCTTTAGTTGCACCCTTCAGGCTTAAACCATAGTAGGGCTGAGTGACAAAAGATTTTGTCTCAAAGTTAAAGAGGGTTTTTTCAGCCACTTGAACGGCTTCAAATGGATTCTCTTCTTTGGAAAGGAGGAAATCAGGATCATTGTCTGATAGGAATAATTTAGAGTCTGCAGTTGTATATACACGGTCTTCAACTGGCAATGAACTGTTATTTTCAGCAATATTGCCTAATCCTTGGTCCAGTGCGTTTTTAGTCTGGATTTTATTCAGATCCGCAATAAACTTAAGATCATCATCATTCTGCAGATCAAGCCCGATGTCTGCAAAGAATTCTAATTGACTGGCTGGATCTCTTTGCTCAAGTGCATCAAATACTTTACCAATCAGAACAGGATCAAGTTCAGCTAAATCATTGACAGTGACAGCGGAAAGATCAAACGTGTTTTCAGGAATGATGGACTGTTCATTCTCGTAGATCGGGTAGCTACTACGCTCATAATCACCTTCGTCAAAAAACATCGGTTCATCATCGTTCAACCGAGTATCTTCAAGAGGGGGAGCGTAATCATAATCTGGGTGCCCAGGAGGTACAGAGTTACCGCCCATAGGCTGATCATATTGATACCCATCATCTTGCATGACTGGCGGTTCTTCCATTAATGGAGGTTCAGATAGGGGATCTTTGGGATGTGGTTCAGACTGGTATTGTTGCGATTGATCTTGTGCAACATTGTTTTGTTGTGGCGTAGGCTGGATGGATTGAAATTCCACGCCGTCCAAACTTAAATCATCCCACTGTTCCAGGCCCTCATTGAAAGTTAATGATTGGCCGTCTTGCAGTTGATCAAGTGTTTGCTCGTCAAAATTATCTTGTTTAGGGCTTTGGTCCATATTTGATCCTTATGACAGGTGGCCTTTCTGATTTTAAGAGTCCTTTTTAGAATCTGTATCAACATTCCAAATAAAGTCTTCTTTAAAGTCAGAATTAAAACCAGTTGTGATGTCTAATTCACTGTCAAAATCCACTAAATCTGAGTTATTAGAAGATTCCTCTAAGGGATTAGAGTTGCACATAAAATACCTGTATTTGTTTTTTAAAACGTCAATGTGATCGTCACAGATATGATACATGGTATATACGAACTAGACCACACGTAATTGTTATTCACGTATGGTCTGGTATATACCTTTTAAGGGAGGGTTTTAGAAAGATAATTGCTGGATTTCTTGATCGTTATCTAGGGTTTTACCCTCATGTAACTCAGCCTTATAAGCTGGCTCTTCTGGAGGATTAAGCATACGGTTAATTTCATTTAAAAAGTAACCATTACCATCAGGAAGTTTAGATTTTAAATCCAAAAAGGCAGCTTCAATTTTGGTTGTACTGTCCAGCTCGTCAACAAAGCGTTCAACATCCTTGAGATCAAGCGCAAATCTAAACTCATTACGGCCTGGCTCAGTAAAGTGGATGTTCAACGATTCATCTGTTTTACCGCCTTTAGGATCATGGAATACGTTGGTATTCGACATAAAACGATTGAACTGTTTTGCAACAGATTTCACCGTCACATTAAAGCAGTCTGAACCGTTGTAGTAGAACTCAATACTTGCTTTCTTGTACGGGAAATTAACCTTAGTACCCACATAGTTATTGCGGTTGAAATCAATGTTTACAGGCAATTGATTAAAGAAGTTCGCAATCTCTTTAACTTGCTTAAACGTCACTTGGTTTTCAAGAGAGCTTTCAAACAAGTCAGTTGGTGTATTTGATGGCAATAATAACGCACGGTTACGCATACCATCAGCATCGGTAAATATAACGGTTGAATGTCGTAGATCTAGTGAGCTGACAATCTTATGTGCCTTGAACATATTGCCCGTTAAGGTAATCGCTTGTCGTGTGACATCACCAGACGGCGCTTTCTCAAAATAGGTACGCGTATAACGGGAATAATTGTTTTGTTCAGTAAATAAGTTCACCAAGGGTTGACGATCCTCAACATGACGTCTATTCACATCAGCATAAGAATAAAATTCAGGATTGAAGCGTTTTAGGATAATACGTCCTTTTTCACTCACTGGAGCTACCCAATCCAAGTCTTGCTTGGCATTTTGCATGGTGTAATTGATCAGTGGAACTTTAAACGACTTCTTATCACCAGGGTAAACCAAATCAAGCTTAACCGCATTCGGTGTGATTGCACCTCCACGTAACGGCGGTAGGTCTAGACGTAGCAAAGCACCTGTTTTGTGATCTGGCGTCACTTCATCATCAAAAAGACTAGGTTTTGAGATAAGGAACAATAACCCATGCGCTGAATGACCTTCTTTTTCGTTCCTTTCCATAGAACGAGCCAAGAATTTTAGATCCTGAACAATTCGATACATGCGATCAAAGTTAGAGGTCAAAATAGGATCATTGGCTAGATAAACCGCTTCAGCTACTTTCTCAAAGGCATCTGCAGAGTGATCATCAGGTTTACGAAATTGAATATCATCAATGTGTTTTACATTGGCTTCAACAACACCGAAATGATCAAATACTTCGTGTCGATAATCACGAATTACTTCACCACGCATTTGCCCACTTTTGAAAAATAACTTTTGCTTAGCAAAGCCTTCATATTTTTGGTACATCAATGCCTCAAAGTTATAGGCATAGTGTAGTAGTCCGTGTACCGTTTCATTGATGTTTTCATTGATACGTTTAAATTGACGCACCAGATAATCATCACTTTCTTTGAACATGAGTTTTAGATTGTCAGCACGTAATGGCTCAACATGTTCAATGTATTGCAGACCTTCAAAACGCACAGGTAGATCAAAGGTATTGATCTTGGCTGCTTCTGTTTCTGAAGTCACGGTAAAGAAGTTGTCCTTCACTTCAAACTCACGGACTTTTTTAGCTTTCCAGTCTAAAAAGTTGGTCTTGAGTGGGTTACGACCCAACAAGTCTAATTCACGGATCTTATCGTTATAGTCAACAACCAAGTCTTGATAAACCTGTTCTTGCTGACTAATCGGCATCAAAATCAGTTTAGATAGCAACTGGTTCACATGATAGTTTTGCGCCGTGCGATACGATGGTCCTTTTTCATCATCCGAAATATCAATATCAAGTGTGTTCGCCAAGTTCACGTTATTTTTCAAATAGTCCAACGATACCCGGTTGCCAATGTAGTTGAGCATGTCAGGATAATCGTTTTCGTTAAACTTGGTTTCTGAGTTGGCAGAGACGTTCGCTGATAGGGTAGACAGTTTACGCATCATCATTAAGTGCATACGTGTTTCTGCTGGAATACCCGAATCTACTGTCGTCATAATCGGATGTGATTCTTCACCACGGCGACCCACACGACCGATCATCTGAATCGTATCGGTAGAGTTCTCAGGTTTTTGCAAGAAAAACAACTCACGTTGGCGCAAGTGATCCGATGGAATTGTAGGATCAGGGTTTTTGGCTGCATGTAGAGAAATACCCGTACAACCAGAGCGAGTCACAATAACAACATCGATTTCACCAGATTGGAATTTTGATTGAACCAAAATCTTACCTTGTGTCGTATTGTTCTCTTGTTTATTAACCTTCCATTTGCCGTCTCTTGTTTCCGTTAAGTGGATCTGACGGCCAGAGATTTCATCAATCTTGAAGCCAGCTTTTGTCACCTTGTTACGTAGTACGTCCAAAGGCATCAAAGGTAGATCAGGGAACTTTTGAATCTTTTCTTTGATACGATCCAAAATGATTTTATACGGACTTACCACTGGATCGCCGTTTTCATTAAATGTCACTTCCGTACTGAGCTTCTTAACGAACGAGTTACCGTAGTTATCTTCAGCTTTCACCACATCGATGCGATCTAACATCACTTCAAGCAAGTCACGGAATTGTGGGAGTTCATCTAAAACAGAAATTTGACTTTGCAGATAGCTACCGCGCTTATCTTCAAGCTTAGTCAATTCCTTTTGAATATTTTTCGCTGCTTTTTCATCGCCAGCGTCACGGTTTTCTTTGATCATGAGTTTTTGAAGCTCATTTTCAAGAAATTCAATTTCTGACGATACCGACTTGAAGTTATTAAACGCTTTTTCTTTTTCAGGCGAATCAGCGGTAACGTCTTGCGCCGTATCTGCTTTTAAAATCGCTTCCATGCGACTTTGCATCAAAATGTTGAATAGACTCTCACCCGTATTTTCCAAACCAATCACGGGCTTTCTACCCTCATGTAATGCCTGAATCACAGCATCACTTGTAGAGTCAGTTTTCAATGCCAATAGGAATTGCTTTTGGATCTGGTACATTCGAGATCCAAAGTTCATCACACTCAAACTTAAACGGTTTTTCGGATCGTCTGAATCCTGATGAAAGTCTAAATTGGCAACAGCATCATCATCATTGGCAATGTTTTCTAGCGCATCGAGGCGAATATCTTTAGAAAATTTCACCATGTCCGTCAAGATGTCAGAAAGAACATCTGAGTAATTGTGAAATTTCTTAATTTCCTCTTCAGTTGGCACAAAGGTTTGAATGGTAATGTGCGAGAGATCTTGCTCTCTACGAATCATGGCAGAGCTGTCTACCAAACCTTCAGAAATAAACTCCAAAATTGGACCATCTGCATTTTCGATAACCTTTTGTAAGTCATTACGAGATACGGATCGAGGGAACAATTTATGGAAGAATTCAAGATTTTCAGGTTTCTTAATTGCCGATGCAGACTGGAAATTAATTAGATTGGTCTGATCAATAACATCTAAGAAAAATTGACTTGTAGCTGATTTCAAGGATGCTGCACGGTGCGTTTCATCCATCACCAAAACAGTGTCTTGATTAATAAAACGAGTCAATAACGCACGTTTCCGGTTTGGTCGGTTAAATTGGCTATACGTTGCCAATACCAAGTCATGTTGCGCTGGAATATCTTCAATTTCCTTAGGCAGATCTTGGCCAGTGAATAAAACCTCTTCAGTACCAAAGCGGTTAATCACAGCATCCGAGTTAAAGATAAACGGATCTTTAAAGAACTTGTCACTGTCTGTAGCAACAATATCACGCCAAATGTCGTTCAAGAGTTGCGTTGTATCTGTAAGGAAAACAGGGGGCTTTCCTCTTAACGCACTATATCGTAAACACGCAGCTGCAATACGACCTTTACCTAAACCCGTCTGGTCGCCAATAAGCACAGGTAAGTTTTGGTCAAAACGTAAAATGATATGGGCAACCGCATCGACCTGTTCACATGCAAAAGCGGACTTTAGTGCATCAAAATTGTCATATTGCAATTTCTTAGCGACATAGGCATCAACAAGAGTAGGGTAGTTACCATTATCGACTTCAGCTTGGAAATTGATACCCCCAAAACCTAATACATTTTGGATGTGTGTAGTCAATTGAGCATTTGCCTGATTAATCGCTTTAATCTGGTTTTTAGCCACTAAAGCAATTGGCTCAGATGCCATAGACATCGGTATATACTTAACTTGGTATATATTTTCCGGAGTTGGTTCTGTTGTGTTTTCAGCATTAGGAACAGGAACAATCGGCTGTAAATTTGATTGGTCAGATTCAACAGTCGGTTCTTCTTTTTGCTCAGTACCGATCGCTAATTCAGAATTTAACTTAGCAATCTCTTCAGCAGTTAAACCCGGTTCCTGTTTTACTTGCTCTACCGCTGGTTCTTCAGCTGGTGTTTGTTCAGGTGTTTCACCCTCATTGGTCGCCGTGGTATCACCTACTTGAAGATTAACGTCATCGTCAAGGTCTTCATCCTGATTTTGGTTCTCGTGCGGATTCTTTACCTCAGGCACGAAATCATTGTCATTTTCATTTTCAAACGTTGGTGTAGCTTCAGTTGGTGTAGGTACATCATCATCTGAACTGGTTGTTTGCGTACTAACTTCAACGGTTCCAAAGTCAAAAGAAACTTTATTCGGTTTTGATTTAGGTTTACGACCAAACATCGGTTTTGGTTTGACAGCTTCCTCTTGCTTAATCTCTTCTTCTTTAGCGACCACGACTTCATCAAACATAGTGACTGCAGACGTAGGCGTTACACTTGATGCAATATCTTCAAGTGGCGAAACAGGCTGTTCATCACCTAGACTGGCAAACAAATCGTCATTTTCTTTTTCAACAGGCTTAATCTCAACAACAGGTTCAACCACTGGTGCTTGTTGTGCTTGTTGCTCAACTGGAGTCGGAGTAGTTGGCTTGAAGTATAGATCCTTATTCGGATTCAAACGATTATAGATTACGTTATTAGCCCATCCCCAAAGTTCGTCATAGTCCGTAATGACTTTCAACTTATCTGGTACCACAGAAGATTGGTAAGTTTGTAGTAACGCTTGTTCGTTTTTACGATTGCCTACCACTAACATACGAACATTTTGATTAGCGCCGTTTCGTGCATATGCATTGCCGTGGATTTCTACAACCGCCTCAACTTCATAATGCTTATAGAGATAATTAAGTAAATTCTTTGATTTACGCTCAACCGTACCATCTGAAATCTGTTTATCTGAGCCAATAATGAAAACTGAACGCCCTTGATCGTTTCGTGCGTTTAGTGATTTAACCAGAATGGCATGGTCCAATTTATCCGTACTGAACCAGACGTTTTCTGATGGATCTACCAATAATGGGTTTGGATCTACGCCGTTACGCTGTTGAACCAAAATTGGTGCAACACGTTCTAGTTTATCCATAGCACCAAAAGGAGGGTTGGCAATCACATAGTCAACTTTTTGCTTAAACGTTTGCTCAAAATCAATTTGTGTAGCATCTGCAGTAACAACCGTGCATTCATAATTTTGAGTCAGTGCTTTTGTACGTTCAGCACGTTTGGGATCTAACTCAACCGCATAGACAGAAGCATTACGCTCTTGGGTTAATAAACCGATTAAAGATCCATTACCCACAGTTGGCTCGAGCACGGAAAAGTTTTGTTTTGTTCGGTTATCACCCTCAATCAATAAGCGCTGAGCCACAAGTGACATCGGGATTGGAGTCGAATATTGCTGTAACATACGAATCGTATTGTTTCGCATGGTCTTAGTCGGCATGCGATTGTATAACGCTAAACTCGTTTTAAATGAGCTCTCAGTAAAATCAAGCTCACCTAACTTTTCGACCATCACTGTTTCAAGCGCTTCTTCTGCAGTATGGATCTGTTTATCTGTTACCTTGGATACATCAACGTCAGCATTTTTGGCTTGCGTGATTAGAGCTAAAAACTTTAAAAAGTCCTGGTGATTATGGCTCTTTGTTTCATGTTCTAATTGATAGATATAGCCTCTTAAGCATTCTTTTAAATCTTTTTGCTTGGTCGCACGTAAGTACAGACTAGACGGCTGATCATTAGGACCTTCAGGTATTTGCGTACCTTGGGCATTCACGTAAAAACGGTTATGAGCTGAAGCATAGATTTTGTTGCCATCAGAGTTATAACCGAGTGGAGTTGCACTATTCAACGCAACGTTCAATCGTTGTGGCACCAATGTTTTTGCTTGGGCATTGAATAAATCATGCAATTCTTGGCGAGTCGCAAGCACACTACGGATAAATTCTTTTGGAATACCCAAAACTTCATGAAACAGTCTTGGTTTGATCGTTTCATTCAAATTGTATTGATACAAGTGACCGTCAAAGTGAGGATAAGCCTCAAACTTCATCGGTGTAAAACCAATGTTATTCAAATTTTCTTTAGATAGTTTTTTTTGAACGTCCAATAAAAGTAATTGGCTATCCGTCTGGCCAACACGCCGTACATCGAGATATACACCAGCTTGTGATAAGTCGATCCATTTAATTTTTTCGTTTAAATCATGAGTAGTCATAGCGAACCTGAAGAAGAATTATTTTATTTGATTAAAAAGTCATGTCGTTATAGACATCAGAAGTCGCAGCCTTTTCTTGGCTTTTCTTAACATCCATTTCTGGCTGTCTGACTTTCATCATTAACTCTTGTGGATCAGGTAAAAGATCGTGGTTGAAGTTCTTAGATAACGGACTATCGATTGAAGCTTTATGTTGCTGTACATGCTCTACCGTAATTTCTGAAAAGTTCAACGCATTCATACGGGTTTGAGTAAGTTCAACAGGCTCGATAAACGAGACAAAACAATTATTCGAGTTCCGTTGGTGTGGTTGAATAACAATAAACGCTTCAGCAAATTGCTGTTTTGCATGCGTCAATTTATTCATGGTCTGACGATCAACTTGACTTAAAAATTGAGGATTTAAGTCGTGCGGTTTTGGATTGCCGTAGTCATCGGTAAATTGATTCACTAGGGGAGGTGCACCAACACCACGAACACCCTCACCAGTACGTAAATCTATTTCTGGATCTACCTTGCGAAAACCAGCGTGAGGCGTTTTATTGTTGAAAAATTTCTTTAAGAACGTGTCTTTGTAAAGCGCACCTAGTTGTAGTTGTTGGCCATGATAAACCTCAGGCAGTAATTTTTGACTCACCAAGCCAGCGTAAAGACGTTTTAAATTTTGATTTTTTTCTTTGTCTACATCTTCATTGTAGAACACTTTAATTTGTCGATCGCCAAGTAATGCAAACAGGGCAATACGGGCCTGGTCCATAACATAAACGTTCTGAGCCTGTTTATCGAACTGGTCTTTTTCATGCTGGTTGGATGGTACAAAATTTGGATCAAAAGTTGCGGTGTGAAAGTCATTGCCGTTCAAAATATCTTTGATACTTTCAATCGGATCTTTAGCAACCCGATAAGACTTTTTAGTTTTATCAATACCGCCACGTTGCATCAACGGATCTGGCTTAGCGAATTGCTTAACACTTTCACGATCAGCACTGTCATAGGTTGGAATCAATGGGATTGTAGTTAATACAGAACCAGACTCATAGCGCACAACAATTTTTGAAAATGGAATGCGCTCAGGTTGGTTGTCAGTACTATTCGATAAAGATTTAACAAGAAGCTGTAAATTATTTTTAATAATAGCGTTATGAAGTGCTGGAGAATTAATTTTTACATTGGGCACTTGCATATGTGCTGCATCTTCAATGATTTGAGCTTTAACAAAGAAATCGCCGTTTTTTTGTTGATGCACATTGATAGAAGTGACTGCTTTGATTAATTGTGAATTCGGGTTGTTACTCATTACGTTGCACCACTGAGCAACATAAGTTTTATAACCGTCAAGAGATTCGTAGGGTGAGTCAACACATTTGTCAAAACAGATAATTCGACCACGGTTAGCACCGCGATTATGTGTGTCTAATGAAGTACGTTGGTTACGTCCAGAATCAAATTTTGCGTGGACTTCATCTACTGAAACATTCTCAGTATGATGCTTGTTGAGTTTATTAATGATCTTCGTGAATTCTTCAGATGAACTCATTCGTATGCGAACTGGTTCATTGGTAGACATATCAAAGCCGTATGCATACAGCTCGTCTTGTTCATCATGTTTGTAAAATTGATCTACAGTCATGACGATACGTTTAATCGTATTATCACTTTTACTCATTTCTTAAATTCCACGCTTTATATTTTTGATTGCTGGTCATTGACTCAAGCTATTTATAAAATACTACAAAACCTCATTGGTATATACTAAGGAGGCAAATAAAAAATTAAAAAATATATTAAAAAGTTTAAGAGTAAATTTTTAAAAAGAAATTTTTTGTTTATTATCTTTCTAATTAAGGGAAGTTAATTAGGGACATTTTTTATGCTTATTTTTCATGATATTACAGGATTAGTACGGAAAAACACAAATGGTACGAGCGAAAATCAAATTCATTTGAGCGCAAATTGAATTTGAATTTTTAGAAAATAAGGCGTTTTTAGCTGGTTTTTGATGTTTTTATCCACTTTCCTATTAAATTCTATCCACAAATTAAGTTCTTGTATATTAGAATGAATTTAAAAATATGAGTAAAATATTGTTCATTTTTTAGCTTTTTGCAATATTGGAAATTTGCAAACTAGCAAGTGTTGTAAGTCGCTGTTTATAATAAAATTAAATAGAATAAAAAATACTTCCAGCGCAAATTAAATTCATTTGAGCGCAAATTAAATTCAAAACGTTGCGGATAACTTCTCCAATTTCCTGAGAGCCTTGATAATAAAGACTTTCAGATTTTATGAGGAATAGCCCTTATATATGACCCAACGATCGCTATTTAGCTTGTTTTACGACAAATCAATAACTTACGCCATTAGGACGGAAGAAAGTTTACAACCCATTTATAAAAAACTTTCGCTGAGTTCAGACTATAACAGAAAATCAATGAGTTACGCCATTAGGACGGAAGAAAGTTTACATCCACTTATAAAAAACTTTCGCTCGTATTTTGACACAACTATAAATCAATAACTTACGTCATTAGGACGGAAGAAAGTTTACAACCCATTTATAAAAAACTTTCGCTGGAAGTTAGGTACAGCCAAAAAGTTATAACCTAACCTTAAAACATACTAAACATACTATCTATGATAGTTGAGCTATTGGATCTGGACAAAAAAGTAAAATCAATAACTTACGCTATTAGGACGGAAGAAAGTTTACAACCCATTTATAAAAAACTTTCGCTCGTATTTTGGCACCACTATAAATCAACAACTTACATCATTAGGACGGAAGAAAGTTTACACCCACTTATAAAAAACTTTCGCTCGAAATTTGCCAGCAATATAAATCAACAACTTACATCATTAGGACGGAAGAAAGTTTACAACCCATTTATAAAAAACTTTCGCTCGAAATTTGCCAGCACTATAAATCAACAACTTACATCATTAGGACGGAAGAAAGTTTACAACCCATTTATAAAAAAGTTTCGCTCGAAATTTGCCAGCACTATAAATCAACAACTTACATCATTAGGACGGAAGAAAGTTTACAACCCATTTATAAAAAAGTTTCGCTCGTATTTTGGCACCACTATAAAACAATAACTTACGTCATTAGGACGGAAGAAAGTTTACAAACCATTTATAAAAAAGTTTCGCTGGGTGCCTATCTTGAGCACATATTTATTTGATCAAGTATTACATTGGTTAACTTACATTGTAATTGTGAATATTACTCATATAAGGCACTGTTTTTCATAGTCTTATTTATTAAGAAATTACTGTTAAAAATGCTTTTAATCGTAGTCTAATTAACGAATTGATGCTATAATGTCTACTCAGAATGCCTATGGGAATTCGAGATATGCAATATCAATCATTTAGTCTTAGACATCAAAAAATACTCATTGACTTCAATGTGTTTAGCTCTGGCTCGTCTGATATTTTGCTAAAAGGTGTTTTATCTGCCGAATTGCTTATTCTAGTTGATAATTTAAATGCATTTTATTCTGCAGAAGACGGTAGATACGTTGTATCAGCTGAAAAAGTTAACCACGTTACAGGTCTAGATTTTAATAAGAAAACTATCAACCAGATCATGCGTGAAGCTTGTGATTTATCATTTATGATTGATACAGATGCGAAGCAAGCTGCAGCACCTATGATTGACGAAATTCAAATCTTATCAAGTGGCGATATTACTTTTAAACTCACTAAAAGCTTTGATTTTTTTAGAAATTCTCTTAGTTTTAAAAGCATATATGAGAAGCTACCATACAGGTTCACTACTTCTAAACTAGAGTTACCGCAGATCGGTCAACAAATAATGTTAATTGCGTAATTAAGCCTCTGACGAGGCTTTTTTATTGTCTAAAATTTAGTTAGTATATACACAGCTTTAAAGCGAAAAGACTACAACGTTAGTTGGGTTGCAAATATATTTTTATTTTTATTTTTTAATTCAATCTCAGGCAATGTACGTTGTACGTTGTCTAAAGTGGAGCAGTTATGCAAGATTCTTCACAAGTCTGCATAAGTAAAGGAATTTCAGAAGATGAAATTTTTGGACTATCGCAGTCAATCAAAGACTCAATTATTAATGCCGAAACAAAAACCATGGATCTCTTGGGTTACGGCAACAAAATCAGTAATTTCATAGTCGAATGTTATCTAGATATTCCAGTTGTTGATCAATTCATTTTTTACTTAATGTTGGTGAATGCCAAAAATAAGTATGCACATCAGCTGCAGCGCGTTATCGCTGAAAAACCTGAATTATCCCAAATTGAAGCATTACAACTAGCGAACAACTTTGTTCTGAATTTTGAATACATCCGTCAAATTCTTTTATTCAAAAATAAAGCTAATTACCTTAGCAATGGCCGTATCAAATCTTTGGCATGGAATACGCTAAATAGTGTTGGTAAAGTGATGCTACCAATGAGCTCTTTACGCCAAATGGACAGCGAACCATTTTCAAGAAATGACGTAGACAGCGTAACTCATAAAAGAATGTTTGCCAGTACGGGCTATTTTGAATTAGATAACAATGCGTTTATTTGCTATCAGCTTGAAGAAACGTTGATTGCCAATCTATCTGAATTAGATTTTGATAAAAAGGGGCGCTACACAGTTCTCGACACTTTAACGGTTCTTGGATTTAAGGACCGTTTTGATCTTTATATGTATAACTTGATGAAGATCAATGAGTTTCGTGGCGAAGTGGTTATTCCTTACATTGACTTCAAAGCATTAACCGAGTTTTCAGTAGAATTTAAATACAAAGCAAGTGATTTTTACCGTAAACGACTTCTTGTTTCATTAGAAAGACTGAATAACAATCCATCTATTGAATTATTTATTTCTGTTAAGTATGAACCATGCAATAAGCGTACACCAGATCGTGACAATTTTTGCAATTATCGTTTTCAGATTCAGTTGAAGTCCAACTATCGTAAAGCGCTTAATACATTAAATGAAATGTGTGCAAAGGTTCAGGATGAACAGGGCAATGAGCTTAAAATCAGTAATGCGCTCTTCACTTCAGCAATTCGATTGAATAATGGTGAACCTGAAAAAGTAATAGAACTTGTTAAGGATCGTTTAGCTGCTTATACAACTAAGAATGGACCATCATATTTAGCTAAAAATCTTAATTTGGTTGCGTCTTATGTTACGCGAGCTCTAGAAGATCTATATAAAAGTAATCACTTCTTTGAAAGATTCCTAAACGATATGAAGCAAGCAGATAATTTACTTTATCTGAGAAATCGTGATAAGAAAGTTGAGATCGAAAACAAAAGTGCATCTACTTTCTCAAGCGAATTCATTAATATTCGCGACAAAGTTGATGTTACCACTTGTGAAATTCTTACAAACGCTGAGTACATTTCAAAGAAAACGGAAGCTACTGTAATTATTGATTATGCTTTCATACGTAATTCTATTTTTATTACACATCCTCATTTGCGCCACCAGCGAAATGCAGACGAGAAAAAATACATAGATCTCGTGTGTGAAAGCACAAAGCTTTGCCAAATATTCTTTGGTACGGGTAATGAAAATAAAAAAACGTTAACTCAAAACTATTTAACAGAACTCCTGTTTGAACATTTTTTTGATGATAATTTCCACTTGAACTCAGATGTATTAAAGAATCTTCTAAAAAAAGATAAGGACTATTGGGTACAAGAAAAGCAAAAGACATTTATGCGGTTGTGGAAACTTGCAAATGAGTTCAGTTTAAAAGCTATTAGTCCAGCGAACTACAACGGTAAAGAGAGTTCAGACAATGAATAATAAACTTTATTTATGTGCAATTTTTACGGCTACTATATTGAGTAGTAGTGCAAATGCCGATTTTAGTGATTGGTATAAAAAAGCAACTTCAAATGAAGATTCAACTCAGCAAGTGCCAGCTCAACAACAGCAAGCACCTGGTCAAATTCAACAGCAAGCACCAGTTCAGGTTCAGCAACAGCCGATACAGCAAAGACAATATAATTCTAATCGGAACACCACAGCTACGCGTTACCAAAACAATAATGCAAATGTCACTGGTGATTCTGGCCTTGAAGCACGAATGAATAACTTGAATTCGACCATTGAGAATCTAAACAAGTCATCAAAAAGTGGTGACAACCTCACGAATAACTATCTAAATATTGTTCAATTCATAGTGATAAACGAAGAAACACGTAAATTGGATGGTAAAGACAATACATCACTGATCAATAACATGTTGGCTGGTATTGTGAGTTGTCAGAATAAATACAAAGTCGATGTTATACAAAAAGTGAATAATCAACTCCCAAGAGATGTTGCTAACACCGTACAACGGTATTTAAGCCAGAATGGACGCTCTATTGGTGCAAACGGCAACTGTTTATACTAATTAAACCCCCTTTTAAAACCGTCCTTAAAAGGCGGTTTTTTTTATTCTTAAAACATACCTATTTATTTTAAAACCACATTCTATATACTACTAACAGTTTAATGAATATTAATGTGGGTTTTATCATGATCAGTTCTAAAACAATATATGAACTATATCGATTGCTGAATCAATCCGAAGTACAAGAATTAAAATCATCTATAACTGAGACTTTTGGTGCAGATGTGGAAAGTGAAGTTGATAAAAGCCCGGTCTTACAGCAAAAGATCAATTATTTTATTTATCAATATATACATCTCAAGCATCCAGAAAGAACAGACAAGATCTTATTCGATGCAAATGAGTCGGCTCACGAGGTTGTAAAAACAGAACACCTTAAAAGTGAGCCAGTACCCTTATTAAAAGATTTTGTATCAAACAGCAGCAATAAAAGTTTAGCACCTGAAGAACAAAAAGATGTAATTGCAGTCACTTTACCAGCCGAATTATCTGACATTCCTGTTGAACCAACAAATCAAAACCATACAGGAAATAATGAAGTAAAACATGACTATAACATTATCCTTGATGGTCGAACTAAGCTAAATATATTGCTCGAAAGATATTTAAGTGGTGTTGATGATGTGGCTCGTGAAATCATTGTGAAGTGCTTTCTTGTTATCTCTATATTTGTAGCACTGATCTCTCTTGTTATGGTTCTTCTGAATACGACCAATATTAACCAGATCCAAGAAATGTATGATATTGGCCATAAAACATTCCTATTCCAATATGCTGAAGTCTGCAATGTAAATGTTGAAGTTGCAAAAGCGAATCCATGTGTTATCTCAGAAATCAATAAACGTATTTCTGAACTATCAAATAGCAGATTTTGGAACACGTTCGGGGTGGTGCTTTTCTCACTTTTATCGTGCTTTTTCTTCTACCATATCTCTACTTACCGTGATTCTAAAGATAAGCACAACGGCTAGTCTTAAAAGGAGGGTAGGGTGTTTTAAAATGGTCTTAAAAGGCCATTTTTTTATTTTAATAACAAAGTTTTATAGTTGATAAAAGGTATTCTAAAAGTATAATAGATACACTCTTAAAACTGGAATGCGTTGTGCTTTTTAAAATTCCAAAAACGGGTGAGATTGATTCAAGTGAACAATCGATGACAGGCCTGGTACTCAAATCGGCATACAACTTAGTTGCCATTTTCAATATTTGCTACATCTTTGTAGTTGTATTCTTTGTGTTTGAAATGTTTTTAAATACAACGATATACAAGATTAAATATCTACCAGAAACCCTCAATACTCCATCATATATATTGCAAATCATCATATTCATTTTATGTTTTTCTTCACTTCTGTATGCGATAAACAAAATGTTTGATGAAAAGTATATCCCTACACGCAAAGAAATCTATCTATTCCTTATCTCTTTTACTATCAATAGTTTATCAATGTTTAATTTTTTAGCTACCAAATAACACTGTAATACCAAGTTCCCACCGTAGCCTAAGCAAAAGTTACCTGTTTTTTTGGGTTTTAAAAGCAGTGAACAAGGGCAGAATTAAAACACAAAAAAATAAAATTAATAGTTTTAAAAAATATTTTTTAAAACTAAATCAGTGATAATATGTAACCAACGTTAAGTTTAAGAAAGTATATTATGTCTGATATTCGCAGCATCTATTTTTACGGTAATAATAAAAGCATCAAATTGGGTAAAAACCCAATCTTAAATACTGTCTTTGAAATTTTTCCAGCCACTAAAACCCCTTTAAAGCGGATTCTTAATCATAACCACCAGTGGGTTAGTAATTGCGCTTTTTACGTGCCTAACGATGTGAAAAGTGAATGGGTTAAAACGGTAACACTTTCAATTTTGACAATCTCAATTATGGCTTCCTTCCGTAATGCAATTGCACAGCAAAAAGGGTTGTCACCAAACGATGAAGCACTTGATGAAGAGGTAGAGAACCTTGTGCCAGATTCGTTATTCAATTCTGCTATTGAATTATCGGATCTTAAAAAAAGTTTATTAGAAGTTCTGCCAAATTTAATGAGCGAATACCTTGCACAAAACTTTGGTGAATACGAAAGCATTATTACAAACGGTGTAGCTAAGCTTTTTATTGATAACCATGAATTTTTGGATAAGCAACTTGATTCTGATGCTGGAACAGATAATCAGATTTCAATGTTAAATTTTACTGACAATGCAGATGAATTATTTCACACAACAAACTATATTTTAGTCCGTATTGCTGATTCAAATGAAAACTTGAAAATCAACTTTACTAACAGCAAACCACATGCAGAACACTTAGGCCGAATTCTGCATACATTGTTGGGGGATGAAAGTTTTGAGATCTCAAAAGGTTCAATTGAGATACCTAATGACGAAGATGGCCAAGAAATTTTCATCTTTGAAAAAGAAACGAACTTTATTGATTTTTACAATTCATTATTGCTGGAAGTTAGTTTTTTTCTAGATCATGCAACAGTCTTAGAGCATATAGAAAAGTATGCACCAATTAACCAAACACTAAGCAGTTTGAGTGAGAATTTAGAAAAGAATATTAACTTTGTCATTTCTTCATTCAAAGAAACTCGCGATCTATCTGCATATTTAGAAAGCCGTGCTCAAATCATAGGGTTAATTCATGAAGCTGCACAAATCGCCAGCATTGAAATACAGCCAGTTGCTCAGGCTAAGGACCTTAAATCGTTAATTGAATCGCATCACCTGGTTACTTTTAATGATAAAGACACCTTTAAACAATTTAATTTATTTTGAGGTGAATATGAAATTTGTTATTAAAAATGGCATTGGTACACGTAAAGTCGAAGTGGATCTCGCATTAGATATACCATTGGTGCTACAAAAATCCATTTCTGTAATTGAGTATGAAGATTTCTTTAAATATTTTAGTGAGCAACATTTTCACATTTGCAAATTTAGAACGTTGAACTTTAAAGATAATAGCGTAGAGGGAAGTAGTAAGGAATTAAATCGCTTTATCTGGCTTGCTATGGCACATCAAGCTTATATGGAGCGTAAAGCTTTACTACCAAGTAAATATATTGCGGATCTAGAAGCTTCAATTTCAAGCATGTTTAATTTAGAGAGCGAATCGCGAGAATGGTACCGAGCTATTCACAAAGCCATAGATGCTTACCTTAAATCACAATTTCCTGAAGCAATAGAGTTTTTACCTTCCAACATTGCACCACTGGATGAAGTGACTAAAATTCTTATGCAAGAAGTACAGCCAGTGATACCAGTTGCAGACGAGCCAGCGAAGCTTTATAGCTGATTCTAGAAATAATTAAGACATAAAAAAACCATCTAAAAATTAGATGGTTTTTTTTGTTTGTGTTTTTATAATTTTGCGAATACTTCAGGATTGTCATTCATAAACTGTTCAATGAAATCATTGTCTAATTCGACATGTTTTGGAAGCTTCTCATGTTCACGAACAATGGATTTTATAGATTCAATATTTTGCTGATTGAAAACAGGTGTTGTACGGCTCTTATAGCCAGTATCAGCCATCGCATAGCGATCATCAAACATACCTGAAGAGGTATTAGAATCGACTTCTGAGTCGCTTATAGATAGTGTTAAGTTGCGGTCTTCAGCTAACTTTAAAATGAATTCGTCAGAGATAAAGTTACGTAGCTCATGCAGCATAGATTCAACTTTATTGTGTTTAAAAAGCACCTTTGCAATTGAACGACAAGATAAGAAACCTTTTGTGATGTTTAGATCTAGTAATTTTTGAGGAATGATTGGATCGCTTTTCTTGTTGCTATTCGCGATCTGTTCAACTTCTTCATCAGTCATAGAAGCTATAATGTTTTTAAAGAAATTGCCATATTGAAACTTTTCAATTTTCTCCAGCATTGTCACTTGTTCTGTATCTAATAAGCAAAAAGAAATAGGTTTAAGCTTGCGTTGGTCGGTTTTGCTTAAACTGCCATTTTGGTTTAAGCGGTTCTCTTTGGTTTTAGCGTTAGTTTTAGAGTTAGTCATTTTAAACACCTTTCAATATGTTTTAAACTTTGGTTAATACCAATAATCATATTATAAGTGGTTTTAGCTAAAATACAAAAAATGAACATTTTGTTTTTTTAAAAAAATCTTTTAAATGTTTTTCGTATATACTATAAGAATATCTATCTTAAAAGGTATAACTCGTGATTAAAACTGATACAGGCGATACGGTTGGAGGGGGTTTAACGAATCCTCAGGATGAAGTTCTAGCATTGTTAGAAGAGTGCTTAAACTCTGAACAATATACAGCTCGTATTACTTATATTTGTGAAGATGGCGGTCAATTAGTAGGTAAAAAGGCAGCTTTAAAGATTTTAAAGGAACAAGAGGACAATGGTTTAATGCTGGTTCCAATACCAGTCTTAGGAAAACAACTAAGAGTCTGGAGTGGTTTAAGTAAAACCAAAATGTCTAGTCACACAGGATTGTACAACAATATACAGTGGTCAAACTTTGAAAGTGGCGAAAAGTTAATAACAAAGCAAGCGTGGACATTACTTCAACTTAGACTTGGGGTTCATCCAAAATACAAATTGGTTTTAAAAAATGAATTAGATGTCGAGTGAATTATATGTTAGTGAAATTAGCCCTTAGTGGTCATGCTTCTCCAGAAGCTTTAAGTAAATTTGAACGTATCAAAGCGTATGTGCCAGATAGCGCACCTGTTTTGGTCACATACTTTAATAAACAAGTTTTATTAAGTGATCTACTGGTTAATTTTTCTAATTTTTTACCATCGCTCGAAATCACAAAAGATAAAGACATGCTGGTTACGATTAGAGGAAATGAAACACCTTTAGTCGAATTTATTGTCAATTTAAAACTATACAGCATGAAATTAGGCAAACTTTTCTTTGAATTTGAGAATCAATTTAAAGAAAAAGAGCAAGACTTTAAGGGCTTTATTAAACGTCACAAACTTAAAGGTTTTGATCATGCCAATTTTGTTAATTACGTGAAACTAGGTGCATATGATAGTGCTTTAGACATTATCAAACACCAGTACGAAAGCGTTAAAAAAACATTCTTTGTACTGTTTAAAGATCGTTTCACCCTATTAGAAAGCAAGGGTTTTATTTAAGGATATTCTATGGAAATGTTAGATCCATCAAACACAAACCCTGGGCTCTTTTTAGTCATAATGGCTACGGCAATTGGTACCATACTTTTTGGTTTTTTAATTGTCGCTTTAATTGCACGATATAAGTTCAAGATTAGAGTTACGGTATCTAGTTTTATAGCTGCAGTTACTTTATCTGTATTTAGCTTTATATGCTTTGGTTCACTTGGTCCGATGGAACCTAAATACAGTACTTCAGTTGTTCAGCTTTATGCGTTGGGCTTACTGGCTGGTACTTTAATATTAAATATAGTTCTTCTGAAATTATTCAGCCCTAAAACTATTGAACAGTTAGCTTTGAAAGGTTTTAATAAGTCAGAAAATGAACAAAAAGAGCATTACAAAAACATCTTAAAAGAGTTTAAATGTATTACTGATTTGGAAGATAAAAACAAGCTTAATAAGCGCAGTTTTAACTTGTTAAATGTTTTTAAACATAAAGGAAAACAAAATGTTTGATTTTAAGATGAAATCTTTGTGTGTTTTGGCTGTTGCCGGATCTCTTTTAACTGGTTGCGTATCTAGTACTATTGATGGAATGGGTTCTAAACGCAAACAAATCATGTTGTATTCTGAAAAAGAATATCTTCAGCAAAGTACTCAGTCTTACAACAACATCATCACGACTGCTAAACAGCGTGGATTGATTGTGAATAACGCTCAAGTAAATAGAGTAGCAAAACGTCTTATCGCACAAGTTCCACATTATCGAGCTGACGCAGCAAATTGGAATTGGGAAGTTAATACAATCCGAGATAATGAAATCAACGCGTTTTGTCTATCTGGAGGCAAGATCGGTGTGTTGACTGGTTCTATCACAAAAATTAATGCAACTGATGATGAATTGGCTGCACTGATCGGCCACGAAATTGCACATGCTTTACGTGATCATGGGCGTGAAAAGGTAAGTAAAAAGCTTTTAACTGGTTTAGGTGTGCTTGCAGCTAGTTCGGCTGGTCTTGGTGACATGGTTGTATCTGGCACAAGTTTACTAGGCGATTATGGGGTTAACTTACCTGGTTCGCGCAAACTTGAAAGTGAAGCGGATCTTCTAGGTGTTGATATTATGGTTCGTGCTGGTTACAACCCACAGGGCGCAGTCAGCTTTTGGAATAAAGTAGTAGCCCAAGAAAAACAGGGCACTAAAATTGATTTCTTATCAACGCATCCTACTTCAGAAAAAAGAATTGTAGCGATCCAAGAATACATCAACCAAAATTACAGGAAATAATATAAGGAGCTGGTTATGGATATTTACACAGTTATCCGAGTGAGCAAAAAGTTGTTTGACCACGGTTATGTTGTAATACCAGAACACAAAGTAGATTTTAAATCGGCTTTACTGCTCTTAAATGAACAAACCGTTGATGATCGATTTCTAATATCTAAAGATATAGTAGGTGCTGAAATCAGAGGGAATTTTGCCTTAATTGAAAAGGAGGGGAAGTTTCAATTGTTTACCAAAGGAATAGATTACTTTTGTTTGAATGTTGAGCCTGAAAAATCCAGTACTGATCCTAAACCTGAAAAAGAGGTAAAAAAGAGTAAAGTAGTTCTCAAAAACCGTTATTTATATAAAAGTGGCGTGAAGAAGATAGGGGAGCTGGACACGTACAAGAAAAGAAGCGTCAAGATTACGAATGTAGGAAAACCATTTGTACTAAAACAAAAATTGCATGACGTTCCAGATTGGCTTTTTGAAAAGCTAAAAGACCAAGATGTATGTTGGATCTATTTTGAATATGCTGAAGAACAATTATCAGAGGCACCAATAGAAACTGCACCAATCAATTTAAAAAGTGACATTGAAAGTTGTGTTAAATACTTTAAGTTACATGGTGAAAAAACAAGAAAAAAACCAATTATCAATGCTGAAGCACCAGGTAACGTAAACCTATTCAGATATTGTGATTTACGGCGCATTGATCAGGAATTAAAAGTCTTATTTGTTTGTAGTGAAAACTATCTTTGGTTACTGGAACAAAATAGACAAGATCCACTACCTAACATCAAATTAAACAATATTAGTTTTGGCGGTTGGATCATTCCCAAGACGACAAACCAAGATATGTTGAATAAGCTAATAATGTTAGATAAAGAATTAAAAACGAATCCAGATGCTTATCTTCTAAGTGTACGAGAGAGAGATGGATCCGTAAATTTGAACAACTCCTATAAGTGATATTCTGCTCCTCAAATGATGTTATAAACATCAATATATGGAGTATTTTATGGCACGTAGACCAAGAAGAAATCATTCAAATGATTTTAAAGCTAAGGTAGCACTTGCTGCGATTAAAGCAGAAAAAACACTTGCTGAATTGAGTGCTGAGTTTGATGTTCATCAAAACCAAATTATTGACTGGAAAAATCAATTGATCTCAGCTTCCTCGCAAGCTTTCGATCAATCAAAAGCTCCAACAGAACCACCCATCGATCTAAAAAAACTACATGCAAAAATCGGTGAGCAGGCATTAGAAATTGATTTTTTAGAAGGTGTGTTGAAGAAACTGGGCCGCTTCAACCACAAAAGTTAATCGACGACTCACTTCAGATTTCAGTATCTAAGCAAGCTAAGCTGCTGAAAGTCTCCCGTGGTTGTTATTACTATCGCCCAAAACCTGTGAGTGCATCAGATCTGAAGCTGATGCGATGTATTGATGAATTACATATGCAATATCCTTTTGCAGGCAGTCGTATGATGCGTGATTTGTTGAATCGTCAAGGACATCATATAGGACGACGTCATACACGTACTTTAATGAAGAAAATGGGTATTCAGGCGTTATATTGCAAACCAAATTTAAGCCAGGCTAATCAAGCTCACCGTAAATATCCATATCTGCTCAAAGGGTTGGCTATTCAGCGCAGTAATCAAGTGTGGTCTACGGATATAACGTATATCCCTATGGCAAAAGGCTTTGTTTATTTATGTGCTGTGATTGATTGGCATAGCCGCAAGGTACTTGCGCATAGGGTATCGATTAGTATGGAGGTGGATTTTTGTATTTCGGCTTTAAATGAAGCAATTGAAAAATATGGTCGACCTGAAATATTTAATACAGACCAAGGCAGCCAGTTTACCAGTGATGCATTTATTGATGTATTGAAATCAAATGGCATTCAAATCAGTATGGATGGTAAAGGTCGATGGGTAGATAATGTGATGGTTGAACGATTATGGCGGAGCGTTAAATATGAAGAGGTGTATCTCAAAGCTTATAGCAGTGTCACAGATGCGAAAAAGCAATTAAGTGCATATTTTGAGTTTTATAATTTGAAACGACCTCATTCGAGTCTAGACAAAATGACACCAAATGAGTTTTACTATGATCAGCTACCCCAACAAAACAAGGTGGCTTAACTAGAGCGGAATATCACTTATAAATACGCTTTTAGTTGTTCAAACAAGTGGGACCACCTCTAGAGTAAAGTACTCTCGTACAATAACTATTGTAATGCTACTAATTAAGTTGCTTAAATCTAAATAATTAAACATAGCTGCAAACATGAATCTCAATTTTTTATTCGGCTTTATCATAATTATTGTTGGCGGTGGTGCAGCAATAGTTGCGCTTCGTTCAATGTTAGAAAATGAAATTTTTATGAAGGATAGTATATGGCTATGAATAATTCTAAATTCGATAAATACTTATTGCGCTCATTTTTAAAAAATACTGGACTTGCAATAATTTCAATTAGTGCAATAGCATTGGTTATATTTGCATGTTATGTGGTTTATATAGGAATAGGAAAAGCATCAACTTATGTATTCAATAACTTTGTACTAACTCTAAAAACTATTGGCTATATCGTATTATTTTTAATCGCTTTAAATTTAGTTATCTGTTTTATTGAAAATGTTATCAAAGAAGCCAATCAAAAAAGGAGTGAAGATAGTTCAGAAGATAATGTATGAGGGTAATAAAAAGTATCATACTGGCTTACTCTCAACACTTTGATTTTTTGGTCTTTATCTCCATCAAGTGTATTTTCTAAAATATAGTATGAATCTTTTACCCTCATACACTAAGGGGTTAAGAAAGGTTTCGGCAAGAAACGCCCCTCAACAAAACACCTACGATAAAAAAGTTTTAGTGATCGTGGTGATCTGTATCAATTACGTCATTATTGTTTGCATTAAACTTAGCCTGCTCTTTATAAAAATTATAGTCGGCATTGTCGTATACAAGCTCTTTTGGGTAAGGGATACCCATTTCATCAAGCTTTAAAGCGTAATAATGCGGTATTGGCTTGGTTGGATTGAAGTATGGTTCAGGGTAGTACTGAGTAACGACTTTAGCGGAGTAGGAATTAACGAGTTGATCTACATCGCTTTCTATTGTTTTTTGTTGGTCATTGTAATAAGAGTCAACAAGCTCTTTGTCTGAGTGGCTTGCTGCACAACCTGAAAATATTAAAGGTATTAAAATAGCGATAATTCTATAATGTTTCATTTTAAATAGGCCCAGGTGTAGTGTATATTTAATGGAACGTTAAAATACTTTAGATTATACATGACTTTTAAAGATGCTGTAACACCACCTTTTAGCAGAGGAAAAAGAGAACATAAGTTCTTGGCTAAAATGTTAAAATCTGAAAAAGATAAGATTAAGCTTTATACCAAAAGCTTAAGAAAAATTACTTTTAATGAGCTTTTAATTAGAGCAACTTTAATCTTAGTTGTGGTTTTTGCGTTAAGTTTTTGTATCTTTGGCGTATACCTATCTTTGAACGGTTTATTTTCAAAAGATGTGCATTTAGGAATTATTGGCATTATAGGTGATAGTAGTAGAATAATATTATGTACCATCTCAGCTATATTGTGTGCGGTTACAGCCTTCAAATTGTTTAAGAAAGCAAAAATTGACTGGAAAGAACATCAGTCATCAAAACGATATGCCAAAGCAATAACGAAAGAGTACCAGTCATTAAATAATTTGATTTTGGAACAGATTAAACAAGATAAAACAGGCAGTTATTGGCTGAACAGCAAAGAGATCCTGAGCATAACAGAGCAATACGAAGATAACATAAATGAAAACACAAAAGATTATCTGGTAAGTTTTACGCAAGATACGACTAAAAAGTATGTTAGGTTTTACATATATAATAATTCGCATATCTCTAATGGGTATACCAATGTTTTACATATACACTCGACTACTTTAACAATTTATTCACATTGTCTAAGTTATTCGGATTCGTTAAGTGTTAAAGACCTTTTAGCTATTTCTGTTAAAAGTATTTGCATAAATTATTAGTTTTACTATAATACTTTTAAGAACAAAATTTAAATGTTTCTTACGACATTAAAAGAATGGGAGGCTTATAGCTTCCCATTTTTCTTTTTAAAATAACTATTATTTTTCTAAAACATCATTTGCCTTTTTCTCAAAACCCTTAACTTCTGCTAAAAGTTCTTTATTTTGGGCCATTGTGTCAGTAAAGGTCTGTTTCGAGAATTTAATGAATTCCAATGCATCATTGATTGATTGTTCTTTGCTGGGCTTCACGTACTTAGGCAGCTTATTGAATTCAGTATCCACATTTCTATTGATCGCAGAAAAGTCTTTATCAAGCGACTCGAATGCTGCACTGGTTGACTCAAGCTGTATACGTTCAGAAACTCTATGGTCGATGTTTTGGAACACCAGGAACACACATACAAAAACTAAACTAGCAATTAAACTATTTTTTAGAACAACTGTATCCATTTTTAAACCCTTTAACATTTCTTTGATATTTTTAGTATAATCACTTCAATGTCTTTAAAACTTTTTTTAAAAAATATGTCTAAAGCCTCTAACGTTGAGCTATTAAACTTTTATAGTCTTGTGGAAGTACCTTTTAAATATGCTCACAAAGAGGTGTTGTTCTCCATTTCTATTTTATATTTTAACGGTAAAACTAAATCATACGTTCATTATCACAAATTTGAAGATGAAGAATTGCAGACTGTTCTAGGGTATGTGGTTTCGGAGAGTCTGGCGTGGACCTTTGGATCTTTGAAAACTGATAAATTCACTGTTAATCAGAATTTTATTTTCAATACAGTGCAAGAAGTTGAAAAATGCCTTAAAGAACAAATAAATGCTGTATATAAAAGCACGGGTATAAATGCTAAGTTTTCCATGCAATATGCCTTAAAGGATAAGCCATCTGCAGAAAACAACGACTTATTAGAGAAGATATTTGCGATTGATAAAATGCTACCATTTGCTTTTACATTTAATATTAACGGCGGTTATGAAGTTGCATTAAAAGAATGTTCGTTAAAACTAATTAATGATATTGGTTTTTTCGCTTAAAAGTCCTTAAACTATTAAATACCACTTCATTAATACTTATTTTTAATTATAATGTGGGGTATTAGTAGTTTTAAGTTAGGTCATTAAGTAGTGAATAAGAAAACCCTTACCATAGCGATATTGTCAGTTTTACTATTTGGTTGTGATAAGTTAGAGCCTTCAAATACTGATACTGCATCTCAAGAAGAACAAATAGATCCCATTGAAAAGAAAGTTGAGGAACAAGTTCGCAAATATGATGAACGTGTTACCACTTACAATCCATCTAACTACAAATTACCTCAATCAAGCCTTTCTACCACCAACCACAAAGTAGCGTGTAATTTTGGTGTAGGGGGAGATCTACCAGCTTTGGCATCAAATGGCATGTTCTCACAGCCGTTATATCGTATTGAAGCTGAGCAGATCATGGATAAAGTTCAGGGCGATGTGATGTATGCCCCTTATTCAATCGCAACATCTGTTGAGGGTGATGTTTTATATGAATCTGAAATTGATAGCTTTGATCGACAGCTAAATACATTACGAAGTTATCAAATTAAATCATCTGAACAAAATATCATTTCGTCATCTGGCTTTTACACCAATTCAAACAAAGCTGTTCGTATGGCACCTATCCGCAGTTACCCGGTTGCTTATGTGAAGCGCTTGGACGGCGATATTGTTTCTACATCTATGTTTAATGATGCATGCGACAAAGAAGTAGGTGTACGTAACTACAAATGGCGCGAAATTGATGTGTCGGGCAAACCATATGCAAGTTTGGCATCCACTGTATCTGAGCAGATTGTTCGGGTGAATCAGTTTGGCATGTTCACCAGTGCATCAAATTTTTACAGCTACTTCAGTAGTGAGTTTGGCAACTTCTTGGCTGCAAATAACAAGTTTAGATCCGCATTGGAGAAATCAGGACGTTTCCCTAAAGGTTCAAAAATCTACGTTCCATCTGAGATTAAAACGTCTGATGAAACACTGGTGATTACGAAGAACCCTGAGCTTGAAATTACAGACTTCCAAAAAGACAAGGTTTTAGAGGCATACAACAAAGAGGCCAAAATGCGGAATCTTGGCCAGATCGTATTCAAGGTCTACAACCTCAAAAACAATACTGTTTTCTATACACCATGGAATGAAACCAAGCACCGTGAAGCGGTCGAGTTTGAACCTATTGTTGTTATCGATGGCAAGGCTTATTCAGCAGTTTGGCATGTTCCTAATACTTTGACATTCAATGATTCGACCAGTGCTGGAAACTTAACGTATTACAACGCTACGGCGCATAACGCATTCGTCAATGCTGTTAAAGGTATATACCAAGGTCAGCAAAGCATGGTTGGTACAGAGCACGAAGATGATACCGAATATTCAATGAAGACTGCAGTTGAATACCAGAAAGCTCAGGCAGAGAAATAATATGGAATTAAGCACTATTGAAAAGAATACCGAAGCTCAAGACATTCAATCTGATGCGTATGACCAGCGTGTACATTCAGTATTGATAGTACCTGAACATGCCCTAAAAAAAATTGAGTCGATGATTTTGGCTACTGGTCATGTACAAAGTGACAGTACCAATCTTTTAGAAGTTTTAAGGCCAATGCCTGAAGAATTCAGAAAAGACGTTGATAACACCGAATTTACAGAAAAAGAAAACGGCGACATCGGTGATGCAGCCGTGGTCATTGTTGATGGTTTGATTCACGACACAAAACGCGGTGTTTGGATCTCTCAAAATTGGGGTTGTGGTAGTCCTAAATTCACCAAGCTTATTCAGGCTGGAGCTGAGCCACCAATTGAACTGATTGGCAAAAATAAGGGGGATAAGTTTAGTGCGACTTTAACGCACGAATTTCAAAAAGCGTATGAGCGAATGGGTTATACCCAAAAACAGGTCGGTTTTATACACATCCTATCAAATGGTGCACCAACGACTTTCTTTAACTACCTGAGTGACGAATTGCTGTGCAAACTGGAATTCATATCAGTAGACAACAACCGTTTAAACGCCTCACAAACTAACTTTTACAGTGCCGTAGAGCGAGGATCTGTTTCAGATTGGGGAGTGAGCTATCACAGAAAACCTTTTAACTTAGAAAATTACCCGATCAATTCTCTATTGGTGTCGGGATTAACAATAACTTTTATTTTGTACCTGATTTACAGCTATCTTTTTGGAGCTTAATAACAAATGAAATATTTAAACAGACCATCTCAAAACCGCGAAAACCATCATTACTTTAATCAACAACAGGGCGACAATAGAAAACAGCACAATCCGAACCATCATCACCACTCTATTAGCTTAAATGATGTATTTCGGTCGTTATTAGCCCTTACTCAACTAGACAAAGACATCCCGACATTGATCAAGCTTTTTGAAGAACAAGGGCTTGAAATATGCGAAACGCGTGTACGCACTTGGTCAACACCCGTGCATATCAACAATAGACCAATACCACACATTATTTTTGTTGGCTTTATGAAATTACTTGAGCGCATCAATGCTGAAGCGAAACTCAAAGATATTAATCTGTTTGATCTGTCAGAGATCTTGGACGATATACGCAACTAACAATTAAGTGGTTTAGCTATGACTGAAGAAATAAATAGTAATGAAAAAAAAGATGGTCCTATTACGGATGTAGGTAAAAAGTTTGCTGGTGCACGTAAAGACAACCCATCACCAGACTTTTCAGGCAACATGAATGGAATTAAGTCTGACAGCCTAGTGACTAAAAAGGAATATTGGCAAAAGCCTGATTTTAGAGCTGATGCCCAATCTGGCCACAAACCTGTAAAACATGCACTATTATTTTCTTTGGTCTATGCAAACTTAACCAACAAGCCTTTAGGGGGTGGTTGGTTTAGCATAGGTCAAAAGCAATGGGATGATGCCTACATTGCTACACTACACTTCTTAAAAAACAAATATGAAAGCTCACACTACGAACTTTTAGAACAACTGACAGACGACTTTAATGCGTACATGACCGTTAAGTTTGGTGCTGGACGAAGTGAAAAAGATATTTTAGAACGCTACTCAGCTGGACGACATACCAATCGCAGAGTTAAACACCCACTATCATTTAGTTCAGACACACAGTTACGCTTAAATAATCTAATCCCTTTAGGATGGCCAGACGATCGTGTACTTGATGCAGATAATTATGGTGCCAAAAAGTTATTAAACACTGAGACTGGTCAATATAAGTGGTATGCCGTTAAATCCATTTCAGCAAAGCGCTTTCAAACACTAGATAATTGGACAGAATACGACACATTCGATGCAGCACTAGAAAAAGTAAAAACATTTTTTCAGCCAATTTTAGATGAACGAGTCATAGAACCCAAAAAAGGACGCGCAAAACCCCCAAAAAGACCGCGCTACGACAGAGTTGAAGTACGCGAGGGTAAGGACCATCGAAAGGGTGAAAACATCGATAGCCAGTTGCTTATGGACTATTTCAAATTTTCTGGAGTCGAGTTCGGTAATTGGGTAAATCAAAAGGAACGTGCATGGTTTCTGAATTGCACGTATGACTCACTAATGGATCTTGTCGAACTTCTAGGTCTACCCGTTACGTTCGCATCTTTAGGCGGTAAGCTAGGAATAGCATTCGGTTCGCGTGGCACAGGCGTTGATAGCGCAGCAGCTCACTTTGAACCAGGTAATATGCTTATTCATTTGACCAAGACGCAAGGTGTTGGAGCACTAGCCCATGAGTTCGCGCACGGATTTGATTGTGTTTTGGCAAAACGAAACGGACTCAATAATAACTTTTTTAGCGAATACTTTCTTTACACCAGTAAAGGGCGTTACTCAGTACAGAATCATCAAGAGTCAGCATACAAACATCTTAAAGATGGCCAGACTGCAGATAAGTTTATCAAGCTGGTTAATTATCTTACTTTTAAGTCAACCAAATACCTTGATTACGAAGAAAGACAAGGCGGTACGGGCTTTATGAATAACGCCATGCACCTAGATCAATCACGGTCAATGTATTGGTCACAGCCAACAGAAATCTTTGCCAGACTGTTTGAATGTTGGGTGACGGATAAGCTGGCTGAAAATGATCAACAAAATGGGTTTTTGGTGCACGGCACAGAAGAGTCGGCAAATAGTTGGAATATGAAGTTAAGCGCATATCCAACAGGCAGAGAACGGGCAATTTTAGTTGATTTGATGGATGATTGGCTAAAAGCATTAGTGAGGTCGTGGACGAAATGAATGCAATCACTAAGACCTCAAAAAAAGAACGGATCTTATTCAATAATCCCAAAGCAACACGACTTTACAGGGAAGCAATAACAGAGCTTATTGCGTTTAAACCTTGGGAAGTTAACGCCACTGAGAATATGCTTACGATCTGCAACACCTACCGCTATGTCGTGAATAAACGTTGTTGTTTAGGGTACGAGTTTTGGTGTTACGACCGAAGCGAAAAAGAATGGGTACGTGTTAAGCCCTCAAGCGGTCGCCACAACTATGGGAAAAACTGGTGCAAAACAAATGACAAAAACAATGGTCTACAAGGCAGTAAAACGAGCAGATTTTGAGTATTCAAACGCAGCGCGTGGATACGTGTATCGGGGAGAGAAAATATCTGATGCTGAAGCGGAAAAACTAAAGCATAAATGGGCTAAAAAAGACCTGATGGACAATGCAAAAAAAGATGGATCGTTCACACCAGAATCATTAGAAATGTTCAAAACCTTGGTGAATCATGTATCACCACGGGAGTTGACCGCCAAACAGCAAGCTTTGACATACCATAGCCTTAAACGCTACACAGATTGCGTATTTAACCTTTATGAAGTCACCGCTAAACAAACACCTCCAGCAAAACTAAAACGACCGTACAGCATGCCTAGACTGGATGGTACGGATAACCCTTGGAACCAAGGCAAACGAGAAAACGATGTCTATATATACAAGGGGATTGAGTACAAAGGCATTGAAGCGGAAACAGCAATGCATAAAGTGGTGATTGCATCAGAATTAACGGCAATTGCCGGATTGGATAATCAGTTAGCGAATCTGGCCAACGAAACAGGTGTAGCGTTGTTTTCAGAATTTATTGAAGTTGCACACCAGAACAATGATTTAAAGGATTTAACATATGTAGTTTTTGATTATGTAAAACATCTAATTGTGACGATTGATCGCTATTTTGATTTAAAACTGAAATCTAACGTGTCGGTCAGTATTTCAGTGAACCGAGTAGCTGGCTATTCAAGGTATAGCATAGTTCAACGGAAATAGACGCACGAACGCAACCAGTGACATTACATGTGTCGTCAATGACAGCTTATGTGTCTCGAACGTGCACGTAATTTTGGATTGATTGGTTTGAATGCAGAAAATGTAAATTATGCAAAGTAACACCATGAATATAGCTGATGATTGTACGGTAGTACGTAGACCGTATCAAAGAATGACGACAGCTAACATGCTTAAGATTTGTTATAATAAACAAATTGTTAGTATCTAAACGACACATGAGCTGTCATTTTTTGGAAATTGCGACTACCCTATTCATTTTAATTCGAACTTTAACTTATGTTCACCTGAAGTCTAGTTAATAAAACTTTTAATAATTTTATTTATTATTTTCAATAACTTATATAAATAAAAAAATAATTATAAATTTTTGGTTCATGAACCTAATGAATTTATTGATACTTTTATAAAATAGAGTTAATTTGTCCGAGAGATATGGGTAGATATCTATTTTTGGTCTTTTTAGTGATTAGAGATATGACCATTGTCATCAAATTTTAAGGAATTCCTTAAGTTTTTTTCTTATAATTCAATAAAATAATTTTGAATACTCAAAAATTAAATGTAATATAAGTCACATTATGAACCGTTAAGTGAAATACGTTTTGCTTAAACGAATGATTGAGTTAGATCATCTAAATGATGATCGTGCTAGAAGACTCAGGTTTTACACCAAAATATTTGGCAGACTTTATTTTAAATACAATCCTAAACTGAATATAAAAAACCTTCGGAGGGCTTATTTGGCCAAACTAACCATCAACCTGAAAAAACTAAATTCTTACGCTAAGTATTTTTTCTAAAAGACACCGTACATATAGCATTACTTTATGTTAATAAAAATTTAGCATCATTTTTGACGCTTATTTGTTGTATGTGCAAAAGCAAGACATTTTAAATAAAGAATCTTTTAATATGAAAGTTACATATCCAGAGACAGGTATATACGAGCACGAACTCAAAGCAATTGATAAGATTAAAAAGGTCTTTGATCGTGGCGAAAAAACTAAAAACTGGCGAGCATATGCTGGTTTTGAATTTATGCATAAAAATGGAAAAAAAGCAGTAGCGAAAGGTAGTTCTGAGAAATTTGAATATGATCTCCTAATTATTACTCATGCAAACATTTTGGTCATTGAATTCAAGGACTGGAACGGTAAGGAAATTACAAAAGTTGCAGGAAAATGGTACGTAGGTAATAAAGAGCAAGATTCATGCCCTGTAGCTAAAAATGTAAAAAAAATGCAAATTATAGTTAATAAACTAAAGGATAAAGTTTCAGAAAAGAAAGCTAAGGGCATTACATTTCATTACCAAAGTGTTTCTCACTTTGTTGTCATGTGTGGTAAAGCAGATTATTCGCGCCTGCCTCCAGAAGATTTAGAGCACATTCTTTCGATAGATGAGTTTATACAATTAGCTCAACAGAAGAATTTTAATAATATGTTCCGCAAGCATCTGGAACGTGATGGTCGCATATATGATATTAAAAAAGAATATCACGCCATTATTGATGAAATTTTTGCGCCTGACCAAATTCAACCACGCTCTTTGATTATTAATAATCATGAACGAGGTGACTTGATCTTACCGCATCCTAAAAAGATTTATAGCGAGTATAAAGCGCATTCATTGACCATCGTTGGTGAAAAATCTTTAATGCGTTGTTGGGATTTTAATGAATTCAAGTTGAGTAACTCAAGAATGAGTCAGCCTCAACATCGATTCAACTTGATCTGCAATGAGCGCCGGGTTTTCCAAAAAATTAAAACAGAAAAGCCTGATCTTTATCAAAGTTGTTTGCACCCGATTACAAACCCAAGTCTTGATGACATGACATCAAAATATAATGAGTTGTATGAGTTGCCTGAGAACAGCTATCGAGTCAACGAATTCATCGGCGCTTATGCTGAGAAAATGTCTGAATCTGAGAAATTGGATTTATTCCAGATTTTGCTTGGTAAATTTAATCACCTACATCAAATGGGAATTACTCATGGTGATGTGGGTGATCATAGTGTGTGGATCTCTTATAAAAAGGAGATATTGCTATCCAATTTTTCGGCAGCAAATGATCAAACACAGCCCTCGAAAATTGACCCTGAACTGGCTAACGAACTCCCATTTTTGAATACAACAGCTCATCTTCCGAATCTTGCGCTGACAGCTGCACAAAAGGATGTGTATTGGTTAGGGCAGTTAATCCTTCATATTTGGAAGAATGCTCGACTGAGCCCACGTTCATTGAAAAAATTTAGTCTTGAGGAGCGAGATCAGAACCACTGGTTAGAGCGTATTTTAACACGAGCTTTGACAGGGAAATATGATAATGCATGTGCAGTATTCCAAGATTTCTTAGCTCAAAAACCTGCTGAACAAGTTAGTTATGAACTTGATGCAGATGTACTGAATCCATATTTAAATCAGACAAATACCTATATCAGTTACCCGATATTTGGCGCGCCTATTGATGCTAACCAAAATTTTACACTCTATGCATCAGGCAACATGTTAGTCAAAACATGGATGGGTAAAGTTGCATCTGCAATGACAACTTATCAAAAGAGTTGTTTTAAGCGATTCTTTGAAGAACTTAAAATGACGCAGGCTCTCAATTTGCCATACCTTCCTAAGATTATTGATTTTGGTTTATCAACTAGCACAGCATGTGTGTATCTAGTAACTGAAATGGTAAAGGGTGAAGCTTGGTCAACGGTTATTGAGGGCTTAACTGAGGATGAAAAAAATGAACTTTCACTTCAGTTATTGCATTCTCTGAAAAAATTTCATGAGCATGGCTTTCAACATGGAAACTTGGATGATGAAAAGATTCTAGTAGATAAAACAAACTTGAAAGTTAGTTTTAATGATTGCTTCCATCCTGAAGTACCACAACCTGATTCTTCTAATGCTTATTTCCCATCTGATATTGAAGATCCAACAGTCATTCAGTGTGACAACTTTACTGCATTGAAATTAATCGCAGATCTATACGATATAGACTTGGCTGTGGATGATGTGGCTTCAATGGATCCTACTTTATCCTGGCTAAATACAGCCTTGAGCATAGAAGGAATGGAAGATCCAAGTGTACGCTATATTGATAATTCTCGCTTTATAGAGGCATTTGAATGTAAGGGTGCTATTGTAAAAGAAGCTCCTCAGATTAGTATTTATACAAGTAAGGTTGAGACGCCCTTTACGATTTATCCCGAAAACGGCAAAGTTTATATCCAACTTGAGGCAGCAAGTGAGGGGGATTTTCGATTTACACTTAGCGGAATCAATGGCATGTTAAAAGGGTTTTATAAGCCCCATGAAAATCAATTAAGTTTCCTTGATTTTGTCAAAAAACAAGACCTGTGGTGGAAGGCTAGTAGGGATGCAGATCTGACTATTGATGTTAGCATTGAAGTCCACCCGATATCTGGGATGAGTAAGCGTGACAACATTGTAGAGTTAAATGACTTCTTAGCAAAAGATCAAAACTTTAAGGATGCTATTGAACAGTTTAAGCAAGCACAGCTCAAAAGGACTCAAGAGAAAGAGGAAACATTACGGGCTCTGCGTGAACAAAAAGCATTACAAGAAGAGATAGGCGATGTTATAGCTACTGATGAGCTTATGGCACAGCCAATGAGTCATCTGCCTACACATAGCCACTTAATTGATATTGAAACGAAAGAGTTGTGGAAAAAAGTCATGGCGACTGAGCGTCATGCACATCCTACAATCACTCTGTCTGAGCCGTTAAAGATAGTTTCGAGCAAACATTTTAAAGATTCAAAGAGTGCTATTGCATACTATGACTCTGCAGAAGATGTTTCAGCTAAATTTTCAAAGACCGATAAAGTCGATGTAATGTGCACTAAAGAAACTGGGGCGGGAGGTGATTACACTTTCTGCATAGGTACGGTGAATATTGCGCAATCAAAAGTCGGAGAATTGTGGATCGATTTTTGTAAAAAAACAAATGAAGTTCCTGAAGAAGCAACACTGTTTCTACAAAGCAAGGCAGATAAGTCATCTAATCGGAAACGTGCAGATGCTCTGACAAATATTCTGAGTAATAAGGCTGTCATTGAAAATCTCGTAGATTACTTTGAACCATCATTAGTGATTGAAGCAAAAGATTATGAGATTGAAGTGCCTGATGAAGATCTAGATCACTATAACAAATACAAAAATGGGGAATTGGTTAAAGCCCTCAATCCATTACAACGTAAAGCGTTCCGTAATGTGCTTAAGTATGGACCTGTATCACTATTAAAGGGACCACCAGGAACCGGCAAAACTGAATTTATCTCTATACTGGCTCACTATCTCTATGATAAACAAAATGTATCTAACATCTTAATTGTTAGTCAGTCGCACGAAGCTGTAAATACAAGTGTTGAGCGTATACGTCAGCTATGCACAGAGTATGACACACCATTAAGTATTGCTCGAATAAGCAATAAAGAGAGTGCTGTGTCTCCTGAATTAAAAGATGTCTATACAGGCTCAATTATTACGAGCCAGATAGAGCTGTTTAAGTCTAATATTAAAGAAAGAGTGCTTGAGCTTGCAAAAGATTTATCACTTGAAGCTGAATACTTGAGCGATCTTTATGAAATCAGAGTCACTATTTTAAATAGTCTTAAATCTGCGTATCAGTCAATCGACCAAGATGATCTTGATCAAAAGTTTAGTTTCTCATTAGAAGAGTATACCCAGGCTTTCAAATCAGCAATGCATAAGCTGAAGAGCATGTTTGACGGAAATCAAGACTTTTGGGATCAACTGGAAGACTGTATCAATGATAAAGAGATAACAGTATTAAACCAGTTAAATAAGATCGACATGATTACGTTCGCAGCACTTAATCAATACTACGGGGTATCTAATGAGGAAGGACTTAAAGCGAAAGCCTTGATCAATATTGCCCTAGATTATGAACCATTAATTGAAAGCCAAAATGCTAATTATGAAAGTTTTCTGGTCAAAACAAGGCAATTAGTCTGTGGCACATGCGTTGGTGTTGGCCAACAAAGTATTGGAATCGCCAATCACGTATTTGATTGGGTGATTATTGATGAAGCAGCACGTTCAATCGCTTCAGAATTGGCAATTGCAATGCAGTCAGGTGCACGTATTTTATTAGTTGGGGATCAAGACCAACTTCCTCCACTATATTCGAGCGATCATATAAAGGCTTTAGCTAAGCAACTTAAGATATCAGATGATGATTTGGAAGATAAATTACAAAGCGACTTTGGCCGTATCTTTAATTCACATTATGGACTAAAGGCTAGTTCAGAACTCTTGTCACAGTACCGAATGAGTCCGAGCATCGGCGAATTAGTTTCAGACTGTTTTTATGAAGGAAAACTTGAAACTGAAGTTGTCGATTCTCGTGGTTTAAGTGATGAAGAGCTGAAAGAAATTAAGTTAAAGCGGATTGTGCCTGATAACTATGCATCCGACATCGTAATAGAATTGAATTCAACAGTTACTTGGGTGGATACTGGGAATGCTGAGCATTTCAAAATGGAGAAAGGTAGTAGTATTTATAACCCACATGAAATTAATGAAATTATCGATTTTCTTCAGCGGATTGACCAAGACAAACTCTTGTTAAATAAATTAGTGCCAGAGCCTGATTCCCTTAAAGAGCCTGCTATTGGTGTAATTTGTACCTATGCTGAGCAAAAAAACCGGTTAAGAAAAGCCTTCTCTTTGTGTGAAGTGTCAGATGCATTGAGATCAATTGTGCGTATTGATACGGTGGATAGTTATCAAGGTAAACAGAATAAGATCATCATTCTCTCAGTTACGCGAAATGATCCAACTAAGTTTCCTGCATTTTTGAAGTCACCAAATCGTGTGAACGTGGCTTTATCTCGCGCAATGGATCGTCTTGTAATCTTTGGTGCGTCAGAAATGTGGCAAGGAGTCAACAGTAACTTACCTTTAGGACGCGTATTAAATTACATCAAGTGCCGTGAAAATCAGACTTTAGAATATCGATATATTTCAAAACGCGCCATTGTCAAAATAGTACAAAACAATCCGCACATTAATAAAAATAGATCAAAAAAATATAGAAAGGCAGGGGTATAACTCATGGAAAATTCACTAAGAAGCTATCATGACGTAGATGTTACATTGCCATCACAACTATTCAATGTGGCATTTAGCTATACCACAACAGATACCTTAGATTTTATTGATTCTATGGTATTGCGCCTATTGGTAATTGCACCACTTTCTGCTGAAAAAATAGCGCGGTTCTTAGGGTTATCTAATCATGAAACAGATGTGCTATTAACTAAATTATTAAAACAAATGCAGATAAAACATCTTGAAGATGATCGATTTGCTCTGACTCAGCGACTTGAGAAAGCATTCTCGGATGTTTGTGCAATTCCTTATGTAAATAAGATTGAGGACAATATTCAAAAGATGAGTTTTGAGATGATTGGCTTGAATCCTGAGCCAGTTAATCCCAACGCATCTGACAATGGGGCAAATTCAATTAAATTAGATGCTTCTAACCAATACCTTTCAAATGGTGAGTCTTTGGTTAGTAAGGAGTTTCAGAAAAATTTTCGATTTTATTTCAGCCAAGGATTAGTTAAGTTGAATCCATCAGTGGATGAAAAGAAGCTGCAACTGTATAAAATGAGCCAAGTGGAAAAATTGCGAGACCATTCTCGTCGTTTTACATTACCATTGACGCTTGATGAGAATTATACACCTACAGAGATTAGTGATTTTAATCACATGGAAAATCTTAACAAAATCGAAGATTCTCTTTACGCTGCTCTTAGATCAGCTAAGAAGCCACAAAATATTGAGGATATTCTAAAGGTACTCCATGAATTAGATATGGAGGATACTTTTTCAGTTGAATCTATTTTTAGCGAGAATAAGCTTAATTTAGATCGCTTATTTAAGCTAGAACACAAATCCAATGAATACTTTATCGGGCCAATATATTCTAAGGAAAATTCAGACCTGTTTTTCAAAACAATCAAACAATATCAAGACCAGAATAATGATGATAAACAGCTGTATTGGTTAGCTCCATCAGATGAATTTTGGGGTAAGTCAGATAGATTTAGTGATTTTATTGATCGTTTATCGACAACCACAATTACCAAAAACTTTAAATGCTTCTTACCAGTGGCATACAGAAATGATAAACAATCAATCGCAAGTTATAAAAAACTAATCACAGCTGAGGCAGGAGCCAAGCACTTTCTAACGTTTAAGGAAAGTAGTGTAGTTTTTGACGGTAATTTTGAGCTTTTGGTTATGAAAGACTCTTTTTGTGTTTTGATTATTCACGTTAGTGATTCATCCACAAATATTTTAACAACAGTGCCTGTGGGTATTATTGTCAAAAATAAGGCTATTGCCCAATCGTTTTATAAGTTTTTTGAAGACTTAGAGAACGATGGAGAGAACTTCTTTGGTTTATTAAATTCTAAAAAATAGAATAATCATCTTAAAAAGCTAGCAGATTTGCTAGCTTTTTTAAACTCAAATTAGAGTGGCAACAATCCAGACCAGACATTTCTACTTTGAAGTGGCTTTGTTGCACAAAGATTTGAAATGCAAAGCGCCCCTAATTGAGCCAAATTTAAGGCGTAACTTGGGTAAGTGGTCGACCTAATTCCGTAAATCTGTTAAGGACTGCTACACGTGCATGGATCTCATTCACTTGGCTATCAAAACTCCTTGCACTGAGTTTATCTCCTAATAATTTGATGCAATGCATCTTAGTTTCAACCAAACTTCGCCGATGATAGCCTGACCATTTTTTCCATAGTGTCCTGCCTAAACGTTTAATTGTTCGAAGTAATTCATTTCGCTCTAGCGAGCTACTCTTTGTATCTTTCCATTTTTTCTAGGTGGAATCACCGCATGCGCTTGCCGATCTGCAATGACCTGACGGCATTGCTTGGTGTCATAAGCCCCATCGGTATAAACAGAGTCAATCCGCTCATCTTGTGGAATCTGATTAAGTAAATCACCAAGCACCTGTGAATCACTGACATTATTGGTTGTAAGCTGAACTGCTCGTATTTGTAGGGTTTTAGCATCTATACCAATATGAAGTTTACGCCATTGGCGACGATATTCAGGTCCATGTTTCTTGCGTTTCCATTCGCCCTCACCTAGAAACTTCATGCCTGTAGAGTCCATGAGTAGATGCAGCCCATCGCTACTTTTTTGGTAACTGATTACAATATCAATATGCTTTTGTCTTCTACAAAGCGTGGTGTAATCTGGAGCTATCCAATTTAATCCGCAAAGTTTAATCAGACTTTGCACAAAGCCAGTGACCATACGTAAAGACAGACGGAATAAGGATTTAATCATTAAGCAGCATTGGATGGCTGCGTCGGAGTAGATTTGATTTCGCCCTTGTTTGCCTTTTGATGGAGCATATCATTGCGTAGCAGGATCAAACCAAATGGCAATATTTCCTCGACTCATGAGTGCTCGGTTATATGCGGGCCAATTGGTTGTGCGGTAGATTTTGTGTGTAGGCTTCTTCATTTGAAAATTATATCGCTGAAAAACCCTTTACAGATAGGTTTGTGCAACAAAGCCATTCAGAATTGAAATAGAAAAATTTAAAAATAAATAACTTGGAAATAGATTTTATGATAAAATTCAATCAGCTATATTAATTTCTACACTTATGTCTGCACTACAAAAAATTAATGAAGATATGATAGTGAATCTTCCTAAGGGTGATTTACACGTTCATTTAAATGGAGCTATTCCAACAAATTTAGTTAAGGAATTATTAGCAAAAAATACAAATGGAATTCCCTCAAATTTTGATATTAATAAAGATTTAAATATTCTCGAACCACAAAAAAATCTGCAAGATTATTTAAAACCATGGAAAGTCTTAAATTTAATACCTAGATCGCAGAGTGATTTAAATAAAATAGTATTACAAACATTTTTTAGTTTAAAACGGCTTTGTTGTATAAACATTCTTCAAGATACTGATTTTTAAGGATTTGTTTAAATTTTAATCCAAAAATAAATTAAACAAAATCATAGTCTTAGATATTTATGCAACAAAGCCCCATTAGAGCTAAACTCCATTTACTAATGTCATATTTAAATCTAATGGTATGAAAGTACTATCAAATATACTGTTTAAATTACAGCGATTTCATTCTTGCTTCCATTATTTCGAATTTGAAGTCTTGGAACCATTGAATTATTTAAGTAATCATAAATAACCATTTCAGGATGATGCAGATCAAATGCTTGTCCAAACCATATACAAGCAGCATTGGATGCACATGGTAAGACATGAATTTTGGTAATTCCTTTATCTGTTAGACTATGAAATAACGCATGAATATCTTGCATGAAACTTAGTCCTCGTTCAGGATTTCTTATTGCTCCATTCCCCATATATTCTGGTTTAGCAGTAATATTAATTACCGGATGTCCTAATTCAACAGCCTTATTTTTAGAGGTTTCTGGATCAGCAGTGAGATTCAATCTAATAGTAATTTCAGTACAATCTTCTATTTCACTGAAATTATTAATTTCATACGCTTTGGTTGTACATATAAGATCAGGCCACATCCAACAACTTCCATCCCTATACATAAGCATAGGTATAAATTTCCCTTTATTTCCTAATTTACTTCCTAATGCTATTAGGCATGGCATAGGGCCGAAGCCAAAAATAGCTACTCTCTTATCATCAAATTTAGTTTCCCTAAGTAATTGTTCTGTTTGAACTTCAAATTCTTCTAAAAAATACTTTTTATAGAACTCATCAGCTGAAGCTCTTAAATGAGCTGGTAATGGTTCATGAATTAGTGTCTTATCTTTATGCAAAATAGATTTTAATGGGAGAAGGCAGCTTGCAATATCACGTCGTGAAGGAGACTGAGGAATATTGCGATTCACGGGCCAGAAAAATAAATACACTGGCATAGGAGTAAAGCTTAAAGAATCTAATAAATCTTCGCATTGTGCTGTGAAATTACTTCTCATTTGCGAGAGTCTTGAAGCTGTATATTCTGCGCCAGCAACTTTATCAATTAACCTATGATGTTTTTCACATAATAATAAAATATTCGTTGGATCATCTGATAGTTGATATGAGAAGAAGGGGATACCGCGAGTAGAATTTTCTGATGCTGCAACATTATGAGCTAAAACGCCATATGTACCTTCAAATCCAGTTATTTCATCTATGTTTAATTTTGCACCACATCCTTTAAACATACATCGGCCATGACTTGAGAGATAAATCTGGTTTTTATCTTTTTCAGATAAATCGTTACCCCTACCTGTAAGATGCTCAAAATCAAAAATTCTTTTTATGAAATATTCTAATTGGTTTACAGGGTTTGGTTTTTGTTTAGGAATCTTTCTAGGAACAAAATCTACATCTTTAACTTCGCTCTCTTGAGAGGAGGTTAAATTCCATGTTTCTTTTAACTTTTCAAAATCATGTAGAGTGTGGGCATCAATTATGTGACCTTGAAGAAAGCGTGCATAAATGGAAATTTTTTTGGCAAGCAATCTTCGGACAAAAGTTAAAGTATCATCATAATTGAGAATTATACGGAAAAAACTTTCAGGGCTTTTATTTTTCAATAAGACAAAAATTATATTTTTACGTTCTTCATCAACTAATACACCTAATGAATCTATACAAATATGCTTTAAAATTTCTTCTATATATTTATTTGCATTTGATAAATCATCTATTGCTGATAAAGAAGTCTGTAAACTTAGGGATGGGTCTAGTTGCATTTTCAATTTAACTCAATATAACCTAACAGTTTGATTTTAAAATTTTTTCTACCAATCCAGATTCCAGTTTTTACTCTTCCGATTATTAAATATAAAACTGGGTCATTAAGATTGGTAATGCCATTTAGAACAGTATCTATATCCCTTAAATCGGTTGGAGAGGGTGTTGGTACATCTTCAGGATGTGTATGCCATAGGCCTTGAAAATTATAGAATTTTTTAGATTCGTTCCAAGCTTGTATTAAAGCATATTGGTGGGACTTTGACCTAAAGAAAGACATACGTGTTTGACAGTCTCCTTCCATAGGAGAGGTAAAGCTTTCAATGATTTTAGCTTTAGTTTCTATGTCTGTTCTGATGTGGTTCTAGGATTTTAGACCACGCCTATAAGTGATAATCTACTCCCCAATAAGCATGGGAAATGCTTGTTTTTGGAGTCAACCATGACACGAAGAAAACGTCGTAATCATTCAGCAGAGTTTAAAGTTAAAGTTGCTCTCGCAGCAATTAAAGGCGACCACACACTCGCTGAACTTTCTACTCAATTCGATTTACATCAAAACCAAATCATCGATTGGAAAAATCAACTGCTTGAGCAATCAATCAATATTTTTTCACGACCAACAGCACAACAAGAACCTGAGATTGACCTCAAAGCTCTACATGCCAAGATAGGACATCAGGCATTGCAAATTGATTTTTTAGAAGGTGCGCTCAGAAAAATAGGGCAGCTGAGCGGCAAAAAATGATCGATAAGACCCATCAACTTTCGGTACGACAACAATCGCAATTGATTCAAATCAATCGCAGTACGTTGTATTACAAGCCCAAAGAGATTTCATCAACTGATTTGAGTTTGATGCGTCTAATCGATGAAATTCATCTCGACTACCCATTTATGGGCAGTCGAATGATACGAGATATGCTACAGCGTCAAGGACATAAAATAGGTCGGCGTAAAGTCCGACGTTTAATGCGCTTGATGGGAATACATGCCTTGTATCCAAAACCCAATACCAGTAAGCCTAATCTTGCACACCGTATTTTCCCATATCTGTTGAAAAACATGGTCATCGATCACTCTAATCAAGTCTGGTGTACAGATATCACGTACATTCCTATGGCTAAAGGCTTTGTCTATCTGTGTGCAATTATAGATTGGCATAGTCGTAAAGTACTGGCTCATCGTGTATCGATCAGTATGGAAACAGACTTTTGCATAGATGCGTTGCAAGAAGCAATTGTGAAATATGGTTGTCCAGAGGTGTTTAATACAGACCAAGGCAGTCAATTCACAAGCGAGGCATTTTTGAATGAGTTAAAATTGCGAAATATCCGTATCAGTATGGATGGGAAAGGACGATGGATGGATAATGTAATGATTGAGCGTTTATGGCGCAGTGTGAAGCATGAGGAAGTCTATTTGAAGGCTTACGATACGGTTAAACAAGCAAAACAATCAATTGCTGAATATTTGGATTTTTATAACACGATACGTCCTCATTCAAGCTTGAATAAGGCAACACCAAATGAATTTTATGATCGACATTTACCAAAAGTAATGGCAGCATAATTTAAATATTTAGAGCGGATTTATCACTTATAAAACTAGATTGAGTGGTCTAATTAACGGAACCACATCAGTTCTTCCAATTAGAATGCCACCCGATTCTGGAGAATCTGATTCTAATTGTATAAATTGCTTTAAACTCTTTAAAACATTTGCTTGAATAATAAAGACTTGGCCTGTAGGTGTGTCACATTTAATCCTCCCTTGAGTTATGTATTGCAACATGGGCATACTTCTTTATAAATTTCTTTTAAATTCAATATATTAATTCCATTTGAATTATTTACTGAATTATAAAAAGGGGTAGTAATTATTCCATTTTTATTTGCATTCTGATTGTCGCCAGAAATAGAAACAAATCCTAATTGTTGATTCAGGACATATTCAGAAATATAGCTTGCTAGCTTCATGCAATTTAAAGAAGAGAAGGGGGTAAATGCACCAGCACACCCTGTAATATTTTTAGCAATTAGCTGTCCAGATTGTACATATTTATACATAGGGGTAAGACTTTTATTTGATTTTTCATCAAAATATAAGCAGTTTAAACATCCTACATGTTTATTATTGAAAGAAATAAAATGTCCACCTAAATCATAAGGTTCTAACCAGCCTATTATTACTTGAATGTTTGCACTTATTTCATAAATAGTTTTTACGAGAGAAATCTCAGTAGGAGTATGGCCAATTGCTATGATGATAGTATCAATATCTTCAGTAATTTTTGATTTTATCCAGCTTTCACCATGGCTTACGAATGGAAAAATAGTTAATCCGGGCCTTTCTATTAAAAACTTATTAGCTAAAGAAGTAGATTTATAGGTATTAACATACTGCAAACCTAAAGAATGACGATAAATATTATCTGTTTTTAAAAGCTCTGGATCTATGAAAGAAAATTTATTTACGCCTGTTTGAGCTAATATCTCTGCAATCTTTGAGCCTAAAGCCCCACATCCGATAATCGCTATATGTCTTGTTTTTTTCTCTTGCCCCGTTCTATTTAATAAATAATCTATCCACGCTCTTTGTGTTAAAGAGACTTTAAAGCCTTTGAAGGATACTTTTTCTTTGAAAGAATACCAAATGGCATAATAAAAAATCACATAAGCAAATCCATGTTCATTTGGAATTCCCACTAGGGCATAATGATTGCCTTGTTTTAACAAAGATCGTTTGTTCTCATTAGAGAGGGTATTAACAATTTTTAGAAAATAGTCCTCATTAAAATAATCTCCTATATCTGGTATGGGGAAAACAGAAGCATCTTCTAATAATATCTTATGAATTTTTACTTTTGTGAGCTGGTTGTGGTTTATGTAAGAACTATCGCCATCATCAATATGCTCTAATATTTGATGATTCCCTTTTGATGATTTTCTTAACCAACCATATAAATTAAATGTAGAAGTAGGGTCGCAATGTAATATTACATCCTCATTTATATTTTGAGTGCTGCCTAAATATCCTTCTAGTTCGTTATACAAGCTTACTCGGTTGTTTAATTGAAAATTAATAAAAGATTGCTTGAGTATATCTATAGCCCTTTCAAAGAATTCAGTAATAAGTTCTTTATGTCTATAGCCTTCAAAGTTTTCACCTTGATGATCCGTAGTACAAATTTCCCCACTTTGACTCACATGATCTAAGGCAGACATTGGTCGTGTCAATATTCTAAAAATGGGAGGTATCGTCCAATTAGCTCTATTTTGAAAAATTAGACCAAGGCAAACCTGTTGTGTATTAATGAGAAAATCAAATTTTAGATTAACCCAATCCTTAGTAATAGAAGTGACATGGATATTTTGAGCTCCATGTTCACTTAATAGCTTTTCAATATTGTCTAACTTTGGGTTATCAAAAAACATTGAGTTTTCCTAAGCAGATTTTCCTTCTTGAGTGTAATAAGTTTGTACTACTGGTTCGGACACTTCTTGTATTTCAGGGATAGGGAATTGTCTTCCAAAAGTTTTATTTAAAATTTTGCAAGCTTCTACTGTATCAGTTTCCTCATTTACAGCTTCTAAAGATGATTTTAAATCTTCAAGTTTTGATTTTAAGTGCTCCATTTGTTTTCGGGTCAATTTTTCGAGTAAGTCTACACCTTGATGTGCAGGTAAATTAATTACGAGTCTGAAGTAATACTCGTTATTTTCTGGATCAATGCTAAAGGTAGTGAATTGATCTAATACATTATTTACTATAGAAAGTAATACCTTATTATCATTCTCATAATCTTCAGCTGTTATATGCTCATATACAGCTGTAGTGATAGCAATACTCTTAAAAAAATCTAGACCTTTCTCATTTCGCCATTGTTTCAAGTAGCGAGTACATCGTCTAAACTGATGACGTAAATCTGAATCATCTTCAAATTTTCCCAAAATTGTATCGGTAAGTTCAGTAGGATTTGAAATATCCCAAGTCTTAAGGTCTTCAGAGGAGAATTCCTTACCTCGAGCTAGATACATATTGCCTTTGTCGTCTTCAGCGTAGATGGGCAGATCTACATGATAATCGGGACTACCATTTTTGAGATAAGTGACAGTTACGCAAGGTCGTTTGATCGTTACAGTTCTATTTGAATGAGTTAAAGCATCTCTAACAATTTTTTTAATTTCTACTGAGCCATATTCCTCTTTGTCACAATCTAATAAAACTCCTACATCAATATCATAATCTCCATTCTTAGGCTTAATCCCTGTGCCCAAGGCATAACTACCTTGATTAAAGTATTCAACAAATTGAGGACCATTTGGATCCTTTTTGAGTTCATCTTTTAAGGTGCTAATCAAAAGGTCACGTTTTTCACGTAATGTACTTTCTTCGTCATAACGACCTAATCGAATATTTGTGTGGAACTTAGCATAGTGTTTTTGTGGATTCGCCATATTGTTGTATTCCTGTAGTGCTTTTGTTGTTATGGGGATCTCCTATATTAAATACAAGTTAAGACATTAAAAAAAATAGAATTTTTAAAGGGAAAATTTAATCAAAAAATATTTAAACAAACGATGAGATGTATCAATCTCCAATTTTTAGCATTCCTTCCCAACTAAAATAGTTTGGCACTGTTGCAAATAGGCTGACATGATAAGCTAAATATCTTATTTATTTCGAGATACAGCAGATGAATCCCTTCCATGGTCGGCACTTTCAAGGTGAAATCATTCTTTGGGCTGTTCGTTGGTATTGTAAATATGGCATCAGCTATCGTGAACTTCAAGAAATGCTCGCTGAACGAGGTGTGAATGTTGACCACACCACAATTTATCGTTGGGTTCAGCGTTATGCTCCAGAAATGGAAAAACGCTTACGCTGGTATTGGCGTAATCCTACAGATTTACATTCATGGCATATGGATGAGACTTATATCAAAGTGAAGGGGCGATGGACTTACCTGTATCGTGCAGTTGATCAACGTGGTCATACGATTGACTTTTACCTTTCCGCTAGACGGAACAGTAAATCAGCCTATTGTTTTTTAGGAAAGATCTTCAATACGGTGAAAAAATGGCAAATTCCACGGGTCATCAATACAGATAAAGCAGCGACCTATGGCCATGCTTTATCACGGTTAAAGCGAGAAGGAAAATGTCCAGTAGATATTGAGCACAGGCAGATTAAGTATAAAAATAATGTCATTGAATGTGATCATGGTAAGTTAAAGCGGATCATCAGGGCCACATTAGGATTCAAATCTATGAAGACGGCTTATGCCACAATTAAAGGTATTGAAGTCATGCGTGCACTACGTAAAGGACAAGCATCGTCATTTTATTATGGTCAGCCTCAAGGTGAAGTGTGTCTAATCAACAGGGTTTTCGGTCTCTAAGCACTTTTAAAAAGGAACTTCATCGACTCAAATCTCTATTTGCAACAGTGCCCGGTATACCGATATTTACAAGTTAGTGAATAGCTTATTGGGATTAGCAACTAAATTTAGTTTAACTTATAAAAATCATGAAACACTGTTCGAATTTTAAGCGTGGAACGTGAAAAATCACAAAAAAAGCCCACCTTGGGGAAGGTGGGCTATCAACTAGAAACTACAGCATTGATTTCTAAGTGGAATTATAACGCATTTCGTATAAGGTGTATTATGTTAATTTTAGAGAAAGTTAATTATCTTTCAATGTCTCAAAAACATTATATGAAGCCTTAATACGATCTACATTTGGTATCTTTTTATTCATTAACATAACCAATCCAAATCCTTCTTCTGGAATAAATAAAACATACGCCCCAAAGCCATTAGTCGAACCTGTTTTATGAAAAACTTTAGATTTTGGTTGCGATAATTCTTTTACAACAGGATTTGAGCCCAATAAGATTTGTTTTGAATTACTAGCCTGTAGAATTTCAGAAGTAGTGGGATAAGAAAACATTTCCCATCCAAGTGCTTGTGTCATACCGCTATCAGAAACTTTAAAATATCCTTTGTGTGTATCCAGTATAGCTTTTTTCATAGCAGGGCTATTTGTATCTACATTAAGATTCGAATTTACAAACTTAAGCATATCTGGGAGTGTTGATTTAACGCCATATGCTTCATCCGACAATGGACCAGGATTAACTCGAATTGGCTTATTATTTTCATCATAACCAAAAGCATAGTTCGTTTTTTGTGCTTCTGGAACATTGACGTATGTATGTTTCAAATTAAGTTGAGGAAAAACAGTCTTCTCTAATAATGAAGAGAAAGGAACATTCATCGATTTTGCAGTTAGATACCCAAAAAGTCCTATACTTGGATTTGAGTATTCACGATAAGTACCAGGAGGATTCTTTACTTTCCAATTTTTGAAATACTCTAATATTTGCTTATCAGTTTTGATATTATCTGGAAATTGTAATGGCAAATTGCCACTTGTATAAGTTAATAACTCTAATAAATTTACCTTATCAATTTCTGAATTTTTTAAAGCAGGGACGTATTTACTAGGATGATCGTTGAACGATATTTTACCTTGATTATTGGCATATGTTCCTGAAATAGCAGTAAAAGTTTTACTTAAAGAACCTAACTCAAAAAGTGTCTGACTATTTACGCTTTCATTTGTATCTTTAGATCGGACACCATAATATTTTTCATAACTTTTACCGTTGTAAATTACGCCTATAGCCATACCAGCTACACCATACTCATCTATAAGTGGCTTAAATGATTGGGTAACAACTTTTTCAATATTTTTCTCATTTTGACTGACTTCACTTGCATTTAAATTCATACCAAAACCGATAACCATCGTAATGAAGCTTGCTTGAAAAAAATATTTTTGATTAAAAAACATTAGGTTAAATTTCTTTAAAAAAGATGGCACATATAATCTCATATACTAAATAACATATGTATTAATTTTTGTTAAATAACTTCTTATATAAAAATCATCTAGCCCAACAGCTATTTAACATAATGGCTGTTATACGAAACGAGAGTGTAACTCCAAAATAGAAATGTCCGGTTTCTCCAAAGTAAAAATGTCCGCTTTTAGAATATGCACTTTTGCAATTTTCTTAGCGGACGGTTTGATATGTTGGTGTCTATGTCGGATAAAGAACTTAAACGATTGTCGGTCTTGCAAGAAATCTGTGATCAACGCATAACCCAGTCCCAAGCTGCTCAGCTACTTCATATTTCAGAACGTCAGATCAGACGTTTATTGCAAAAATACAAAGCTCAAGGCCCAGCTGCATTAGCACATGCTGCACGTGGCCAAATCAGCAATTCCAGGCTTCCTGAAGAGCTCAGACTCAAGTGCCTCAATATTGTTTCGGATCAACTGCATGGTTTCGGACCCACTTTAGCGCATGAAAAGCTCACCACTGTTCATGGATTCGATATTTCAGTGGAAACACTGCGTTCCTGGATGATTGCAGCCGATCTGTGGATTCCTCGCGCCAAGCGCCTGAAACGCCCGTATCAGCCTCGTTATAACCGAGATTGTTATGGTGAACTGATTCAAATCGATGGCTCACACCATGACTGGTTTGAAGGACGCGCTGCTAAGTGCTGTCTGCTGGTATTTATCGATGATGCCACAGGAAAATTACAGCATTTACGTTTCTGTGAGTCGGAATCAGCATTTGACTATATGATTTCAACACGTTTGTATGTTGAGCAGCATGGTAAGCCGTTGGCGTTTTACAGTGATAAACATTCAGTCTTCAGGGTGAATCAAAGCAGCAAGAAAGACACCAAGATTACCCAGTTTGGACGCGTACTCAGTACCCTCAATATCGATATCATCTTCGCCAATTCACCACAAGCCAAAGGCCGTGTAGAACGGGCGAATAGAACGCTTCAGGACCGTCTGATTAAAGAAATGCGCCTGGAAGGCATCTGTTCGATTGAGCAAGCGAATGCCTGGCTGCCCTGCTTTATCGAGCAATTTAATCGTAAATTTGCCAATATGGCCTTTAATCCCAAGGATCTACACCGGACTGTCACTGAAACAGCCGAAGAATTAGATGATGTTTTTACCTGGCGTGAACCCCGCAGAGTCACGAACAGCCTGACGATTACTTATGATAAATGCGTATATTTACTGGAAAATACCGAAGAAAATAAAAGGTTGATCGGCAAGTATCTTGAGTTTCTGGAATACCCGGATGGCACGGTAGCCATTGAACATCAAGGAAGAAAAATCAATTACAGCATCTTCGATAAATTAAGTCAGCTCAACCAGCGAGAGGTTGTTGAGAATAAACGTTTAGGTGCTGTTCTCAATCATATTCAACAACAGCACGAAGAATTAGAACAGCAAAACAAACGCAATCGTTCTCAAAAGATGCCGAGCAGACGTGCACAGAAAACAGTAATCAAAGAACGAAATCTGAATCCTGTGCTTGACTTGGAAGTGTCTGTATAGGACATTTCTATTTGGTTATTAGGTAGGACATTTCTACTTAGGAATAACAGAGAGAGTGTTAGAACCCATTTAAAGTGTCTATATTCTCACCAATAAAAATGTCCGGTTTCTCCGAGGTAAAATATGACTTTTGAACAAAAATAAGCCATTGTTTATTCTTTTTATTTCCAACAAAATTCCAGAACTCATCTACTTCGAGAGATTCATAATGACTTTGCTGAGGCTGAATTTCATAGGTTGATTCAGTTAAAGTACGTAAAACTTTACCGATACTGATGCGCTCAACTTCAGCAATATCTCGTATACCGCTGCCTCTGACCATCAACTGTAATATTTTACGAGTAATACCTGACTTACATCCTAGATAGCTCAGTGCATGATCACCAATAAACTGACGTTTACAGTCTTTGCACTGATAGTTTTGTTTCCCATCTACTTTGATACCATTTTTCTTTATACTATCACTGAGGCAGGTTGGACATTTGATTGCTAGAGTTATTTGCATTTCTCTATTTTATCAAAATCCAATCGGCTTTTTCTTCAGCATACTTTTTGAAACACTACCAAATTTTAAAGTTGTATATCATGAAATTATTAAAAATATTGAGTTTAGTTTGCTTAAGCATAAGTATTGGGGCTTGTGCTGAGCATAGTATGAGTCGAGCAAAAACAAGTACAATTCCACAAGTGAATAACTCAATCATCGATCAGAATGTTCAAGCGCTTTTTAATGAAATCTCAGCTGATGCTGTGTTTGTCACATATGATGGTCAAAATATTAAAAAATATGGCACGCATTTAGACCGAGCAAAAACAGCTTATATTCCTGCATCTACATTTAAAATTGCCAATGCACTAATTGGTTTAGAAAATCATAAAGCAACATCTACAGAAATATTTAAGTGGGATGGAAAGCCACGTTTTTTTAAAGCATGGGACAAAGATTTTACTTTGGGCGAAGCCATGCAAGCATCTACAGTGCCTGTATATCAAGAATTGGCACGTCGTATTGGTCCAAGCTTAATGCAAAGTGAATTGCAACGTATTGGTTATGGCAATATGCAAATAGGCACGGAAGTTGATCAATTTTGGTTGAAAGGGCCTTTGACAATTACACCTATACAAGAAGTAAAGTTTGTGTATGATTTAGCCCAAGGGCAATTGCCTTTTAAACCTGAAGTTCAGCAACAAGTGAAAGAGATGTTGTATGTAGAGCGCAGAGGGGAGAATCGTCTATATGCTAAAAGTGGCTGGGGAATGGCTGTAGACCCGCAAGTGGGTTGGTATGTGGGTTTTGTTGAAAAGGCAGATGGGCAAGTGGTGGCATTTGCTTTAAATATGCAAATGAAAGCTGGTGATGATATTGCTCTACGTAAACAATTGTCTTTAGATGTGCTAGATAAGTTGGGTGTTTTTCATTATTTATAAGAATTAGAAGTTTGAGGTTAATCTATTTTTGGTAGTGTTTCAAAAAGTATGCTGAAGAAAAAGCCGATTGGATTTTGATAAAATAGAGAAATGCAAATAACTCTAGCAATCAAATGTCCAACCTGCCTCAGTGATAGTATAAAGAAAAATGGTATCAAAGTAGATGGGAAACAAAACTATCAGTGCAAAGACTGTAAACGTCAGTTTATTGGTGATCATGCACTGAGCTATCTAGGATGTAAGTCAGGTATTACTCGTAAAATATTACAGTTGATGGTCAGAGGCAGCGGTATACGAGATATTGCTGAAGTTGAGCGCATCAGTATCGGTAAAGTTTTACGTACTTTAACTGAATCAACCTATGAAATTCAGCCTCAGCAAAGTCATTATGAATCTCTCGAAGTAGATGAGTTCTGGAATTTTGTTGGAAATAAAAAGAATAAACAATGGCTTATTTACGCCTATCATCGAGAAACAGGTGAAATTGTTGCTTATGTTTGGGGTAAACGAGATTTAGCTACAGTCTAACAATTGAAGACAAAGCTTAAACAATTAGATATTCACTACACCCGAATTGCAAGTGATCATTGGGACAGTTTCATCACTGCTTTTAAAAATGGTAAGCAAAGTATTGGTAAATTTTTTACTGTAGGTATTGAAGGCAATAATTGCAAAATAAGGCATAGAATTAGGCGTAGCTTCAGAAGAAGCTGTAATTTTTCAAAAAAGCTTGAAAACCATTTTAAAGCTTTTGATTTAGCCTTCTTTTCTTTTACATCAATAATGGCTTCATTTAAAGGCAGCATACTTTTTGAAGCACCACCAAAATTTTATGTTAAGTAGAGACTAAAAATGCCCTTGATTAAGGGCTTACAAGGGCATTTTGTATAAGGTGTATTATGTTAATTTTAGAATTTCTTCATTAGATAATTTTTGATAAGCTAAATCCATTAGGACTAATTAAGTAAATATGAGCAATTGGGTCAATGTCACACAGGATAAGTCTACAGGTATAGAACTAATTCATGCCCACTTCAAAGGCTTTGCATACGATCCTCATCTACACTCAAGTTATCTTATAGGGGTAACAGAGTTAGGACATCAACAATTCAATTGTAGAAAAAAAATTATTGATAGCTATCAAGGTCAAACTTTCATGCTTGAACCTGAAGAAGTTCATGATGGTAATGCACCAGATCCTCTCGGCTTCACTTATAAAATGATGCATTTAGATCCAGCATGGTTAAAAAAAAGCTATGAAGGAATATTTAATGAGCCTATCGAACTTGCTATCGAATCAACCCTACGTTCTGATCCTCAACTTTCACATTTGATACTTTCAACCGAGCTATAGTCATTTGTGGTGTATGAGGGGAAAAGAGGGTGGCGTATCCTGTTGATTGTTTCCTCCAAGAAATAATTAACAGTAGAGCGATACGCCATGACAAATATTACCCTGAATGTTCTTTCACAACCAGATGAAACTGGCACTGATGTGCTAACTGCTTTATTGCGTAATGGTGCTCGTCAGCTCATTGCGCAAGCAGTTGAAGTAGAGCTGCAGCAACTGCTGCAAGCTCATGAAGAACTGCGTTTACCCGATGGCCGCAAAGCTGTGGTGCGTAACGGCTATTTGCCTGAGCGCAGCATCCAAACGGGCATTGGCGATGTTGATATCAAGGTGCCAAAAGTGCGTGATCGTAGCGGCTCTGGTATTCGTTTTACCAGCGCACTGCTACCGCCATACCTCAAGCGTGCCCGCAGCGTTGAAGAGTTATTACCGTGGCTGTATCTCAAAGGTATTTCCACTGGAGACTACCAAGAAGCCCTTGCAGCCTTGCTGGGTGAGAATGCCAAAGGTCTGTCAGCTAACACCATTTCCAGGCTCAAGGAACGCTGGATTGATGAGCACCGAGAGTGGCGACAGCGCGATTTGAGTGACAAGCGCTACGCGTACCTTTGGGTTGACGGTATTTACAGCAACGTCCGCCTCGATGACCGTTTGTGCTTGCTGGTGGTGATGGGCGTGACAGAGCATGGTCGCAAGGAGCTGATTGCCGTTGAGGAAGGCTATCGCGAGTCTGAAGCCAGCTGGCTTGAGCTGCTGAATGGCCTGGTTGCGCGTGGGCTTACGACCTGCCCAAAGCTGGCAATAGCTGACGGCGCCTTGGGCTTCTGGAAAGCCCTGAGTAAGGTCTATCCGCAGACCAAACAACAACGCTGTTGGGTGCATAAAACGGCCAATGTGCTCAACAAACTGCCCAAAGCAGTACAGCCCAAAGTAAAAGAAGCACTGCATGATATCTGGATGGCAGAGACGCGTGAGAAGGCTCATAAAGCCTTTGATATAGCGCTGGAAAGGTTTACTGCTAAGTACCCACGCGCAATGGAATGCTTAGCTAAAGACCGTGAGAGCATGTTGGCTTTCTACGATTTTCCAGCAGAACATTGGGTGAGTATACGCACCACCAACCCAATTGAATCTGCCTTCGCTACAGTACGTTTAAGAACCAGCAAAACCCGCAATTGCGGTTCAAGAAACACAACCCTAGCAATGGTTTATAAATTGCTGCAATCAGCGCAGAAGCGCTGGAACCGCCTGAAAGGATTTCAACTGCTAACCCTCGTGGTCAATAACGTTAAATTCCAAGACGGCGAACAAGTAATGGAGCAATCAGACAGGAAAACCGCCTGATGCTCGTACACCAGATTTGACCATAACTCCTTTCAACCTACAATATATTGAATAACAATGAATCTCAATTGATGAAAGATACGTATTTAGATCTTTTATTAGAAAACTTAGTAAATAAAAAAATTTTATATAAACGTGAAAAGTCTATCCAGACATTACCTAATATTGCATTAAAGCTAAAAGAAATTTTACATGAAAGTCTCTTTCATGATTTAGACTTACAAACACTCTCAACATTGGTGAAAACAGATCGTTTTTATATTAACCGTGTATTTAAAAAAAACTTTAACTGTTCTCCACATCAATATCTGATCCAACTCCGTTTAAATAAGGCAAAAGAATTGTTAAGAAAAGGATTATCAGCAACAACTGTTGCTTCATATCTTTGTTTTTCTGATCAAAGTCATCTAGGTCGATGGTTTAAACGTTGTTATGGCATAACATTGAATCAATATCAAAAAGCGTGCACAAATGTTCTAGATATATCTTGAAGATATTTATCAAACTAGCCAAATAGTTTATTAATTTTTGGATTTTATTTTGGAAACGATTTTAGCTTTTTGTGCCTTTTCTTTTGTTGCATCAATTACTCCTGGACCAACCAATTTCCTTATTCTTAGTACAAGTCATCAATTTAGTATTAAAAAAACATTAGGCTTAATCTTCGGTGGAAGTATTGGTGCTGCATCATTAGTCTTAATTACAGGACTTGGAATTGGTACAACACTCAATGAATACCCCAAGATTCAATTAATATTAAGTTTCACTGGCGGCATTTGGTTAAGCTATATTGGATGGAAAATTTTTAATTATAGACCTGATCTAGAATCTAAAATCCAAAATCAAAATAAGAAAAATGGTTTTTTTACAGGCTTCTTTTTACAGTTTATCAACCCTAAAAGCTGGTTGATGGCTATTGCTGTTATTACTGTTTATACAGCACAACTAGCTAACTACTATCAGTCACTCATTCTATTTTCATTCATCTTTATGCTGATTTCTCTACCTTGTTTATTTATTTGGGCTTATTTAGGAAAAATCACAAAAAAAATACTTTCTACAGCTCATCATATGGTGCTCTTTAATCGAGTATTAGGTACTGTTTTACTTATTTCAGTATGGTATCCAATATTGCATGCTATTTAACATAATGGGCGTTATACGAAAAGCACATGTAAGCCCAAAATAGAAATGTCCGGTTTCTCCAAAGTAAAAATGTCCGCTTTTAGAATATGCGCTTTTGCAATTTCCTTAGCGGACGGTTTGATATGTTGGTGTCTATGTCGGATAAAGAACTTAAACGATTGTCGGTCTTGCAAGAAATCTGTGATCAACGTATAACTCAATCCCAGGCTGCTCAGCTACTTCATATCTCAGAACGTCACATCAGACGCTTACTGCAGAAATACAAAGCTCAAGGTCCCGCTGCATTAGCCCATGCCGGTCGTGGCCAAATCAGCAATTCTAAACTTCCTGAAGAACTCAGACTTAAGTGTCTCAATATTGTTTCAGATCAACTTTATGGTTTCGGACCCACTTTAGCGCATGAAAAGCTCACCACCGTGCATGGATTCGATCTTTCAGTAGAAACCCTGCGTTCCTGGATGATTGCAGCCGATTTATGGATCCCTCGCTGCAAGCGCCTGAAACGACCATATCAGCCTCGTTATAACCGAGATTGTTATGGTGAATTGATCCAAATTGATGGCTCACACCATGATTGGTTTGAAGGTCGAGCACCTAAATGCTGTCTGCTAGTATTCATCGATGATGCCACAGGAAAATTGCAGCATTTACGCTTCTGTGCGTCAGAGTCAGCCTTTGACTATATGATTTCGACACGTTTATATATCGAACAGCATGGTAAGCCATTGGCATTTTACAGTGACAAACATTCAGTTTTTAGGGTGAATCAAAGTAGCAAGAAAGACACCAAGATTACCCAGTTTGGACGTGTTCTGAGCACTCTCAATATCGATATCATTTTCGCTAACTCCCCTCAAGCCAAAGGTCGTGTAGAACGAGCGAATAGAACACTTCAGGATCGTCTGATTAAGGAGATGCGTCTAGAAGGCATCAGTTCAATTGCAGATGCCAATAAGTGGCTGCCGTGCTTTATTGAGCAATTTAATCGTAAATTCGCCAAGATGGCTTTTAATTCCAAGGATCTACATCGGCCTATCGCTGAAACAGCCGAAGAATTAGATGATGTTTTTACCTGGCGTGAACCCCGCAGGGTCACGAACAGCTTGACGATTACTTATGATAAATGCGTATATATCTTGGAAAACAGCGAAGAAAATCAAAGATTGGGCGGCAAGTATCTTGAGTTCCTGGAATATCCGGATGGTACTGTAGCCATTGAATATCAGGGAAGAAAAATCAATTACAGCATCTTTGATAAATTAAGTCAGCTCAACCAGCGAGAGATCGTTGAGAATAAACGTTTGGGTTCTGTGCTGGCACATATTCAACAACAGCATGAACAACTGGAACACCAAAACAAACGCAATCGTTCTCAAAAGATGCCACGTAGACAAGCACAGAAAACAGCGATTGAACAACGAAATCTAAATCCTGTGCTTGACTTGGAAATGTCCATATAGGACATTTCTATTTGGTTATTAGGTAGGACATTTCTACTTGGGAATAACAGCACAAATTGAAAAATATAAAAATCAAAAACTTATGATATAAATTATTTGCTCGATGATGTTCAAAAGCCGACTTGGAAACAAGTCGGCTTTTTTATGAGCAGTTTTGATAGTTCTTGCCAATAAATTTGACTAAAAATTACGCTTCTCAACTTGAGTTATACAATTTTGTGATACATTATTGTATATACAAATTTGAATGTTTTTTATGGAACAGTATTTTGAATGGGATGAGGCTAAGAATCGAAAGAATCAGAAAAAGCATGATATCTCTTTCGAAACTGCAAGCCTTGTTTTTGAAGATCCATTACGGATCTCAATCCAAGACAGACATACCGATGGTGAAGAACGTTGGCAAACCATTGGACGAGTTAAAGGCGTACTAATGTTATTGGTGGCTCACACCATTTTTGATGAAGATGACTGTGAAATCATACGAATCATTAGTGCAAGGCAAGTGACTAAAGCGGAGCGAAACAAATATGAGCATGGTTAGATACTCACGCAAAGAGCTGAATGAGAAATTTGGTGAGAAGCAAGATGCTGAAATTCAACGCTTGCTTGCTAAAGGCACGGTTCCTGATGATCAGCTAGATCTATCAGATATTCCTGAAATTACCGATTGGAGCAGTGCTGTACGCCAAAATCAATTTTACCGCCCAGTGAAGCAACAAACTTCAATTCGGTTAGATGCTGATGTACTTGCTTGGTTCAAAGCACAAGGCAAAGGTTATCAAACACGAATGAATGAAATTTTACGGGATGCTATGCTGAAAGAATTAAAAAATCATCAATAAAAATGGGAGCTTAAGCTCCCATTTTTGACTTCGCATAACGCCCATTATGTTAATTTTAGTTTTCCTTAATACGACAAAAATATCTACTTCATTTCACGAGAATTTCTTTTGCTAAAAGTTCTTCTTTCGTTACACCGAAATATCTTATTTCTAATTTAGGCCTGCCTAACATCTTTAAAAGATTGTTTTCATCATTTATATTTTTTATAGCTTTGCTTACACAATCAATTACGTCATTAGTTTTAGAAATAGCTTCTTTTTCAGATACTTGATCGCTTACTTTTCGAGATATTAAGTCATCAAAATATATCCTATATTCTTCACAAACTAGATAAAAATAAGGGTCTAATCTATCTAAATCATATTCAGATTCAAAGGGTTTACGATCTAATAAATCTTTTTCAGGATAAATAATCAATTGTCCTGCATCGAACCAAAACTCCACAGAAAAATTATCAAACTCAATTCCATTTAAATCATTACTAAAATTTTGAAAATACTGTAATAAAAGATTTTCTATATCCTCTAAAAACTCTTTATTCTTAATATCAAATATTAAAGATTCATTAGAAATAGCTTTGATACAATCTTCTTGAATATCTAACCCCTTTAAAGTCATTTTTACTCCATTTAAATTTTTAGGTTTTGGTGCATTAAGAATTTTGATTAACTTAACATAATGGCGGTTATACGAAATTCACCGTTTCGAGCCCAAAATAGAAATGTCCGGTTTCTCCAAAGTAAAAATGTCCGCTTTTAGAATATGCGCTTTTGCAATTTCCTTAGCGGACGGTTTGATATGTTGGTGTCTATGTCGGATAAAGAACTTAAACGATTGTCGGTCTTGCAAGAAATCTGTGATCAACGTATAACTCAATCCCAGGCTGCTCAGCTACTTCATATCTCAGAACGTCACATCAGACGCTTACTGCAGAAATACAAAGCTCAAGGTCCCGCTGCATTAGCCCATGCCGGTCGTGGCCAAATCAGCAATTCTAAACTTCCTGAAGAACTCAGACTTAAGTGTCTCAATATTGTTTCAGATCAACTTTATGGTTTCGGACCCACTTTAGCGCATGAAAAGCTCACCACCGTGCATGGATTCGATCTTTCAGTAGAAACCCTGCGTTCCTGGATGATTGCAGCCGATTTATGGATCCCTCGCTGCAAGCGCCTGAAACGACCATATCAGCCTCGTTATAACCGAGATTGTTATGGTGAATTGATCCAAATTGATGGCTCACACCATGATTGGTTTGAAGGTCGAGCACCTAAATGCTGTCTGCTAGTATTCATCGATGATGCCACAGGAAAATTGCAGCATTTACGCTTCTGTGCGTCAGAGTCAGCCTTTGACTATATGATTTCGACACGTTTATATATCGAACAGCATGGTAAGCCATTGGCATTTTACAGTGACAAACATTCAGTTTTTAGGGTGAATCAAAGTAGCAAGAAAGACACCAAGATTACCCAGTTTGGACGTGTTCTGAGCACTCTCAATATCGATATCATTTTCGCTAACTCCCCTCAAGCCAAAGGTCGTGTAGAACGAGCGAATAGAACACTTCAGGATCGTCTGATTAAGGAGATGCGTCTAGAAGGCATCAGTTCAATTGCAGATGCCAATAAGTGGCTGCCGTGCTTTATTGAGCAATTTAATCGTAAATTCGCCAAGATGGCTTTTAATTCCAAGGATCTACATCGGCCTATCGCTGAAACAGCCGAAGAATTAGATGATGTTTTTACCTGGCGTGAACCCCGCAGGGTCACGAACAGCTTGACGATTACTTATGATAAATGCGTATATATCTTGGAAAACAGCGAAGAAAATCAAAGATTGGGCGGCAAGTATCTTGAGTTCCTGGAATATCCGGATGGTACTGTAGCCATTGAATATCAGGGAAGAAAAATCAATTACAGCATCTTTGATAAATTAAGTCAGCTCAACCAGCGAGAGATCGTTGAGAATAAACGTTTGGGTTCTGTGCTGGCACATATTCAACAACAGCATGAACAACTGGAACACCAAAACAAACGCAATCGTTCTCAAAAGATGCCACGTAGACAAGCACAGAAAACAGCGATTGAACAACGAAATCTAAATCCTGTGCTTGACTTGGAAATGTCCATATAGGACATTTCTATTTGGTTATTAGGTAGGACATTTCTACTTGGGAATAACATCACCGTTTCGAGCCCCAAATATCAAGTTTATTTCTTGCATAAATGTATCCTATAGGATACATTCTACTTATGTACTCAATATATACCACTGAAGTCTTTGATGACTGGTTCACCAAGTTAAAAGACCAGCAGGCAAAAAGACGCATACAAGTCCGAATTGATCGGGTTGAAGATGGAAACTTTGGAGATACTGAGCCGGTCGGTGAAGGTGTTTCTGAATTACGTTTCTTCTTTGGGCCAGGCTATAGGATTTATTACTGCAAGCAAGGGCAAAGGGTTGTTATTCTTTTAGCAGGCGGAGATAAGTCTACGCAAAGTAAAGATATAAAACTTGCCCTGCAATTGGCACAAGATTTAGAGGAGGAGCTATAAATGGCTATTAAACTTCGCAAATGGGACAGTGCTGAGCATCTTAAAACAGAGGATGATATGCAGGCTTACTTACAAGCATGTATTGAAGAATCTAATGGCGATGCCGCATTCATTGCAAAGGCTTTAGGTAACATTGCAAAAGCTAAAGGAATGGCTCAATTATCACGAGATACAGGCTTAGGCCGAGAAAGTCTTTATAAAGCACTTTCTGGTGATGTTAACCCTAGTTTTGATACTGTGATTAAAGTTGTAAAAGCACTGAATTTACGCTTAGCAATTTAAAAAAAGTTATTAAAAAATGGAGCTTTAGGCTCCATTTTTTAATTTCGTATAAGGTGTATTATGTTAATTTTAGAAATTCTTAATTTCCATCTATCCAAACTTGCTTGATCCAATCTGCTAAATCTTCCCACTGCTCATCGCTATATCCATCTGCTGTCCAATATCTAATTTTATGATTAGGAGATAGGCAATAATAACTACCATTATCTTCACAAATAGGTAGCCAATCTTCTGGCAGACCTTGCTCCCTAGCATCATTTAATATCTGAGATAGCCCTCGATAGCATTCTTTCTCATCTGTAAGAGACGCTAATTCAATTGTTCCATAAAAGATATTGCTAATCTCTTTCAAAACTTTTTTATAATCTTTTGGAAAAATAAAACCTATTTTTCGTTCATAAGCAGATATGAAAATATCATCAGGTAGTTCTATGTTTAGACGACTATTCCCAGATAGTTCTTTTAATTCTTGAATAATGTTATCAAGCTTATTTTGCATATACATTCTGCTCTATCGCATTAAAGTTCTTACTACAATTTAACATAATGGCTGTTATGCGAAACGAGATCTACCAGCTCTCGTTTTTTGTTATGGAAACTGCTAAAATTCAAATACGCCATTGACGTATAAAGAGTCCATGTTATTTATTGAAACCAGCATCTTTACCAAGCAAATTAAAGACCTTGTATCTGATGAGGAATATCGTCAACTTCAGCAAGATCTTTTGGTACAGCCTGATAGAGGTGACCTAATCAAGAATGGCGGTGGTATTCGCAAAGTACGTTGTGCTCAAGGTAACAAAGGGAAAAGTGGTGGGATACGGGTGATTTATTATTGGGTCACCGAGGATGATCAGATCTTTTTCTTAGTGGCTTATCCAAAATCAGTAAAAGATAATTTAACAGATAAGGAAACCGCCATTCTGCACCAACTCGTGAAGGAGCAATTTCATGGATAACAACTTATTTGATGACTTGGTTGCTTCAATCAAAGAAGCTGGAGCTATCAAACGTAAAGAAGTTAAAGCAAGCCGAGTTACAGAACTCGAATTGCCTGATATTAAAGAAGTACGTGAAAAAACTGGCTTGAGCCAAAATGAATTTGCTGCACGTCTACATATTAGCCCCCGTACCCTGCAAAATTGGGAACAGGGACGACGCTATCCAACTGGACCAGCAGCTACATTGATTCGAATTTTAGATGCTCACCCAAGCCTTATTTGAAAAAATTACTTAAAAAATGGGAGCTTAAGGCTCCCATTTTTTGTTATTCCTAAGTAGAAATGTCCTACCTAATAACCAAATAGAAATGTCCTATATGGACAATTCCAAGTCAAGCACAGGATTTAGATTTCGTTCTTTGATTGCTATTTTCTGTGCACGTCTGCTTGGCATCTTTTGAGAACGATTGCGTTTGTTTTGTTGTTTCAGTTCTTCATGCTGTTGTTGGATATGATTCAGAACAGCACCCAACCGTTTATTCTCAACAATCTCTCGCTGATTCAGCTGACTTAATTTATCGAAGAGGCTGTAATTGATCTTTCGGCCATCATGCATGAGGGCTACAGTACCATCCGGGTATTCCAGGAACTCAAGATACTTACCGATCAACCTTTGATTTTCTTCGGTGTTTTCCAGGAGATATACGCATTTATCATAAGTAATCGTCAGGCTATTCGTGACTCTGCGGGGTTCACGCCAAGTAAAAATATCATCTAATTCTTCGGCTGTTTCAGTGATAGGCCGATGTAGATCCTTAGGATTAAAAGCCATCTTGGCGAACTTCTGATTGAACTGCTCAATGAAGCAGGGTAGCCAGGCATTAGCTTGCTCAATCGAGCTGATACCTTCCAGACGCATCTCCTTGATCAGACGGTCCTGAAGGGTTCTGTTGGCACGTTCCACACGGCCTTTGGCCTGTGGTGAATTGGCGAAGATGATATCGATATTCAGGGTACTGAGTACGCGTCCAAACTGGGTAATCTTGGTGTCTTTCTTGCTGCTTTGATTCACCCTGAAGACTGAATGTTTGTCGCTGTAAAATGCCAACGGCTTACCATGCTGCTCAACATACAAGCGTGTTGAAATCATATAATCAAAGGCTGATTCTGATTCACAGAAGCGTAAATGCTGCAATTTTCCTGTAGCATCATCGATAAACACCAGCAGACAGCATTTAGCAGCGCGTCCTTCAAACCAGTCATGATATGAGCCATCAATTTGGATCAGTTCACCAAAGCAATCCCGGTTGTAACGAGGCTGATACGGGCGTTTCAGGCGCTTGGATCGAGGAATCCATAAGTCAGCTGCAATCATCCAGGAACGCAGGGTTTCTACTGAAAGATCGAATCCATGTACGGTGGTGAGCTTTTCATGCGCTAAAGTGGGTCCGAAACCATGGAGTTGGTCAGAAACAATATTGAGGCACTTGAGTCTGAGTTCTTCAGGAAGTTTGGAATTGCTGATTTGGCCACGACCGGCATGGGCTAATGCAGCGGGACCTTGAGCTTTGTATTTCTGCAGTAAGCGTCTGATCTGACGTTCTGAAATATGAAGTAGCTGAGCAGCCTGGGATTGAGTTATGCGTTGATCGCAGATTTCCTGCAAGACCGACAATCGTTTAAGTTCTTTATCCGACATAGACACCAACATATCAAACCGTCCGCTAACGAAATTGCAAAAGTGCATATTCTAAAAGCGGACATTTTTACTTTGGAGAAACCAGACATTTCTATTTTGGAGTTACATTTTTATTTCGTATAAGGTGTATTATGTTAATTTTAGAAAATCTTCACTACTATTATTTTAAAATAAGCCTTATATCCAAGCATAAAACAAGGTTGTCTAGACTTCTTTTAACAGTAAAGTTATCATAAAACTGAATTTTATTTTTTAGGTAAGTTTATGCATTCTATCCGCATTCGTTAAGACACAACTATTTGCATAGTGACACTATTTTATAATGGTGGGCTTTTGTTGTGTCTTTAAGAATATATGCGGATATATAAAGTAAAAGTATGCTTAATTTATAAGTATGCTTTTAGTGCATAGTTTCCAGTTATAACTTAATTGACTAGCTATTTGTCCACCCTGTGGATGAATAGCTTTTTTTTTGGGAGGACACTGTGATGCTAGCTTTTGTTTTCACCTAAATCCTGTTTGCTGCATAAAAAATTTCAAGAGCTAAACAGGAGTAAATAAAAATGAGTTTAATTATTAAAGCGAGAAACATACGCTTGGATTATGCTGGGCGTGATGTTTTGGATATTGATGAATTGGAAATTCACTCTTATGACCGTATTGGTCTTGTGGGTGATAACGGAGCAGGAAAGAGTAGTTTACTCAAAGTACTTAATGGCGAAATTGTTTTAGCCGAAGCGACATTACAGCGTTTTGGTGATTTTGCACATATCAGCCAACTGGGCGGAATCGAAATAGAAACGGTCGAAGACCGGGCAATGTTATCTCGCCTTGGTGTTTCCAATGTACAAAACGACACAATGAGTGGCGGAGAGGAAACTCGTGCAAAAATTGCTGCCGCATTTTCCCAACAAGTACATGGCATTCTAGCGGATGAACCAACCAGCCACCTTGATCTCAATGGAATAGATCTACTTATTGGTCAACTTAAAGCATTTGATGGAGCATTACTTGTTATCAGTCATGACCGATATTTTCTTGATATGGTTGTAGACAAGATATGGGAGTTAAAAGACGGTAAAATTACGGAATATTGGGGTGGTTACTCGGATTACTTGCGTCAAAAAGAAGAAGAGCGACAACACCAAGCCGTAGAATATGAGCTGATGATGAAGGAACGGGAGCGATTAGAATCTGCTGTGCAAGAAAAACGCCAGCAAGCTAATCGATTAGACAATAAGAAAAAAGGAGAAAAATCCAAAAACTCTACCGAAAGTGCTGGACGACTTGGGCATGCAAAAATGACTGGCACCAAGCAAAGAAAACTGTATCAGGCAGCTAAGAGTATGGAAAAGCGTTTGGCTGCATTAGAAGATATTCAAGCACCAGAGCATTTGCGTTCTATTCGTTTTCGTCAAAGTTCAGCCCTAGAACTGCACAATAAGTTCCCGATTACGGCAGATGGTCTGAGCTTAAAATTTGGTAGCCGTACTATCTTTGATGACGCTAACTTTATAATACCGCTTGGCGCTAAAGTCGCTATAACTGGATCGAATGGAACAGGGAAAACGTCCTTGTTAAAAATGATATCAGAACGTGCTGATGGATTAACCATATCTCCAAAAGCTGAAATTGGCTACTTTACACAAACAGGATATAAATTTAACACGCATAAATCTGTGCTCTCCTTTATGCAGGAAGAGTGCGAGTACACAGTTGCGGAAATTCGTGCAGTATTGGCTTCAATGGGGATCGGAGCGAATGATATTCAAAAAAACTTATCCGACTTATCGGGAGGTGAAATCATCAAACTGCTTTTATCCAAAATGCTTTTAGGAAAATATAATATTTTGCTTATGGATGAACCAGGAAACTATCTTGACCTAAAAAGTATTGCCGCATTAGAAACAATGATGAAGTCCTATGCAGGAACTATTATCTTCGTATCTCATGACAAGCAATTGGTCGATAATATTGCTGACATTATCTACGAGATCAAAGACCACAAAATCATCAAGACTTTTGAGAGAGATTGTTAATGATAGCCAATCTAATCCGAACATTAATTATTGAACTCTTTAAAGGAAATTAAAAATGACAATTCAAGATATTCAATCACTTGCTGAAGCACACGGCTTGTTGCTTACGGACAAAATGAATTTCAATGAAATGGGCATTGATTTTAAGGTCGTTTTTGCTCTTGATACAAAGGGGCAACAATGGTTGCTGCGTATTCCTCGTCGTGATGGCATGAGGGAACAAATCAAGAAAGAAAAACGCATTTTAGAATTGGTAAAAAAACATCTTTCTGTAGAGGTTCCTGATTGGAGAATTTCATCTACAGAATTAGTGGCTTATCCCATACTTAAAGATAATCCTGTTTTAAATTTGGATGCTGAAACCTATGAAATAATTTGGAATATGGACAAAGATAGCCCGAAATACATAACATCTTTGGCAAAAACCTTATTTGAAATCCATAGTATTCCTGAAAAAGAAGTTCGGGAAAATGATTTGAAAATTATGAAACCTTCAGATTTAAGACCTGAAATAGCAAACAATTTGCAGTTAGTAAAATCTGAAATTGGTATAAGTGAGCAATTGGAAACCCGCTACAGAAAATGGTTGGATAATGATGTTCTATGGGCAGATTTCACCCAATTTATACATGGCGATTTATATGCTGGGCATGTACTAGCTTCAAAGGATGGAGCTGTTTCAGGCGTTATTGATTGGTCAACAGCCCATATAGATGACCCAGCGATTGATTTTGCTGGGCATGTAACTTTGTTTGGAGAAGAAAGCCTCAAAACTCTAATCATCGAGTATGAAAAACTAGGGGGTAAAGTTTGGAATAAACTATATGAACAGACTTTAGAAAGAGCAGCGGCCTCTCCTTTGATGTATGGTTTATTTGCCTTAGAAACTCAAAATGAAAGCCTTATCGTTGGAGCAAAAGCTCAGTTGGGAGTTATATAATTTAAAAATATGATTGCTGAGAACTGCCTTGTTTTGAAACTTGGTTGGCTTTAATTAGTTTTTAGTATTCTTTATAGAAAATGCCTCGATCAAGGGGCATTTCTAACAATCATTTAACATAAAATTTCTTATGTGAAGTAACCTGAATGCAGCGGTGCCCCATTGGGGGCGCGTTGAGATAAGCCTCTTTTAGATAACTTTAGCAACTCGATAGACAGTTGCAACTCCACAATTCACTGCTTTGGCAATTTCTTCCTTAGTCATATTGCCAACTACTAGCAATTCTTTTATTCGTTTATGTTTAGCCTCATTTGCCTTCTTGCCTGTTGGTTTGTAACCCGAACGTGCCAGGCCCTGCTTAATACGTTCTATACGTTTCTCATTGTCTAGGCGGGCCATTGTTGCCAGAAGATCAATCAACATATTGTTGATGAGTTCCAAGATTGAATGAGTAATGCTGTCACTGGTTTGAATCATTTGGTAGGTAGTAGGAAGATCTGCTACGACTAAACGAAGTCCCTTCTCCTGGATCCTGCGCTTCAGCTCTTGAAAATCTCGTTGGGTTAGGCGTGATAAGCGGTCAATACTTTCAACTAACAATGTGTCACCTTGATTTGCTTCTGACAGTAGCTTATTCAATTCAGGTCGGTCTAACTTCGTACCACTATAGTTTTCCACGTACACAATGGTTTCACCCAAATTCAAGTTTTGGTTTAGATCCTGAAGAATCTGCAAAGCCCTTTCTGCATCTTGATCTTTAGTTGAAGCTCGTAGATAAATACGTGTATTCATTTCTATCATTTAATCTTAATTCTATTAGATTAATGATAATACTATCATTTAATTATTGCATTAAGTCTAATGATAGATATTGTATGCGATTTGGCTCGCTATCATTCAGGTATAGTCTTTTGATAGACTGCTTGTTTGCGGAATGTTCCGATTTGAACCACGCAGATTCAAATCCCAAGTGCAACACATTTGTAGTCAGTTGAAAAAGTTAGGTGTATTCATAGAATCATTAGACTTTTTCAACTCGCAATTGGAAAGCACACAATGAAGAAATACACCCAACTCTCTCAAGATGAAAGATACGAAATTTATGCTACTTTGAAAAGTAAAAGTTCAATCGCCTCCCTTGCTCGGGAGTTAGGACGTTCACGATCAACCATCTACCGTGAATTAAAAAGAAATACTGGACAACGTGGATATAGAGCTCAACAGGCAGCTAAATTTGCAAGTCAAAGACGGTATCGTCCTTCATCATCAATGACAGCATTTGCCTTCGCTTATATTGATTATTTGATTGGTTTGGACTGGTCACCAGAACAAATTTCAGGTGCTTTAACACAACGCGGTTGGCTGGATGTACCTTCACATGAGTGGATTTACCAGTACATTTATCAAGATAAATCAAAAGGCGGTAAACTTCATCTACACTTAAGGCATCAGAAGAAATATCGAAAACGCGGTTACAAAAACACGGATCGTAGGGGTCAAATCATTGATAAAACAAGTATTCACTGCCGAGACCAGGTCATTGATCAACGACAACGTTTAGGAGATTTCGAAGGTGACACGGTGATTGGTAAACATCATAAAGGTGCTTTATTGACTCTCGTTGATCGAAAGAGCCTGTATGTACATATTGTTCATTTAGGGCCAACGAGAGCATCCTCTCAAACGATTACTTGTGCATTAGATCGTTTACAAATGAGCCATGCTTATAGTGTAACATTTGATAATGGCAAAGAATTTTCCGAACACAAAAGAATTACTGATGTTGGCATAGAGACGTATTTTGCTGATCCTTACAAGTCTATTCAACGAGCAAGGAATGAAAATACGAATGGTTTAATCCGTCAATATCTGCCAAAATCATCATCGTTTGATGACGTGTCAAACGAACAAATAGAGCAGATAGAATTTGCACTCAACCATCGTCCTAGAAAAACACTAGGTTGGTATACACCGAGTGAAGTTATGGCTGGTTTTTATACTGTTGCACTTGCCGCTTGAATCCGCCTTTTATTATTCGAAGTTTATCCTAATAGTAAATACACTTTTAGAATTCCTATTTTCATACTGAATGGTTCCATGATGAGCATTAATAATTGCATTAACAACAGCTAGCCCTAAACCAGTTCCGCCAAATGCTTTATTTCTTGAGTCTTCTATCCTGAAAAAAGGTTTAAATAGTTCTTCTTGATATTCCATAGAAATACCTGGCCCGTCATCTTGTATCATTAATGTCCATATATGTCGTTGAACAAATGATGTAATACTTAGTAAGCCTGGATTGGCATAGCGTATAGCATTATCTACTAAAGCAATTAATACCTGTTCCATTCGGCGACTATCACAATACACTATGTCATCTGATACTTCAGAGTGAATAGTAATTTTAGCTTCCTCTAATTTCTCACTAAACATTAAAATAATTTTTGATACGCTTTTTTGGAAATTGGTTGGCTCTATATTTAACTTAAGCTGTTGATTCTCAATTAAACTTAATACTCTCAGATCCTCAACCAAATACGATAACCCTTCAGTCTGGTTTAGTAGACTTTTCATTAGAGCGGGACTAGGCTCAAATACATTATCGACAATACCCTGTAGTCGGCCTTGAAGAATTGTAACTGGAGTACGTAATTCATGTGCTATCGCTGCATTCCACACATGAGCATTTTTTATTGAAACTTCAAGTTTATGGGCCATATCATTAAAATTATCTATAAGCTCTGAAATTTCAGCATTTACATATTTATTGTTTTCAACTCTTGCTGTTAAATCCCCTTGACTAATTTTTTGAGTTGCTACGGCTATAGATTCAATTGGTCTAACAAATCGTTGAGAAAGCCGTATTCCTAAAAAAATAGATAAGAAAAATCCTATAATTAATACTATTAGTAACCAAACTAAGTCTAATAAATGAAGATAAGGCCAGTTCTGCCCAAGTTTTTCCCATGTAACTAATTTCGCTTCAATGGCAATGGCATAAATTAAATAACCAAAAGTTAAAGTAAAAAAAGTAATACTAAAATTCAAAATACTGAATGTAATAATTAGCTGTTTACTAATTTTAATTTTAATTTTACTTTTACTTTTCATTTAAATTATCCAAACGATAGCCTACGCCTCGTACATTAATAAGCATATGATTTAAGCCATGTTCTTCAAGTTTTTTTCTTAATTTACTCACATGACTATCAACAGTTCTTTCTAAAGCATTACCATCTGGCATGCAATAACTCATCAACTCTCCTCTAGTAAACACCTTATGTGGTTGTGCTATCATGAGCATTAAAATTTTATACTCTGTTAAAGTTAAGTTCAGCTTTGGTGATGATGAACTTAAATTAATAAATACACTATGAGTATCCGTTTGAATTTCAATATTTTTATAATGCAAATTCTTATTTTTTGCTTGCTGGTTTTGTTGGCTGCGTCTTAATACAGCATATACTCTTGCTACGACTTCATTAGGATTAAAAGGTTTTACCACAAAATCATCAGCGCCCATTCGGAGTGCCATAACTTTATCAATATCTTGATCAAGTGCGGTTAACATGATGACTGGGGTATCATTAGTTTGTCGAATTTTTTTAAGAACATCCCATCCATTTATTTCTGGTAATTTAATATCTAACAATAATAAATCAATAGGTTGAGACGAATGGAGCTCTATAGCTTGTCTACCGTTCATAGCACGTATGACACGCATCCCTTCTTTTTTTAGATACTGTTCAATAATATCACCAATATCATATTCATCCTCAACAACAAGAATTAGTTTGTCACGGCAATCAAATGAGAATGAACTATCAAACATAAAATAATCCTTTACTAAGAACTTATTTATTTTATCGATATTTTTTTTATTCTCCACACTTTTTCCATAGTTTATCAACGATAAATACACAAATATTAAAAATAATGTAAATATCTAAAACTGTATGAGTTTTTCCATATGAAGAAGCCTCTGTTACTTCCACTTTTTTTATCTATTGGCCTTATCTTACAAGGCTGTGGCTCTGAAGAAGCAGCTCAGACTGAAACACCTTCGGCAAAAGTAAGTGTATTAAATGTTCAACCACAAACAGTAAACTTCAGTGAAAATCTTCCAGCTCGTGTACATGCATTCCGAGTAGCAGAAATTCGCCCTCAGGTTGGTGGAATAATTCAAAAAGTACTATTCAAACAAGGCAGTGAAGTAAAAGCTGGGCAACCCTTATACAAGATTAATTCAGAAGTCTTTCAAGCTGATGTTGCAACAAATCAAGCTGCATTGAAAAAAGCGGAATCAGAAGTTAGTCGATTAAAGACCCAACTTGAGCGTTATCAAGAGTTGTTACCTAGTAATGCTATTAGTAAACAAGAATTTAGTAATGCACAGGCCCAATATCATCAAGCTCTAGCTGATGTTTCACAAATGAAAGCCAGCCTGACACGCCAAAATATTAATTTACAATATGCAACCGTGAGAGCACCTATTTCAGGACGTATTGGTCAGTCTTTTGTCACTGAAGGTGCATTAGTTGGGCAAGGAGATGCTAATGCTTTAGCAGTGGTTCAGCAAATTGACAAAGTATATGTGGATGTAAAACAATCTATTACAGCTTATGAAAAACTACAAGCTGCTTTACAAGCAGGTAAATTATCCGCAAATGCTGATCACAACGTCCAAATTTTAAATAATCAAGATCAACCTTATAACGTTACCGCAAGACTATTATTTGAAGATATTAATGTTGACCCTGAAACTGGCGACGTAACTATGCGTATTGAAGTTGACAATAAAAATCGTCAGCTTTTACCAGGGATGTACGTTCGAGTGAAGATGAGTCGTTCTTCCGTTCCTAATGCCTTACTAATTCCAGAACAAGCGATTCAATATGACAACAGTGGACATTCACAAGTTTATATTGTGAATAGCAAAGGAATGGCTGAGTTACGCAAAATCGAATTAGGTCAACAACATGATCAATTTTACACAGTCAATCAAGGCTTAAATTCAGGTGACCGTATTGTTGTCGAGGGTATTGACCGGATCCAGCCAAATCAAAAACTTGAAATCACTACATGGAAAGTATCAGGACCTAAAAATACGTTTCCAAACGCAGAAGTCAAAGCCTCTACAACAAAAGGAGGTGAATGATTATGTCTCAATTCTTCATCCGCCGCCCTATATTTGCATGGGTGATTGCGATTTTTATTATTCTCTTTGGATTACTCAGTATTCCTAAATTACCTATTGCCCGTTTTCCAAGTGTTGCTCCACCACAAGTGGTTATTACAGCCGTTTATCCTGGTGCAACGCCAAAAGCAATTAACGATAGCGTAGTAACGTTAATTGAACGGGAAATGTCAGGCGTAAAAAACTTACTTTATTATAGTGCAACAACAGATACATCAGGTTTAGCACAAATTACTGCGACCTTTAAGCCTGGTACAGATGTAGATATGGCTCAGGTAAATGTACAAAATAAGATTAAAACTGTTGAAGCCCGCCTGCCGCAGACTGTACGCCAACAAGGTTTGTTAGTCGAAGCATCTTCTTCAGGCTTTTTAATGTTGGTCAGTCTGAGTTCACCTAATGGACAACATTCTGAAGTCGATTTAAGTGATTATTTAGTTAGGAATGCTGTTGAAGAATTAAAACGTGTTGAAGGCGTAGGTAAAGTTCAATCGTTTGGTTCAGAAAAGGCTATGAGAATATGGGTTGATCCAAATAAATTGGTGTCCTATGGCTTATCTATTAGTGATGTAAATAATGCTATACGTAGTAATAATGTTGAAATTGCACCCGGTCGATTAGGTGATGTACCCGCTGAAAAAGGACAACTCATTAGTATTCCCCTATCAGCACAGGGCCAACTTAAAAATATTGATGAGTTCAAGAATATAAGTTTAAAAAGTAAAGTAAGTGGTAGTTCAATAAAACTATCAGATGTTGCTAAAGTTGAAATGGGTTCACAAGCCTATAGTTTTGCTATTTTGAAAAATGGTAAACCTGCTACTGCAGCAGCAATCCAGCTCAGCCCTGGTGCTAATGCAGTAAAAACCGCTGATGGTGTTAAAGCTAAGGTTGAGGAACTAAAACAGAATTTACCAGAAGGTATGCAACTAGATATACCTTATGACACCGCTCCATTTGTCAAAATCTCAATTGAAAAGGTAATTCATACATTACTTGAAGCCATGGTTCTGGTTTTTATCGTGATGTATATATTTTTACATAATGTTCGATATACATTAATTCCAGCGATTGTAGCACCTATTGCTTTACTTGGTACATTTACAGTGATGTTATTGATGGGCTATTCCATCAACGTACTAACTATGTTTGGTATGGTGCTTGCCATCGGAATTATTGTCGATGATGCCATTGTCGTCGTAGAAAATGTTGAACGAATCATGGCAACAGAAGGCCTCTCACCTAAAGAGGCTACCTCTAAAGCCATGAAAGAAATTACTAGTCCTATTATTGGGATAACACTAGTACTTGCAGCCGTATTTTTACCTATGGCATTTGCAAGCGGCTCTGTAGGGATCATCTATCGTCAATTTACAGTGACGATGTCTGTATCCATTTTATTTTCCGCTTTGCTAGCTTTAGTGTTAACTCCCGCACTTTGTGCCACCATTTTAAAACCGATCAATGGTCATCATCAAAAGAAAGGGTTCTTTGCATGGTTTGACCGTAGTTTTGATAAAGTGACTAAAAAATATGAAGTCATTTTGCTCAAAATCGTTAAACACACTATTCCAATGATGATTGCCTTTGTTGTCATTACGGTTGTTACTTTTGCTGGTATGAAATATTGGCCTACAGCATTTATGCCAGAAGAAGACCAAGGTTGGTTTTTAACAACATTCCAACTTCCATCAGATGCAACACGTGAAAGAACCCAGAATATTGTGAAAGAGTTTGAAGGACATCTAAATCAAAAACCTGATGTGCAAAACAATATTTCCGTTCTTGGCTGGGGTTTTGGCGGTTCTGGACAAAACGTTGGGGTTTCATTCTCAACACTAAAAGATTTTGAAGAAAGAAAAATGCCTGCCTCTGAATATGTCAATTCACTTAACGCAGCTATGGCAAAAAGCAATGAAGGTAGCGTTATGTCTATATTGCCTCCGCCAATTGACGAGTTGGGTACATATTCAGGTTTTAGTCTACGGTTACAAGACAAAGCCAACTTAGGTATGCCTGCTCTTATAGCAGCTAAAGAGCAGCTGATTGAAATGGCTTCTAAAAATCCAAAGCTCTATATGGTTTGGGCTGAAGGTTTACCTGAAGGCAATCGTGTGAGCTTGAAAATCGATCGTGAAAAGCTTAATGCTCTTGGTGTTAATTTTGCTGATGTATCAGACATTATTTCAACCTCTATGGGGTCAATGTATATCAATGATTTCCCGAACCAAGGTCGTATGCAACAAGTGATTGTTCAAGTCGATGCAAAATCACGTATGCAGTTGGAAGATATTCTTAATCTCAAAGTAACAGGTTCAAGTGGCCAATTGGTTTCGTTATCAGAAGTTGTGACACCACAATGGAATAAAGCACCACAACAATATAATCGCTATAACGGACGTCCATCTTTAAGTATTGCCGGTATTCCAAACTTTGGGACATCATCTGGTGATGCCATGCGTGAAATGGAGCAAATGATGGCCAAACTTCCTAAAGGAATTGGCTATGAATGGACTGGTATCTCTCTACAAGAAAAACAATCAGAATCACAGATGGCATTTTTATTGGGCCTATCTATGCTGGTGATCTTTCTTGTACTCGCTGCCCTTTATGAAAGTTGGTCGATTCCACTATCAGTTATCTTAGTTATTCCATTGGGTATTTTTGGTGCTGTGATTGCAATTATGACGAGAGGCATGATGAATGATGTGTTCTTCAAGATTGGACTCATCACAATCATTGGTTTATCGGCCAAGAACGCTATTTTGATTGTTGAATTTGCCAAGATGCTTAAAGAAGAAGGTATGACTTTAGTTGAAGCTACCGTTCAGGCTGCAAAACTTCGTTTACGTCCAATTCTCATGACATCTCTTGCCTTTACATGTGGTGTTGTTCCTTTAGTCATCGCATCAGGAGCGAGCTCTGAAACACAACATGCATTAGGTACTGGGGTATTTGGCGGCATGATTTCAGCAACAATTCTCGCAATTTTCTTTGTTCCAGTATTTTTCATCTTCGTACTGGGAGCAGTTGAAAAACTCATTTCTTCAAAGAAAAAAACGACCCCTTAAGTTAAAAGAGCCAAAAGAAACATAAATGTTTCTTTTGGCTCTTCTTCGATATTACTGCTTTTACTATTTGGAGAAAATCATGCTTAAAATGCCAGTTCATTTAACACGAGGATTACTTGTTTCTTCCCTTTCCATTGCATTAACTGCTTGTATCAATATGCAGGCATCACAACCTGTACAGAAGTCGAATATTCCACAAAATTTTTCACAAACATCTACGGGAACATCGATTGCGGAAAATGGTTATAAAACTTTCTTTTCTGATCCTAAGTTACTACAAGTAATTGAAATTTCAATCGACAATAATCGTGATTTACGTACTGCCGCCTTAAATATTCAACGTGCCCAACAACAATATCAAATTAGCAAAAATGATCAGCTGCCCACAATTGGAGCAACTGGTAGTGCAGTTCGACAAGTCGAATCCTCTATTAATCCTAATAACCCATATTCGACTTTTCAAGTTGGCTTGGGTGTAACCGCTTATGAATTAGATTTCTGGGGACGAGTCCAAAGTTTAAAAGATGCCGCTTTAAATAATTACTTTGCGACACAAAGTGCTAGAGATGCTACTCAAATTAGTTTAATAAGCCAAGTCACCCAAGCATGGTTAAATTATGCTTTTGCAAAAGATAATTTAAATCTTGCGGAGCAGACATTAAAAGCACAAATTGATTCGTACAATCTCAATAAAAAGCGTTTTGATGTAGGTATTGATAGCGAGGTTCCATTACGACAAGCTCAAATTTCTGTCGAAACAGCACGAAATGATGTGGCTAACTATAAAACTCAAATGGTACAAGCACACAACTTACTGAATCTTTTAGCTGGACAAACTATTCCACAAGATTTACTTCCAAATCAAAGAATTAAAAGTATTACAAAGGAAACAGCTTTCACAACTGGCCTGCCCAGTAATTTACTTAATAATCGTCCTGATTTAAAAGCAGCTGAATTTCAACTTAGAGCAGCGGGTGCAAATATCGGTGCAGCAAAAGCACGACTATTCCCAACAATTAGCTTGTCTGGATCCGCAGGTTATGCTTCAACAGAGTTAAATGATTTATTTAAATCTGGAGGTTTTTCTTGGTCAGTTGGTCCAAGTATTGACCTTCCTATTTTTGATTGGGGAACCCGTAAAGCTAATATTAAAATCTCTCAGACAGAACAGCAAATTGCACTTGCTAACTATGAGAAATCGATACAGTCAGCTTTTCGTGAAGTTAATGATGCACTTGCCGCTCATGCACATATCGAAGATCGTTTAGCAGCCCAGCGTCGTTTGGTCATTGCAACAGATGCAACATATAAACTATCCAGTGCTCGTTTTAGAGCAGGTATTGATAGTTATTTAACGGTATTAGATTCGCAACGCTCTTCTTATGCAGCACAACAAGGACTACTTATCCTCGAACAAATAAAACTAAATAATCAAATCGAACTTTATAAGTCGTTAGGTGGAGGAATTGCGAGTTGAAAAAGTCTAATGATTCTATGAATACACCTAACTTTTTCAACTGACTACAAATGTGTTGCACTTGGGATTTGAATCTGCGAGATAAAAAAACAGCCATCTGTTGACAAGGTTTTTACAGGAAAACTTGGCAACAGATATAAATAAACCCAAAGAGCATATTATCACTCAAGATGGTAAGGCTGTTTAGCATCAAATAATTGTGAATAGACCATCTATGTAGGTTTAATAATGAAAGCTTCCAATCTTGATCCGAAACGCTGGTGGATATTGCTCGCTGTCGTGCTTGCATTTCTGCCGATTGTGATTGATATGACTGTACTGCATGTTGCGGTTCCCTCATTAACCCAATCGCTGAGTGCCACAAGCAACCAAGTCTTATGGATTATTGATATTTATCCATTACTTATGGCTGGACTTTTAGTTCCGATGGGAACTTTGGCTGATCGTGTCGGCAATCGTAAGATTCTGCTGATTGGCTTGGTTATATTTGGAATTGCCTCAGTCCTTGCGGCATTTTCCCAAACGGCTTCTATGCTGATTGCCGCACGTGCTTTATTAGCATTAGGCGGTGCCATGATTATGCCCTGTGTATTGGGTATTATTCGCAGAACCTTCGAAGACAGTCGCGAACGTGCCATTGCGCTGGGTATTTGGGGCACAATCGGATCAGCCGGTGCCGCCATTGGACCGCTCATTGGTGGGGGATTGTTAGAATATTTCTGGTGGGGTTCAGTTTTCCTGATTAACGTCCCAATCATGCTGGTTGTCGCACCAATGTGCTATTTCTTATTGTCCCGAAAAGAAGCTATAACCCCTGGACATTGGGCATTTGGTCAAGCGCTATTGCTGATTGTCGGTTTGATTTCGTTTGTATATGCACTAAAAGCAGGCTTAGGCGGTAAACAGTCGTTGTTGATTGTCTTGCCTTTGGTCGTTTTATCTATCGGCTTATTAACCATATTTGTACGCAAACAGCTGAATTCTCCTCAGCCGATGCTAGATCTTTCGCTATTTTCACGTCCTGCTATTTTAGCCGGCATTATTATGGCAATGGTTGCTGCAGGCGCTTTGGCAGGGGTTGAGTTAACTTTGGCAATGGAGCTGCAATATGTCATTCGTTTAACACCGCTGCAAGCCGGTCTTTTTATGGTTCCGATTATGGTTGCGGCCGCTATTGGCGGGCCTATTGCTGGTTTTTTATCCAATAAATTTGGACTCCGTCTGGTTGCGACCATGTCATTAATATTGGCAGCAATTGCGTTGGTCAGTTTGAGTTATTCAGATTTTCATCATCCGGGAATCATCGTTCCCTTTATTTTAGCTTCGATTGGATTAACACTGAGTATTGGTTTAACAGCTTCATCCATTGCGATCATGGGCTCAGTACCTGCAGAAAAGGGCGGTGCGGCAGGTTCACTTGAAAGTACAGGTTATGAACTGGGTACAGGACTAGGTATTACTTTATTTGGTGTTTTCATGGCCTATATATTTGGCAGTCATCTTCAAGTGCCGTCAGATTTAACTGCTGTTTTAGCAGAAAAAGCCAGACTATCGATTGGTGATACCTATTTAGTAGCGAGCCAATTACCTACAGAGCAAGGAGTTGCATTGATTAATGCAGGTAAAATAGCCTTCAGTTCAGCTCATGTGAATTTATTATCAACAGCAGGTATTATCATCGGCATACTCTCCATTGTGGTATTTTTTATGCTAGCTAAATATCGAGATGAGAATTCATTGTGATGAAATTTATTTGAGGATCATCAAACAGAATTGTTAAGTTCAGACATCAAGTTATCTTATATTTATCGCTTAAATGAAGCCTATTGATCTGAACTTAACACATTATAAATGAGTTGATGTCTTACGATTCAGTTGAATAGTAAAACAGCTGCCACCTAAGTTTTTGGATTTAGAATAATAAATATGACCTTGATGTGCTTCAATAATTGCATCAATCACTGCCAAGCCTAATCCAGTACCGCCATCTAGACGTGATCTAGAGTCTTCCAGACGATAGAAGGGTTTGAACAGGTGTTTAAGATGCGATTCATCAATACCTGGACCTTCATCTTCAAACGTCAATACCCAATGTTCTACTGTGGTTACAGATATAATATTTATGGCACTGTTGCAAATAGAGATTTGAGTCGATGATGTTCCCTTTAAAAAGTACTTAGAGACCGAAAACCCTGTTGATTAGACACACTTCACCCTGAGGCTGACCATAATAAAATGACGATGCTTGTCCTTTACGTAGTGCACGCATGACTTCAATACCTTTAATTGTGGCATAAGCTGTCTTCATAGATTTGAATCCTAATGTGGCCCTGATGATCCGCTTTAGCTTGCCATGATCACATTCAATCACGTTATTTTTATACTTAATCTGCCTGTGCTCAAGGTCTGGTGGACATTTACCTTCCCGTTTTAACCGTGATAAAGCACGTCCATATGTGGGTGCTTTATCCGTGTTGATCACTTGTGGAATTTGCCACTTCTTCACATTATTTAAAATTTTTCCAAGAAAACAATATGCTGATTTGGTATTACGTCTAGAAGAAAGATAAAAATCAATGGTATCGCCACGTTGATCGACTGCACGATACAGATAAGACCATCGTCCATTCACTTTTACATAGGTTTCATCAATATGCCACGAGCTCAGATCTGTAGGATTACGCCAATACCAGCGTAAACGTTTTTCTATTTCAGGAGCATAACGTTGAACCCAACGGTAAATAGTCGTGTGATCAACATTCACACCCCGTTCGGCCAGCATTTCCTGCAGTTCACGATAGCTAATGCCATATTTACAATACCAGCGCACAGCCCAAAGAATGATTTCGCCCTGAAAATGCCGACCATGGAAAGGATTCATATGCTGCACCTTTAGCTAAAACAGTCTTCAGCTTACCATTCGTGGTTATTTGCAACAGTGCCAAAATACCGACCGGCCGAAATTTCAGGAAATGTTGAACTATCTCCGGGAAGGGGACAGGGTTGTTGTACATTCCATGGATCGTTTTGCACGAAGCCTAAAAGATTTGGTTACCGAAGTAGATAAACTGGTTAAAGGAGGGATCGCCATCCAGTTTGTAAAAGAAAATATTACTTTTACGGCCCAATCCACCCCGATGGATAATTTGATGCTGCAACTGATGGGGGCTTTTGCACAGTTTGAACGTGAGATTATTCTGGAGCGACAAAAGGAAGGAATTAAACTCGCCTCTGCTCAAGGGAAGTATAAAGGCCGGGTACACAAATTGAAACCTGATCAGGCCGAAGCTTTACGACAAGCATGGAAGGAAGGGAAGTACTCTTCAAAAATGGCATTAGGCCAAGCATTTGGAATTAGTCGCCAGGCGGTATATCGGTATTTAAAAGCAGGTGAGTAACTCAATTTGAATTGGCGACTATATTTAGTTGAGATTATGAAAGCCTTAGAACGTGATAAATCAATAAAAAATCCTATTAGAAATTGAATGGGATTTTACAAAGTATTATGTTGCTGATTTTTAAAATATAAATAAAATGTATTTTATATAGGCTGCATTGGGCTAATTTTAGGACAGCTTAAATAGAAACTATTTTTCATAAAATATAGAAATAACTTAAAAGAAATTCCTAAAGTTATAACGGCACTGTTGCAAATAGGGATCTGAGTCGATGATGTTCCCTTTAAAAAGTGCTTAGAGACCGAAAACTCTATTCACCAGATACACTTCACCCTGAGGCTGACCATAATAAAATGATGAAGCTTGTCCTTTACGTAGTGCACGCATGACTTCAATACCTTTAATTGTGGCATAAGCCGTTTTCATAGATTTGAATCCTAAGGTGGCCCTGATAATCCGCTTTAGCTTGCCATGATCACATTCGATCACGTTATTTTTGTACTTAACCTGCCTGTGCTCAAGGTCTGGTGGACATTTTCCTTCCCGTTTTAACCGTGATAAAGCACCTCCATATGTGGGTGCTTTATCCGTATTGATCACTTGTGGAATTTGCCACTTCTTCACATTATTTAAAATTTTTCCAAGAAAACAATATGCTGATTTGGTATTACGTCTAGAAGAAAGGTAAAAATCAATGGTAAAGCCACGTTGATCGACTGCACGATACAGATAAAACCATCTTCCATTCACTTTTACATAAGTTTCATCAATATGCCATGTGCCGAGATGTGTAGGATTACGCCAATACCAGCGTAAGCGTTTTTCTATTTCAGGAGCATAACGTTGAACCCAACGGTAAATAGTAGTGTGATTAACATTTACACCGGGTTCGGAAAGCATTTCCTGAAGTTCACGATAGCTGATGCCATATTTACAATACCAGCGTACAGCCCAAAGAATGATTTCGCCCTGAAAATGCCGACCATGGAAGGGATTCATACACTGAACCTTTAGCTAAAAAACTATTTAGCTTATCATCAATGGCTATTTGCAACAGTGCCGTGAAAGGTCGTTCACAACTTCCGGACATGGTTGAAGATGCAATGAAGGGGGAAATTCAACTTGAGCCTTTTGTGACCCATACCATGGGCTTGGACAACATTAATGAAGCTTTTGACCTCATGCACGAAGGTAAATCGATTCGTACAGTAATTCATTACGAATAATCATATTGATTAGTACAGTACTTATAAATGAAGTACTGTACTAACAATGAGTTATATTTTTTAGCTTAATTATAACTATAAGTAAGCTATGAGCCAATTATAACTACTGGCTTGATCGTTATGCCAGTTTTTGAATCTTCAAATGCTTGATTAATATCATTAAAATTATAAAATTTTACAAGCTTGTCGAAAGGAAATTTTCCTTCTTTATAATATTCAATGATTTTAGGAATATGTACTTGAGGAGTAGAGTCACCTTGTATCGTACCTACAATCGTTTTACCTTCCATCAAAATATCATTTGTAAAGTTTAAAGTTACATCTCCTCCCATACCGACAATCGAGATTTTTCCTGCTACTCTCAATGAATCTATTCCATTTTTAATGACAACAGGAACACCGGTCGTTTCAATTGCATAATGAACACCGCCATCTGTAATTTTTTTCACTTCTTCTACTACATTTAAACTTTGACTATTTAGAGCATGAGTAGCTCCAAGTTCTTTCGCTAACTCAAGACGATTTTCATGTATATCAATAACGATAATATTTTTTAGCCCTAAAAGATTAGCGGCCATCACTGCACTTAATCCAACTGCACCTGCTCCATAAATGGCAATAGAGCTTCCAGGTTCGGGTTTCAAGCTGTTCATCACCGTACCACTACCAGTTTGAATACCACATCCTAAAGGACCTAGTAATCTCAGATCTACATCATGATCCACTTTGACTATATTATTTATATTTGCTACAGCATAGGTGGCAAAAGACGACTGTCCAAAAAAGGTAGAGTAATTTTGACCATCCTTATGCAGTCGATAGGTTTGATCTTGTAGTTTTCCACCAAAATTAAGTTCAACAGTACGTATACATAAATTGTGGTGCCCTGTAAGACACTGGGAGCAAGAGTTACAGTATGAATAAGATAGGACGATATGATCACCCACTTTTAAATGAGTAACGTTTGAACCAACTCTTTCAATAATTCCTGAGCCTTCGTGTCCTAATACTGCTGGGAAAGGAGTTCCATTTCCTTTTATTGATTCTGCATCAGTATGACAAATACCAGATGCAACTATTTTTATTAGAACTTCATCTTCTTTAGGTTCTTCAATTTCGATTTCTTCAATAACTAATGGATAATTTTTTTCTTTCGCAAGTGCAGCTTTGATTTTCATACATTTTTCCTTAAATGTAAGTGTTATCTAGCTTTTCGCTAGATAACCTATAAATTAATATGGTCTAGATCTTCATTTAATAAGTCGAATAGAGTGGGGTTCTAGATATGATTTCAATGTTTCATTGATGTCTAATTCACGACCAATACCACTTTGCTTGATTCCACCAAATGGCATGCCGAGTTGTAAAGAGTCAAAACTATGACTATTAATAAATGTACTACCCGCCTCTATCTTTTGTGCAATATCATAGGCAAGCTCAATATTGTCAGACCAAACAGATGAACATAGACCTTGCTCATTATCATTTGCATATTCAATCGCTTGTTCTACAGTTTCATAACCGATCAGTGGAATAATGGGTCCGAATTGTTCCTGCTGAACAATCTCTAATGAGTTATCTAGGGTTTTCACGACGTGCGGTAGAACGTAGTATCCATTGTCCCATTGTTCTGGATTCAGTTTTTGACCTAACTCACGTACTTCACATTGATCCGAGGCTTTAGCATTTTCAATAAATTTCTGTACGATAGCCCACTGCTTTTTATTGTTGAGTGGGCCAAAATTGGCAGCTGAATTTAAGCCATGGCCAACTTTATATTTATCCACTTCTTCACAGAAAAGATCGAAATATTGATCAAGCTTATCTTTCGGCACATATATACGTTTAACTGCAAAACAAATTTGCCCACTACGTGTAAATACACCCTTTAATAATTTTGGTAGGATAGATTGGAAATCGATATCTTCTAAAATAATTGCCGCATCATTTCCACCTAATTCTAAAGTGACATCTTTAATTGTTTGCGCTGCACTTGCCATTACGGCTGCACCGGTGGCTGTGCCACCAGTAAATGCAACTTTACGAACTAGAGGGTGACTCGTTAAAATATTTCCTACATCTGCATCGCCATGTACGACGTTAATCACGCCTTTTGGAAATACGGCTGCTATTTTGGCAAGCAATTGAGTTAAAGCCAATGCTGAGAATGGAGAAGGCTTCAATACCACAGTATTACCTGCAAGTAATAAAGGACCTAACTTCATCATTGTTAATACAATAGGCATATTCCAAGGCACAATTGCAGAGATGACACCCTTAGGTCTTTTATGAATTCGTATCCAGCCTGTTTCTTCTGAAATTTCTTTAGGTATCAAAAGATCATCTGGAGCCTGAGCATACATACTCATTACGCCTGAACCCAAATAAAAATCAGTTTCTGCTTCCCAAAGCATGCCACCATGTTCAGAAATAAGCAGTTCTTTTAGTTCATCTTTTTTTTGAAAAATGAGATCGGCAGCCTGTTTTAAACAGTTTTGACGTTCAGCAATACTACTGTCTTTCCAGCTAAGAAAAGCTTGATGTGCAATATTAATAGCATTTTCGACATCATTTAAACTGGTATTACTAATAGAACCAATTTGATGGGTAAAATTCAGTTCATCGCACTTTGCCGGGAAATGCAGCACGGATCTTGAGGAAGAAGTAGTCCGTGTCGCGGTATCCATAGGCCATCCGCTTAATGACTTTGATCCGGTTGTTCATGCCCTCCAGCACGCTGGTGTTCAGCCGGTGGAGGGCACTGGAAACGATACCCTCCATATATGGCTCCAGCTTCTTGGCAAATCGTACCAAAGCATCAATTCCGCTACCGAGGGCCATGCCGGCCCATTCCCGCCAGGCGCTTCTGGCCGTCGTCTCGCTTTCCGCAAACCATAGCGTCTTAAGTTGGTCCTTGAGCACGTACACCGTAGTCAAGAACGCATTGGCGGCCAGGAGTTCGTCCAGCTTGACCGCCTGCTCGGGCTCAAGGTTGTCAGCATTGCGTAACAGTATCCAACGGCTGCTTTTGATCACCTTGCGGGCGACCTTGTCATCTCGCAGTTGATTGGCCTGATCAACTCGCACTCTATCCATCACTTCGCGGCCATACTTAGCCACCACATGGAACAGGTCGTAGACCACCACCGCGTTGGGGCACTGGGCCTTCACTTCAAGATCGAAGGCTGAGTTCATGTCCATGGCCACTGCCTCGATCTGGTTCCGGGCATCGCCTAACCACTCGAAGAACGGCCGGATCGCCTCACGCGAGCGGCCCTCGCCAATCCACACCACTTGCTGGGTGTCGGCACAGGCGACCACCGTGGCGTAGCGATGACCCTTGTGCAAGGCGAATTCGTCCATCATCAGGCGGCGCAATCGACTTCGATCTGGCTCGTGCAAATCACGTTTGAGCCGCTCCATGTCAATAGTCTTGACTGTATGCCAATGCAAGCCCAAAAGATTGGCAACATGACTGACGGGCAGCATCTGTACTAATTTCTCAATCCAGTTGCGCAATGATTGCGTAATACGGGAGCGCGGTGGTAGCCAATCGATCCGCTCTCTGGTTGGACCGCATTGTGGACAACGCAGCCGCCGCACAGGTACATCCAACTCGACGCGATACTGCATAATTGGTGACTCGCGAACTCGGCGCCAATTGATGTCATGTACCAGGAAACAAGGGCAATCGCATCGGCTACAAATTGGCGTATGCTCCTCGTCGTGTGTAAGACGGATCAGCAAAGTCTGTTCATCTAGAAGCCCATGAGACGCTGGCGAAAAGCCCTTCCAGAACAGGCTCCAAACATCAGCGCTAGTCATGATCATGGACCGATTGCGCGCTATCGGTGCCTTGTAGCGCCAAGGCATCATGTTCTTCTTGGCTGAGATGGCGTCTGTTGGGATTGATGCAGGACAGACAAAGCACTGCTGTTGCGAGGATGAGGCAATAAGCGATGATCGGCCAGGTGGTACCAGTCGATAAAAGCGTAATAATGAGTGTCCCGATAATCCCTAACAGTAGTCCACCCAAACAGAAGTAGACTGCTGTAGCGGTCCCAGCGATATGATCGAAACCTCGAAGAGCGGCATTGGGTGCCACCGATACCGCAGTGGCGATACCAACACCCACGAGCCACATCGGGGCGATGAAGCCAAGCACCGAGACCGGTGCCAATGTCTCGCCAACAGCGAGCAACAGCGCTCCCGCCATCAGACACCCCATTCCCACTCGTAAGGTCTTCAGGCTTCCCCACCGGGGAATCAGTCGTCCCATGATTCGCGCTGTAGCCATCATAGCGATGGCCACTGTAGCAAATAGCAAGCTGAAGCTAAGTTGCGATAACCCTTGCCTCCCCATCATTAGCCAGGGGGCGGTCGAGAAAAAGACGAAAAAGCTGCCCATCCCCGCGCTGTAACAGAGCGTGTACAGCCAGAAGTTCAGGTGTTTCACAGGAGTCAATAGCTGCGACCACTGTAGGTCTGCCGTCCGGTGCCGCCGAGTCTCTGGCCAGAGTCGCCAGGCTGCGATAACAGCGCCTATCATTGCCATCCCTAGCAAGCCGAAGATTGCGCGCCATCCGAGCCACGCGTCGACCAGCGCTCCTAGCAGTGGGCCTATCGCAGGAACCATCGCAAGCATAGAGCCGAGCAAGCCATAGATGACGTTGCTTTCCTCACGGCCCGAATAGATGTCGCGTACCGTCGCGAAAGTGGAAACGAGACATGCCGAAGCGCCGCAGGCCTGAAGAACGCGGAAGCTCAGAAAAAGTTCTGGCGATGAAACTACGGTGAGGCCGAATGAAGCCGCAATATAGGCAATCCCGCCACCAAGTAAAACGGGGCGGCGACCCAGCCGATCCGACAGTGGGCCGAAGAGAAGCTGTCCGGCTCCAAGCAAAACCAGGTATGCCGTCAACGTCAGCTGGATCGTCCCTGCACCGGACCCAAGTGCATCCGCCATGAAAGGCACCACGGGCAGGTACATATCCATGCCCAGTGACGCCAGCAAATCGAATGGTGATAACAGCAATAGCGTGGCGGGAAGAGAATACCGCCAAGAAAAATCTTTTGAGCGCACGAAGCCATCTCCTTAAGTTAAGAATTTGGCGGCGCTCTTGCAGAGCAACTAGGTTCTTGAGAACGCCGCAACAACCGAAAACGAAGGTTGCTGCGGCTTACTTGTCTGCTTTCTTGGTAGCGCTCATGTGCGGGTTATCTCATGGATGAGTCCATATCGTAACAATCTTCACGCTAAAGTGCAAAGAACCTAAAATTCCCTGGATCATATACAGGCTGAGTCTGGGTGGCAATGGGTAAAAAATCGCCATTTATAAATCCTGAAATGTGAACTAGTGACATGTATTTCTCCTTGAAAGCACCCAGATTCATTCTGTAGTGTAAGAATAGATTCTCAGTATTTGAAAATTCAAAATAATGCATCCTTTATTTTGAATTTAGATAATATGAACTATATTTAAGAAGAAAAAATAGGCTAAAATGAGAGTTTAAGTTTCATAAAATGAAAGAATGAAAATTAGAGATAAAGTGAATGATCTAGAATTTTTTTTAAAAATTGTAGAGGCAGGTTCACTTACACGTGCTGCAGTCTTGTTGGAAAGCTCATTGCCATCAATGAGCCGTCGTCTATCTCAAATCGAACAGAGATTCGGCGTTAAGTTAATTGATCGAAATTCTCGACGTTTCAAGTTAACTGAAAAAGGGGAATATTTTTTAGAAAATACCCAGCATATTTTGTCCTTACTTGAAAAAATGGAAAATAACTTACAAGGTGAACAGGACTTTTTGACTGGACGATTACGAATTGGTTCACTCAATCAATTCGGGAAACAGCATTTAGCTGGTTGGATTGCAGAGTTTGCAAAACAATATCCTCATTTAAACATTGAATTATTATTGTCTGATTCAAAAGTAGATTTAATGGAACAGGAACTCGATTTCTCCTTTCAGATTGAAGTCCCTCTAGAGATTGATTACTGTTCTGTCCCGCTTATACAAGGTAAAAAAATTTATTGCGCATCTCCTGAATATTTTAAAAAGTTTGGAATACCCGATAATCCGTATAGTTTGGCGGATCATCACTGTCTCTGTTTGATCAGAAATCGGCATACATTTAGTGAGTGGCCGTTTATGGAGAATGGTAAAAATACAATAGTAAAAGTCTCACCTCAATTGTCTAGTAGTAGTAGTGAAATAGTTCATCAATGGGTATTAGCAGGCCAGGGCATTGCTTATAAATTGAATTGGGACATTCAAGCTGATTTATCATCAGGAAAAATAGTTGAATGTTTGACAGAGTTTAATCCACTGCATAGAAACTTATATATGGTTTATCGAGAAAATAATTCTACACAGCTAAAATACAAGTATTTCATTGATTTTATTAAAAATAAATTTTTAATATTAAGAAATAGTGTTTTGTGAAATTGATTAATCCAAAATTCTGATTCAGTTAAATCACCATCCTTATGAATCAGATATTTAATATCTTTTAATTAGATCATGTCCTTATAAATAATAAGTATCAAAAATTTAGATAGTTCAAGTTAAAAAATATAAATTGGATAAATTCTGAAAAATCGCTAATGATGGAAATCTAAGCAGTTTAGTAAGGAATGCTAAAAATGGACAAAAAGATTAAAGTTGCGGTGATTGGTGGTGGGATTGCAGGATTAGCACTTACTACACAATTGGTGAAAAATCAAAATTTAGATGTGCATCTTTATGAAGCAGCCCCGCAATTTTCTGAAATTGGTGCAGGAATTTCTTTTGGTGCAAATGCTGTAAAAGCAATTCACTTATTAGGCTTGGCGAACGAATATGAAAGTATCGCAGACAAAGTAAAAGCCCCTTTTACCGATATCTGGTTTCAATGGCGTAATGGTTATACCGATGAATACTTATCAGCTTCTATAGCTCCGAATGTGGGGCAATCTTCTGTACATCGCGCAGATTTTTTGGATACGCTGATTCCTTTGGTTCCGCATAAAAATGTGCATTTTAACAAACGAGTACAAGAAATTAAGGCTACAGATCATCAGGTTTCGATTCAATTTATAGATGGTCAGCGTGTTGAATGTGATTATCTGATTGGATGTGATGGTATCCATTCTGTAGTTCGTAACCATGTACTTGATTCTCACCAGCTGAAACGTGTAAGTCCGGAATTTTCTGGAACTTGGGCTTATCGTGGAATCATTAAATTTGAGGACTTTAAACAAGCCATTAAAGAGCTTAGTAATGATCCAGAACTAGCTGAAGTGCCTCAAATGTTGTTAGGTAAAGATAAACATATTTTAACCTTCCCAATTCGTCAGGGCGAAGAAATTAATATTGTTGCCTTTAAATCAGACCGTACCCAAACGACATTACCTGAAAATACGCCTTGGACTAAATCCGTTTCTAAACAAGAAATGTTAGATGACTTTGCGGATTGGAGTGAGAGTTGTCAGGCATTATTGAATCTGATTGAACAGCCGACGATTTGGGCATTACATGAAACACCACCTTTAACCACCTATAAAAATAAAACCCAAAATGTCATTGTGATTGGTGATGCAGCACATGCCATGTTACCGCATCAGGGTGCCGGCGCAGGGCAGGGCTTGGAAGACGCACTGATCTTGGCTAACTTATTGGCCAATCCACAGCTCACAGCAGAAAATATTAAATTGGTATCAAAAATTTATGAAGATATCCGTTTAGATCGCGCAGTTAAAGTTCAACATACCTCCCATGAGTCGGGGGAAATTTATGAACTTTATTCACCCGATTATCCAAGCTTTGAAGAAGTAGGCGCACATTTAGCACATCGATTTGATTGGTTATGGCAACACTCGCTTGAAAAGGATATTGAAGATGCTAACACAGCATTACAGCTGGACATTCAGCAGCATTTAAAACTGGTAGGTTGAAATTAGAAGTCAAATCGAAAAAGCAAAGGACGCTAAGTTTCTCACATGATGAGAGAAGCATGATTCACCAACAAATAAACATACTTAAGGAGCAATAGTATGAACCGTCAGGAAATTGACACTTTAGTTAAAAAAATGAATGTGGACACTGCAATAGGTCCAGTGGATGATCGCGTTCAACAAGTTGTGGTACGTTTAGTATCTGATCTATTCCAGGCGATTGAAGATCTTGACCTGACCCAGAGTGAAGTATGGAAAGGTCTTGAATATCTTACCGATGCTGGACAAGCTAATGAATTAGGATTATTGGCTGCAGGTCTTGGTCTTGAACATTTTCTAGACTTACGTGCGGATGAAGCTGATATTAAAGCAGGTATTACGAAAGGAACACCACGTACCATTGAAGGACCACTGTATGTCGCTGGTGCACCAGAATCTGTCGGCTTCGCTCGCATGGATGATGGTTCAGAATCTGATAAGGTCGACTTACTTTTTATTGAAGGTACTGTAACCGATACAGATGGTAATATTATTGAAGGTGCCAAAGTGGAAGTCTGGCATGCCAATAGCTTGGGTAACTACTCCTTTTTCGATAAATCACAATCTGATTTTAATCTTCGTCGTACTATTTTTACCGATCAAGATGGTCATTATACTGCTCAAACGACTATGCCGGTCGGTTATGGCTGTCCTCCCGAGGGTACTACACAGGCTTTACTCAACAAATTAGGCCGTCACGGTAATCGTCCTTCTCATGTTCATTACTTTGTTTCAGCACCAGGTTACCGAAAGCTCACGACTCAGTTCAATATTGAGGGTGATAAGTACTTATGGGATGACTTCGCGTTTGCAACACGTGAAGGTCTAGTGGCAACCGCGGTGGATGTAACTAATAAAGCTGAAATAGAACGCCGGAATGTAGATAAACCATTTAAACATATTCAATTTAATGTTGAGTTGGTGAAAGAACATGAATGTACTCCATCTTCTGATGTTGAACGTCGACGGGCTAGCGCATAATTTTTTAGGATGGATAGGTTGATCCTCTCCATCCTATAGACGTTTTACAAACTTCATGTAAAGACAAACTTAGAATTAATCCGAATTAGCATAAAAGATTTGTTAATCGTAACAATATACCGATAAGGAAATTATGGATCTGCGAAAGTACAGAAAATAAATACAGTGAGCATAGATATCTACTCGTTCTCACTTCAGTTATTACGTAGTGAATTATTAAAGTCTGTCAAATAAAATATTGCAATCTATATGACCAGGGAGGTCTGTAATGCAAAGTATTAATGCAAATGAAGTCATGGATCATGCTCCATTAAAAGCAATTCATTGGCGAGTGATTTTACTGAGCGCACTCATCATTATCTTCGATGGATATGATTTGGTTATTTATGGTGTGGCGCTGCCAAAGCTCATGGTGGAATGGCAAATTGATTCCATTACTGCAGGATTCCTGGGTAGTATCGCCTTATTTGGAATGATGTTTGGTGCGATAATTTTTGGTAGTCTGAGCGATAAATTAGAAGCTTACGGATTTAGCCGAAAAAAATTAATTATCTTATGTGTTTGTTTATTTAGTAGTTTCACACTTTTATGTGGCTATGCTTCGAATCCGCAAAGTTTTGGAATTTTCCGCTTTATTGCTGGCCTTGGTTTAGGTGGAGTAATGCCCAATGTTATTGCACTTATGACTGAATATGCCCCTAAAAAATTACGTGCTACGTTAGTCTCTTTAATGTTTAGTGGCTATGCAGTAGGAGGCATGTGTTCTGCCTTGTTAGGTATGTGGCTGGTTCCACAATATGGTTGGAAAATCATGTTTATTTTAGGAGGATTACCACTTCTATTATTACCTATGATTTGGTTACTACTCCCTGAATCGATTGATTATTTGGTACGCCGCAAAAAAACTGAACAAGCAATTCATATTCTCAAGCAAATTGACAGTAATATTACTTATACTACCCAAACGAGCATTAGCCTGCATCAAGCTAATCAAACTTCCTCTAAAACCCCAGTAAAAGATCTATTTACAGAAAATCGTGGTCCAATCACTCTTTTATTCTGGGGAAGTGTATTTATGGCCTTAGTTTTGGTATACGCCTTAGGAAACTGGTTGCCAAAACTGATGGTTGAAGCAGGTTATGATTTATCGACGAGCTTGTTTTTCCTTTTTGCTCTAAATATTGGGGGGATGTTAGGTGCAATTGGTGGTGGTTATTTCGCTGACCGTTTTAATCTAGCCAAAGTGTTATGTACACTCTTTATGAGTGGCGCTATTGCCTTATTTCTCCTCAGTTACAGTCTACCGACTTTTGTTCTTTATATTTGTATTGCAATTGCGGGAGCGGCTTCAATTGGTGGACAAATTTTATTACTGGCTTATATGTCTCAATTTTATTCATCTAATATACGTGCAACGGGTTTAGGCATGGCCTTAGGAATTGGACGTTTAGGAGCTATCCTAGGGCCAATTTTATGTGGCTGGTTACTGAGTTTAAGTTTACCGATCAAATATAATTTTATTGCTCTTGCAATTCCTTGTATCATTGCTGTTATCAGTGTATCGATGATCCACTTCCGCTTAAAGAAAACAAGATTGAAACGCACTGTAGTACAAGTCTAAAAGTGAATCAGGGAGGGGAATCCTCCCTAATATCATCGAGATATTCAAATTGATTGATCTAAGCCTTATTAAAGTTTTTATTATTGTTTATGAGACTAAAAATATCAGTCATGCTGCTGAGCGATTGAATTTAAGTCAGCCCTCTGTGACCTATAATCTAAATCGTTTACGTAAATTTCTAAATGATCCTTTATTTGAACGTGATAAGTTTGGAGTTAAGCCAACTAAACTAGCACAAAGCTTATATCCTAGCTTTAGCAAATCAATAGAAGAAATTGAAGTAGCAATTACTGCCTCTCAAAATTTCAATCCTAAAACTTCCACTCGAATATTTCGACTGGGTTTATCGGATTTGGGAGAAATATGTTTGCTACCATCTTTAATTCAGTATCTTTCAAAAGAAGCACCTTTTATTAAGATTGAAATCGAAGAAATCAGATCAAGTAAAGTTGAAGAATGGCTTGTTGATGGTTCTTTAGATGTTGCCGTGTTTAATAGTAGCTATACCGTTATGCCTAGAATTGAATCACGTAATGTATTTGAAGAGCGGTATATGTGTATAGCGCATAAACAACATCCCCGTATACAACAGCAGCCCAGTTTAAAACAATATTTACGGGAGAAACATGCTGCTATTAAATCTTCTACAGGGCATATTGAAATTGATCAAAGACTGAAAGAGTTAGGTTTAAAAAGAGAAATTATGCTAGAGCTACCACATTTTAGTGTCTTACAAGATGTAGTGAGCAGTTCTGAATTGTTGGTTACTTTACCCTCACGTGCTGCAAAAGTGTATGAACGAAACAGTGAGGTAAATGTTTTTGAATTACCCTTTGCCGTAAAACCCTTTAACGTCAGTGTTAATTGGTATAACCATCGAGATGATTTAGAAGCTCGAACTTGGTTTATCCAAACTTTACAAAATATTTTTAAGCTTCTTTAAACTCAAATATTGAATTATATAGGATAGTAGTCTTATATATTCTGAAAGAAATACTCGATAACCAAATACCTCTTTGAGGTTATTATTTGTTATGTGTTTCTTACTATAAATATATAAATTAATCTTAATAATTCAGCAAGACTATGATAAATAAAAGTCTTGCTGAAAATTATTTTTTAATTTCTAACCCAATTCATTTCTAATATTATTTGCAACAGTGCCTGAAGGACACATAAGTTGTCATAAAAAAGACAATTCGAGTAGAAGTGGGCTTTTCATAAAGTATTATGCTATTGATCTTAAAAGATTTGCATAGAGTATATTATGTTAGTTTTAGTTAGCTAATATTCTCCCTGCTTTAAACAGGGAAAATATGAAAAACTATACTTCGGATTTGTCTGACTCATGGAGAGATTATCCCTATTTCACTAATCAATTTTATTAATTAATTTTCGTGACCATCTACGCAAACTATCCCAAATACCTTTATTCTCAGGCGGTTTTCTAAAGGTAGCTTCTTTTTCATTATTATTTACTTCACTCTCTGGTTGAGCCATAGATTGATAATAATGAGTCTTAGCTAATTTATCCCTCTTTCTTTCTGCTGTGATTCGATCTTCGCTCCAACTACCAGCTTCAATTACTACATTTTGTTTAATAATGTAGTGTGAACGACATGCAGAATTCCAATTCCCAACAGATGGCGTCAGTGAAACACTTTCGCCATCAAAAATCATTTTCCAGTCGGTTGGTGATAATGGAGTAACAACCCGTTCTCCACAGCCGCAACAGCAGCTATGCACTGCTGTTGCATATTCCATTGAGATATATAAAACGCCTGTATCGATTTCACGTGGGATATTACGGATAAAATGGTTTGTTAGCTTTTTAATTTTCAGCATGTCAGATCCCCATTCAGTAACATATTTCCATCCGTAGTGTAGGTAGAGTGATGTTCATTCTCCAAATCTCTATAAAAGCCTCTCAATTTTTTCCATTTAATTACAGCTAAAGCCGCATTTAATGAGTTTAAATCAGCGACTTGTATATTAGATGCATAAAGATCATTCTCACCAACACTAGCAAATGAAATACGTCCTGAATGGATATGTTCGCGTTTATCAGGAGTACTACTTGTCACTCTCAAAATGCCACCAAGACTACCATTTACGAACTCTATTCCCATTCCAACATCAATAAAAGGTATATCAAGTAACTCCAATTTCTGAATGATCGCTTTCTTATCTTCACCAGCATCAATACAAATAAACGCAAACGAAGTTCCATTTAATAATTCAAGATTGGTAGAGTTCAAGCTAACTGGATTCGCAACAATATTACGATGCATTCGGTCGTAAATATTTTTGAAATAATTGACCTTCAGTGGCGCATTTCGCAGCTCATGTAATAAGGGAGCACCAGGAGCACGAAAAGCGTTATGCTGTAAAAACTCATCCGCATCAAACAGACGTATCTCATGTGCGGGAGTTTTGCAAACTAAATCAATAATATAACTTCCAGTCCCCCCAGTTCCAATTATTGAAACAACCTCGCTTTCTAGCTTTTCTGAAAGTTTGCCTATCCCGGCACGATCAGAAGCTGTATCAATATAATTAAAAATGCTTTCAATTTCAGTTTCATCAGGAGCACGAAATATCTTTGGACTCATACCTGGCTGTAATACCGCTGCTGGACCAGACAAAATCGTCGCGTAGGTAGACATTTTAGCAAAGTAATCTGGGTATCCTTCTGGACCTGGTTTACTTGAAAAGCTATGTTCAGCAGTAATACCATGACCAAAATCCATGTGCTGAGTTACATGGCGAATTTCATCTATAGGCATTCCATTAGCTTTACAAGGATATTCCCCATCCCAATGCATGACATGACACCCAGGTTTACGTGTATTATCACCGGCAAGATCCAATGATGTTACAAGGGTACCTTTGCGAACGCATTTTTGTGCATTTACATAAGGTACCTCTTTCATAACAAGGAAGCCGGCAATAATTTGCACATGATAGCCAGCTTCACGAAGCTGGCGTAAATCATCATTAAGATTGAATAGTTTTTGTGACATTGAAAATCGTCCCCTGATGTTTAACTTCAATAACCCCACCCTCCGCAAGCTCACCAGCATTTGGTCTAGATGCTGCATGACGATAAGTCATAGAGTAGATAATATTTGATCCGATTGGGTCATTAGGAAATGCCAGTTGGACAACCTGTTCAAATGTGACTTGCTTATTAGGTACTGATTCATCAAGAGAATTAATAGTGATGGTGTAACCCTGAACTGGTCGTTTAGCTGTAATAAAATGCTCTATACCAGGAGCTGTAAGATCCAGCAATTCATCAGGTTCAATAAGGCGATCAGTACCACCTCGCACCTCCAAAAATACGGCTTGATCTGGACTAATACCTGACAATACATACAAGTTGTTGGCCTCAATAGCTGACCTGCCCCATTTAAGCTGACGACCATCAAGTGTTAGTTTGAATTCCCGATCCGTACGAAAAGCAATAAACCGTTCAACTTCTCGCCCACGCAAGTCAAAAGTTTCATTTAATCGAATATCTTCAAATTCACCAGATGGTAATATCGCATAAAGAGTTACCTCATCCCGATCATCAAGCCCTACTACAGATAATATCTGCCGCCCTGTAGGCACTGGATCAGAAACAAAAGCCTGTTGGAAATTCACATTGTCTATTCCAACACTAATGCGATATCCATTTGCAGCTTTTAACGGACGGTTCTCACGAACCGCTTCGCCAACATCATCAAAATCATCCTGAATAGGATTCATATAAACACCTCTTAAAGTTTTGACCAGAAGGAATTTTCTGGCTACATCTCTTTAATCGGACCGACAAAGCATCGTCGGTAATTTTTTTATAATTTATTTTAAAAATTTTTCTTTATGATACCGGTCGGGACTCTACCGCAAATAAATAGCGCAGGACAATTAGGGCAGCTAAATGCTGAATCTGCTATTTTAAAATCACCACCACGGATACGAATGAAAATTTCTCGTAATTTGTCTTCAAAATTGTTTAGGGCTTTTGGTTTAAAGTCGAGAGGGTAAACCTTATTATCGGCTAAATAGACCAATTCTGCAGATGAATCAGGAAAAGTACTCTTTGCAGCAAGGGAAAATGCTGCATATTTTATATTTTTTGGGTCTGAACTAGGTGCATGACCAGTAAAGATACAGCGTAACGTACGCACATCATCTCGTAGCAGCATTTCATCAACATGAATTGTTATCTTTACACCTGCAACATTCAAAACTAATTTATCAAAAACTTCAACAATTGCTCCATTTCTGGACTGGATAAAAAAATTGAGCATCATCTCAGCGATATTACGATAATCACTTACGTATCCATGCTCATGTAAACCAAACTTTTCAAAAGTAGCCTCCAACATAGGTTTCCAATTTATTGAAGGATCATTATCTAAGCCAATTAATGCTTGAAATACATCGCGTACTGCTTCATGCATTTGCATGAATGCAGTTTCTTGTCTACGACCACCAATGCATAAAAGATGAGTATATAGAAACCGTCTAGGGCACCTATCATATAAATCTAAAGCATTAGCACTGAAACTTACATCTCCCTGAAATTCCACTACTAATGGGATACTTTCCGGCGCTATTGGTAATTGTAATACTGGGAGAGTTTTTATGTGCGAAACAGGGCCAATCCTTTCCAAAAAACCAGAAAGTGGACGTTGGATTTTTTTCTGACCTTTAGTCCTTGCACCATAAAAAAATAGTCTTTCTCGTGCACGTGACATTGCTACGTAAAAAAGACATTCTTGCTCATTGTCGTGAGCTTCTCTGGCTACATCATTAGATGAACCTTTACCACCAGCAACCATACCCTCAGGTGGTGGACATTTTGTCCGTCTATATGAGCCAGGTAGTGTATCTTTATTAACCCCACTTAAATGAACAACAGGAAACTCAAGACCTTTTGAACTATGAATCGTCATCAATTTGACTGCATCAATATTTTGGGCCGCTGTCGGAAGCTGACTGAGATCACGATCATCGTTAAGCTTAAGTAAACGACGTATTCGCATTATCATTTTTACTATGGGAAAGGCACTACCTTTAAGTTGTTGCCGAGCAAAATTCATAAACTGCCAAATAGCAATTCCTTCAGCTTTCCCTCCAACAGACTCTGATGTTGCAATTTCAGCTATCATTCGTGTGCGATCGAAAAGCACAGTCGCTAAAACATTCCAAGGGTGTGAGTGATTACTAAAACCCTGTAGTACATTTTTTAATTTTTCAAGTGAAGATAATCCCTCTGGGGATAAAGCTAACAATGATATGTCGCAGTCACAAAGTTCTCTTTCGCTTGTGCGTAGATGCTCTAGAATTTGAGTGACATCTTCCATTGGCATCTTAAATTCTGTACAACATGCAATACGAATCAATCCGGAAGCGCGTTTATCTGTCAAAATAGAGACCAATGCTATAAGGTCTTTAATTTCTGGTCGCTCAAATAAGCTACCCAGAAATAATACCGGAATTCCCAATCGTTCCAGATCCCGCCCTAATTCTGAGAGCTTGTCATTTCCCCGACACAAAACTGCTTGATCTCGATACTTAAAACCAAGATCACACATTTTATTAATTGATTCAGCTAAAGCGGAACTTACCAGGTCACCACTTTCTACTGTTCGTATTTCCGGAAGAAAACCTGATGCAGGGCGATTTGCAGTAAGAGCACTGTGTGTACCGCCTGTTTTCATATCTGATGCAAAGCTTGAAAATGATGTCACGATCTCTGAAGCAGAGCGGTAATTAATTTTCAGTGATTGACCTACACTCCCGGGAAAATCATCCACGCAAAAACGCGATATATTAAATGACGAGGCTCCACGAAACCGATAAATTGACTGCTTTGCATCACCAACGACCCAAAGATTATCACCATATGGTTTGAGAGCCTTTAATAACCTGATACTGCTCCTATTAACATCCTGATATTCATCCACCAATACATGCAGATAATCATGCTGCAACTGTTGACGTAACTCTGCATTAGCCTCCAGCAGTTGTACTGGTAGCATCACTAAATCACCAAAATCTAAACAATTTTCTTGTTTCTTTATCTTTTCATAAGCTTCGTATACTACAGCAACTTCTAATGCTCGTTCAGCAGTTTCACGTTCTTCTGCACTACTGGCCTTTGCTAGCATATTCTCTGCAAGAATTCGGTACTGTAATGCATCTATCACCTCATCCTTTGCCCGGGAAATAGCATTCAAAATATCGACAATATTTTGAGAAGGATCGTACAAATCACGATAATGATTTAAATTAAGACGTAAGAACTCCTCTTCCAGAAGTTCTACAGCCTCTGAACGATCCATTAAGCGGGGTTCCGCTGGTAAATCACATAAATCATGAAATCGACGAAGCAGATCAAGGCCAAACCCATGAAAAGTCCCTATCCAAAGAGCCGCTGCCTCATGGGGCTGCTTTCGTGCGATACGTTCTGATATTTCCGCAGCTGCTTTATTCGAGAAGGTTAATAACAATATCCGTCGAGGATCAACCTCTTCATTCAGCAAACTTTCAACTCTTGCTATGAGAGTTCGAGTCTTACCTGTACCTGGACCAGCCTGAAGTAAAAAAGCAGAACCTCTATGATTTACTGCATCATTCTGCTTTTCATTGAGAGGCATCTCTGGATCAATTTCTTGTGGTTTATTTTCAACCATAGGCAACAGCATTGCATCAAGCATTTGCTGTGCAACAACCTCAAAAGGTGCTCCGAGCTTACTAGCGATATCACTACAAGTCATATGGCATTCAAGATGCATTTTTTTAACAACTGAACGCGGAAGCAAGAATTCTCGGGCGAAAAGATCCATCTGAACTTCACGTCGTTGTCGATGGTTATAATCCACAACGCGACTTATTCCTGATAGTTCAGATTCTGCTGTACGGCTAGGGTCAATACTAATAACATATTCATCTTGTGTATCATCTCCTAGCTCAACATGACCAATTTCATGCGCTACAAGAAATGCCTGTTCAAAAGATGAACCAAAATCCTCATGTGTAATTAATCTATATGTGCTATCAAAGAACGCCCGTGCGCCATTTAATTCATCGGAACATTGTAAACACTTCTCTACGTCAATATCTCGAAACGCAGCTTCAGCAACAGCAAAAGCATAAGAGTTCCAAGGATCTAGCCCTCTGCCTACAGCCTCATGATGTAGTTTGTCAGCGCGCTGGCGAGCGATCTCGATAGCATCCATATCATTCGTCTCTATTTATTATCTCTTGAATTCGTTCTTCTGGAATAAGTGCATCATGAAGAATCTTTTCGAAAGATACCTTGCTTGGCGCAGTTGGTTTTACATTAGATTTATAACTTCGGCTATGTTGTGCTTGTGGTGGTAGTGCAAGAAAGGCCTTCAACTGAGCAGTCGTTACCTGTAGAACTATCGCAAGCCTATTAATAAAATGTAATGGAACAGATGACAGTTCAACTCTTCTTACTCCAAAAGCCATTAAAACTTGTTTGGGAAGATTTAATAACTTTGCTGCATTTGAGAAACGCTGTGGAGGTATATCTATTTGTTCCGATTGCTGGGTAAGCCCCCTACGAAATCGATCCAAAGCAGACTCAATACTTATTTCATCATCTGGGGTAAGTGGTACACAGTCATCAATTTCACGAGACAGCTCGAGTGACAGATCGACTAATTCATTAGAATATTCAGGAAACTCTATGAGATACTTTAGTAAGATATCTTTACTAGAATCAAATTCTACTGAGAAGTCTCTCAGTACATCCTCACGAGAAATATTTTGATCTCTCATTAAAATTTCTCCTTATTTTCTAGTTGTTTACGCAATATTGCAAGCGCAAAATCACGGTGCGTGCGAATAGTTTTATCTGACTTCTTCAACGTTTTAGTGATTGTCATTTCATTGGGATCTTTCGAAATAATGGGTATATCGTGACACCACATTACGACAATACGTTGCTGAAGTGGTGATAAAACATTAATCGCCTCATGTAGACTTCGTCGGTAATATTCTTTGTCAAGTTCATTTGCATCAAAAGGATCATAGGGTTCTAACGCATTTTCAACCTCTGGTAAGATATTTTCATCTTCACCATATAATCCTTGAGTGAGATTATCTTTATTTTGAATTTTATTTTGTGCATCAACTCGGTCTTTAGCTAATGCGCTGTTAAAGTTGACTTCAAAATAATCAAGACGCTCCTCATAACTATCCTGATCCACTAATAGTAAATCGATAAAATCATCACGAACTTTATCGCGGATTTCCATATTACTTAAGGAAGAAGTTCTTCCATCTAGGCTATGAGGTTTAGGAAGATTACGATGTATTCTTTCTAAGAGAGCTAGGAGTAACTTTTCACGAAGCCAAGAATTATCAGTATTTCGAATAAAATAGAGCAATGTTTCACTTGATATAAAACCCTCAATTGATTTTGGCCAAATAATACTTCTGGCAACAATCTCCTCATGACTGATTTTTTCTAGTTCATCAATCTCACATTCAACAATACTACGCCGAGTGTATAAAACACCTTCCCTATTAACCTTTCTTAGAGGTCTAGCCATAAAGCACCCTAACAACCTTAAATCGATAATTTTTTAACAATTATTAGTAATTAATCTTAAAGAACCAAAATATCTTATATAACAATAATATCAGTTAAAAAATTTAAGAGTTGGTAAATCCATAATCAATTCATGTTATTAAATTTCTATTGTTTAAAAACTTTAAAATTCCACTACTTTTCTACATCTATTATCAAAAAAATACCTGTTGTACTCAAGCTTGAAACTACAATATTACTAATTAGAGAGGCACTGTTGCAAATAGGCTGACATGATAAGCTAAATATCTTATTTATTTCGAGATACAGCAGATGAATCCCTTCCACGGTCGGCACTTTCAAGGTGAAATCATTCTTTGGGCTGTTCGTTGGTATTGTAAATATGGCATCAGCTATCGTGAACTTCAAGAAATGCTCGCTGAACGAGGCATAAATGTGGATCACAGTACAATTTATCGTTGGGTTCAGCGTTATGCTCCAGAAATGGAAAAACGGTTACGCTGGTATTGGCGTAATCCTACAGATTTACATTCATGGCATATGGATGAGACTTATATCAAAGTGAAGGGGCGATGGACTTACCTGTATCGTGCAGTTGATCAACGGGGTCATACGATTGACTTTTACCTTTCCGCTAGACGGAACAGTAAATCAGCCTATAGTTTTCTAGGAAAGATCTTCAATACGGTGAAAAAATGGCAAATTCCACGGGTCATCAATACAGATAAAGCAGCGACCTATGGCCATGCTTTATCACGATTAAAGCGAGAAGGAAAATGTCCAGTAGATATTGAGCACAGGCAGATTAAGTATAAAAATAATGTCATTGAATGTGATCATGGTAAGTTAAAGCGAATCATCAGGGCCACATTAGGATTCAAATCTATGAAGACTGCTTATGCCACAATTAAAGGTATTGAAGTCATGCGTGCACTACGTAAAGGACAAGCATCGTCATTTTATTATGGTCAGCCTCAGGGTGAAGTGTGTCTAATCAACAGGGTTTTCGGTCTCTAAGCACTTTTTAAAGGGAACATCATCGACTCAAATCTCTATTTGCAACAGTGCCTAAAAATACCGACCGACCGAAATTTCAAGAAATGTTGAACTATGTCCGGGAAGGGGATAGGGTGATTGTACATTCCATGGATCGTTTTGCACGAAGTCTAAAAGATTTGGTCACTGAAGTAGATAAACTGGTCAAAAGAGGGATCGCCATCCAGTTTGTAAAAGAGAATATTACTTTTACTGCCCAATCCACGCCGATGGATAATTTGATGCTGCAACTGATGGGTGCTTTTGCTCAATTCGAGCGGGAAATTATCTTAGAACGTCAGAAAGAAGGGATTAAGATCGCAGCAGCTCAGGGCAAATATAAAGGTCGTGTCCATAAATTGAATCCAGATCAAGCTAAAGCATTACTGCAAGCCTGGAAAGAAGGGAAGTATTCATCAAAAGTTGATCTGGCAAAAGCGTTTGGTATCAGTAGACAGGCTGTCTATCGGTATTTAAAACAAATTAATTAGTCACTAGATGGACTGAAAGGTGCCTACAAAATCAGTGGCTATTCAGATATTACAATTAGCTACCAAAAAAGTAGAGATGGTCTGCATCTACTCGTGGACTCTACTGGCTTGAAGTTTCTAGGTGAAGGTGAATGGAAATGCAAGAAACATGGATCTGAATATCGTCGCCAATGGCGTAAGCTCCATATTGCTATAGAAGCTGAAACCCTTCAAATACGTGCAGTACAACTCACGACAAATAATGTCAGCGATTCACAAGTGCTCGAAGATTTACTTTCTCAAGTTCCCTTGGATGAACGAATTGATTCAGTCTATACAGATGGTGCTTATGACACAAAGCACTGCCGACAAGTCATTTTAAATCGTGATGCACATGCGGTCATTCCACCCAGGAAGAATGCAAAGCCTTGGAAAGATCAGCAAGTCAGGTCTATAGAACGAAATGAGTTATTGAAAACAGTCAAACTGCTAGGAAGGTCACTTTGGAAAAAGTGGTCTGGTTATCATCGTCGAAGTTTGGTGGAAACCAAGATGCATTGCATCAAATTATTAGGCGATAAATTAACAGCAAGGAGTTTTCCTAGTCAGGTGAATGAGATTCATGCACGCGTAGCCGTCTTGAACAAATTCACAGAATTGGGGCGCCCTCACACCCAAGTTGTCACTTGAATTTGGCTCAATTAGGATCGCTCTATCTTTCAAACCTTTATGCAACAAAGCCAGTCCCTATGTTAATTTGAAGAATGCCTCAATCTGACGGCTGCGAACCGCCAGGGACAGGCGCAATGTCAGATTCTGTCGCGGCCTTGGCGCGTGCCTGGAAGCGTTCATAGCAATCCAGCCCGCAGAAATGTTCGACGTATTCCGCGCCTTCCGGGGTGAAGGCGGCATCGAGCGGAATTTCTTTGCAGCATACGCAGCAGGTGGTGCAACTGGCAGTGTTCGGGGCGTTTGCGTTCATGGTGGTACTCCTCCAGATTGGTAGCGAAGCTCAAAGCTGCCCACTCTCGGCTGGCTGGGAAGCGGTCATGATCTTCCCTTGAAGGCCCGCAGCAGCCGCGTCACAGACAGGACAAACAAGCCGGTCAGCGTGAGGGCTGCAATACCCCAGTGCTCCCCGATGAACGCGCCGGCCGTCGTGCCGGCTAGCACAATGGCGAGAATCGGCAAATGGCAGGGACAGGTGAGCACGGCCAGCGCGCCCCACAAGTAGCCGGTGATCGGTTTGTGCGTCTCAGACGGCAAGTGCTCTGGGCTGTTCATGGCAGACTCTCCGCGTGCTGTGCCGGTTCGGTTGGCATGGCGGCCAGTTGCATTTCGAGGCTGGCCAGGGCCTCGCGCCGACGCTCGACGAGTTGCCGCAACACGGCAAGCTGCGCAGACGCACCGTCACCGTCCGCAGCATCCAGCGCCCGGCACAGCCGCGCCAGCACATCCAGGCCGATGCCCGCTTCGAAGGCGGCCCGCACGAAGCGTAGCCGTTGCAAGGCGGCATCGTTGAACAGGCCGTAGCCGCCTGGGGTGCACGCCACCGGCCGCAGCAATCCACGCAGCAGGTAGTCGCGCACGATATGCACACTCACGCCCGCGTCATGTGCTAAGCGGGAAACTGTATAAGCGCTCACTGAACACCTCCTTTTCCTCACCCTGCGCAGCACAGGACAGTTACGTCCCGCTAGGCGATGACAGCTGTCGAGCAAGCTCTTGCCCAAGGCGAAAGGCCTCTTCGACGCCCACAACTTCGGCACCCTCATGCTGCGCGACCCAATCGTCAGCGGCAGCGGCGCTGGCAAAAAAGTGGACGTGGCAGCAGAAGGAGCAGCGAATGTCGGATGACGCATTTGGTCGCACCAGTGACACAACTGCGCTCGCCGGTTCGAGCCGGTGCAGCCCATCTGGCGCCACCGTAAGCGATACCTCTTCACCCGTTGTAGGGCAGCGCGAGGAGACGTACGCGCTCCTGCCGAGCAAAGCCGGGAATATTAATACGTCTAGGGCGCACCACGTGTAGAGACGTTGGCCGTCAATCTCAAAGGTATGCGGGGTTTCGCGCAGCGTAAGGCCATAGCCGACAATATTGCCGTCGTCGTCATACTCGGTGCTGGGGACCTGATCGAGTGCTGCCGCGACTCTGTCGGCCGGCCAGTCGAGCACGGTCGCGAGCGTTTTCCGCGAGACGGGACTTCCCTTGGCAATCTCGCGAAGAAGCGGAAGCAAGAGTTCAGTGGGATGTAGTCGGTTGATAACCGAGAAACGCTCCGCGATTTCTTTGACGAAGGTTGATGTTTCCATAGTTGTTTGGCTCCTTGGGGTTTGGTGATTTGATTCCGATTACCCGGCGCAGCAGGAAAGCTGCTTCACGTCCTTGCTGAAGGTCTGCGCCGCGAGCTTCAACCCCTCGACCATCGTCAGGTAAGGGAACAACTGGTCGGCCAGTTCCTGCACCGTCATGCGGTTGCGAATGGCGAGAACAGCCGTCTGGATCAGTTCGCCCGCTTCCGGGGCAACCGCCTGCACGCCGATGAGCCGTCCGCTACCTTCCTCAATGACCAGCTTGATGAAGCCGCGTGTGTCGAAGTTGGCAAGCGCACGCGGCACGTTGTCGAGCGTCAGCGTGCGGCTGTCGGTTTCGATGCCATCGTGGTGCGCTTCCGCCTCGCTGTAGCCCACGGTCGCCACTTGCGGGTCGGTGAACACCACGGCCGGCATCGCGGTCAGATTGATGGCGGCGTCGCCGCCGGTCATGTTAATGGCCGCACGAGTGCCGGCCGCTGCCGCCACATAGACGAACTGCGGCTGGTCGGTGCAGTCGCCGGCCGCGTAGATGTTCGGGCTACTGGTGCGCATGCCCTTGTCGATGACGATGGCCCCCTGCGCATTGACGGCTACCCCCGCCGCTTCCAATGCCAGGCTGCGCGTGTTCGGTGTCCGGCCGGTGGCGACCAGCAGCTTGTCGGCGCGCACTTCGCCCTGTCCAGTGGTCAGCACGAATTCGCCGTCCACATGGGCGACTTGGCTGGCTTGCGTATGTTCCAGTACCTTGATTCCTTCGGCACGGAAGGCGGCTGTGACGGCCTCGCCGATGGCAGGGTCTTCGCGGAAGAACAGCGTGCTGCGCGCAAGGATCGTGACCTGGCTACCCAGCCGGGCGAAGGCTTGCGCCAGTTCCAGCGCCACCACCGACGAGCCGATGACGGCCAGGCGTTCGGGAATGGTGTCGCTGACCAAGGCCTCGGTCGAAGTCCAGTAGGGTGACTCTTTCAGGCCCGGAATCGGCGGCATGGCCGGACTGGCACCCGTGGCGACCAGGCAGCGGTCGAACATCACGACGCGCTCACCACCCTCGTTCAAACTAACGATAAGGCTCTGGTCGTCCTTGAAACGCGCTTCACCGTGCAGAACGGTGATGGCTGAATTGCCGTCCAGGATGCCTTCGTACTTGGCATGACGGAGTTCTTCGACACGGGCCTGCTGCTGGGCCAGCAGCCGCTCGCGCAAGATCGTCGGCGGTGTGGGTGGCATGCCGCCGTCGAATGGGCTTTCCCGGCGCAGATGGGCGATGTGGGCGGCGCGGATCATGATCTTGGACGGCACACAACCGACGTTGACGCAGGTGCCGCCGATGGTGCCGCGCTCAATCAGCGTGACCTGCGCGCCTTGCTCGACGGCCTTCAGTGCTGCCGCCATCGCGGCTCCACCGCTGCCGATCACGGCGACTTGCAACGGGCGCTCGCCGCCGCTGCCCTTGTCGGCCGGCGGGGCATCGGCGAGCATCGCTTTGTAGCCCAGGCCAGCCACGGCGGCGGTCAGTGCGTCCGGCGCTGTGCCTGGATCAAGGGCGAGCTGGGCCGCGCCCTTGGCATAGGACACTATGGCAGATTGGACGCCGGGTACTTTTTCCAGCGCTTCCTTGACGTGCGCCGCGCACGAGTCGCAGGTCATGCCGGTGATTTTTAGATGGGTCATGTATTTTTCCTTTTCTGTGGTGGCTACGGCTGTTGCCGTCAGCCACGTTGTTCTGGCAATTCACAGCTGTCCGGCCCGCAGCGGCGATGTGCTGGCGAGATGAAATCCCAGACCGACACCCCAACCATCAAGGCCAGGCCGACATAGAGCAGTCCACCGCTCTGCCAGCCGTAAGCCCGCATTAAAAACACCGCTGCCAGCACCAAGATCGGGCCTATCGTGCCGAGCGCCGTGCGTCGCCACTGTCGATGATTGAGCCAAGCGATAGCATTGGCGAGTAACGCGATGCCGGCGAACATCGGCAGCAGGATGCCAATGAATAGCCCCTCGTACTGGCTCAAGAAGCCCAGTCCGATGGCCGCGCCAAAGCTGGCGATGGCAGGAAAACAGGCGGCGCAGCCCATCGCGGAAACGACGCTGCCGAGCGCGCCGGTTTTGCCAGCGATGCGCGTGATGAGTCCCATGTGTCGCTCCCGAGTTCGGTTAACGGATCAGCGTTTGAGGCTGGACGGATAGCCCGCGTCCTCGGTCGCCTTGGTCAACTTCTGGACGTTGGTCTTGGCATCGTCGAAGGTGACGACGGCCTGGCGCTTGTCGAAACTTACGTCGGTCTTGCTCACGCCCTCAACCTTGGAAAGCGCGTGCTTGACAGTGATCGGGCAAGAGGCGCAGGTCATGCCAGGCACGGACAGCGTGACGGTCTGAGTGGCGGCGAACACGGGGGCAACGAAAGCGGCGAGAGCGAGGAAGGCAAACAGCTTTTTCATGATGAACTCCTGATTAGTAGAAAAATGGCATGACGTAGGGAAAACCAAGCGCGACCAAGACCAACACGGCGACGAACCAGAAAATGAGCTTGTAGGTGGTGCGCACTTGCGGAATCGCGCACACCTCGCCCGGCTTGCAGGCTGCGGTCGGTCGGACGATGCGCCGCCAGGCAAAGAACAGTGCAACCAGCGCCGCGCCGATGAAGATCGGCCGATACGGCTCCAATACCGTCAGGTTGCCGATCCATGCCCCGCTGAACCCCAAGGCGATCAAAACCAGCGGCCCCAGGCAGCAGGCCGACGCAAGAATGGCGGCCAGCCCACCGGCGAAGAGCGCGCCGCGCCCGTTTAGTGGTTCAGACATACGCTTGTCCTTTCAAATTTGGTTTGGATAGCTTAAGCTTACTTCCGTAGTTATGTACGGAGTCAAGCGATATGCAAATTAATTTTGAGAATCTGACCATTGGCGTTTTTGCCAAGGCGGCCGGGGTCAATGTGGAGACCATCCGGTTCTACCAGCGCAAGGGCCTGCTGCCGGAGCCAGACAAGCCCTATGGCAGCATTCGCCGCTATGGCGAGGCGGATGTAACACGAGTGCGGTTCGTGAAATCGGCCCAGCGGCTGGGCTTTAGCCTGGACGAAATCGCCGAGCTACTGCGGCTGGAGGATGGCACCCATTGCGAGGAAGCCAGCGGTCTGGCCGAGCACAAGCTCAAGGATGTGCGCGAGAAGATGGCCGACTTGGCACGCATGGAGGCCGTGCTGTCTGAACTGATGTGCGCCTGCCATGCGCGGAAAGGGAACGTTTCCTGCCCGCTGATTGCGTCACTGCAAGACGGAACGAAGCTCGCTGCATCGGCGCGGGGGAGTCACGGGGTGACTACGCCTTAGCGTGCTTTATTTTCCGAATTCTGAGACGACCCCTAGATGCCTGGTCAAGACTGCATACTTGCAGTTTTGACCAAGCATCGGAATATAATTTTAAGCAATAAAAACAATATTATGTAGCAACTTCACAAAAAGATAATAATCAGCAGGTTACAGTGAGAAACCTAGATTAACTCGGCATCCTATTGTGAAAATCAATAGCAAAATCTGATTCAGATCGTGGTTCGGTATTGTAGAATTTGAAGCCTAAACATTTAACTTCCTTATAACCATGCTCTTTAACTTCATTTAAGAACTCAACATAGTTTTGTGAATCATCTTGATCTGCATCAAAAACAATTTGGCTTTCATCATCCAAACTAATCAATACTTCCTCTTTCCAAGTATCCTTTTCAAGCAAATGACCACCTTTAGGCTCAATTAAGCATTGATAGTACATTTCACTATTTTCAGCATCATTAATGATCAGCATGTAGTCAGGGCTGAATCTACGACCATCTTTAGGGCTAAACAACCAATAATCGAGTTCATTCCGTATCAGGTAAATCTCTGCACCCTTGTAGCGTGATTTAAGCTCGTCAATTTGAGTTGCAACAAACTTAACAAAGCGTTTTTCTTCACTTGTGCCATAGTTTTCACTGTAGGCGTACCAATCGGCAGTTTCAACATCAAACTGTAGATCGGGGTTGTCATGGCTTGACTGTGGTTTTGCACGTTCATCAGGTGCATGATCACTCGTTTCACCATCTGAATCTTGGATAGGGAACGAAACCAAGTAGATGTTCTTTTCTTGCTGAAAGATAGAGGATAGTGATTTAGGTCTAAAAATATGACTTCCTGTAATCAGAGGTGGATCAGGAAATTTGAACAACACCTATAAGTGATATTTTGCTCCCCAAATGATGTTATAAACATCAATATATGGAGTATTTTATGGCACGTAGACCAAGAAGAAATCATTCAAATGATTTTAAAGCTAAGGTAGCACTTGCTGCGATTAAAGCAGAAAAAACACTTGCTGAATTGAGTGCTGAATTTGATGTTCATCAAAACCAAATTATCGACTGGAAAAATCAACTGATTTCAGCTTCCTCGCAAGCTTTCGATCAATCAAAAGCTCCAACAGAACCACCCATCGATCTAAAAAAACTACATGCAAAAATCGGTGAGCAGGCATTAGAAATTGATTTTTTAGAAGGTGTGTTGAAGAAACTGGGCCGCTTCAACCACAAAAGTTAATCGATGACTCACTTCAGATTTCAGTATCTAAGCAAGCTCAGCTGCTGAAAGTCTCCCGTGGTTGTTATTACTATCGCCCAAAACCTGTGAGTGCATCAGATCTGAAGCTGATGCGGTGTATGGATGAGTTACATATGCAATACCCTTTTGCAGGTAGCCGTATGATGCGTGATTTGTTGAATCGTCAAGGACATCATATAGGACGACGTCATACACGTACTTTAATGAAGAAAATGGGCATTAATGCGTTATATTGCAAACCAAATTTAAGCCAGGCTAATCAAGCTCACCGCAAATATCCATATCTGCTCAAAGGATTGGCTATTCAGCGCAGTAATCAAGTGTGGTCTACGGATATAACGTATATCCCTATGGCAAAAGGCTTTGTTTATTTATGTGCTGTGATTGATTGGCATAGCCGCAAGGTACTTGCGCATAGAGTATCGATTAGTATGGAGGTTACATTTTGCATAGAAACATTAAATGAAGCTATTGAAAAATATGGTCGACCTGAAATATTTAATACAGACCAAGGCAGTCAGTTTACCAGTGATGCATTTATTGATGTATTGAAATCAAATGGCATTCAAATCAGTATGGATGGTAAAGGTCGATGGGTTGATAATGTGATGGTTGAACGATTATGGCGGAGCGTTAAATATGAAGAGGTGTATCTCAAAGCCTACAGCAATGTTTTGGATGCGAAGAAGCAATTAAACGCATATTTTGAATTTTATAATTTGAAACGACCTCATTCGAGTCTGGACAAAATGACTCCAGATGAGTTTTACTATGACCAGCTACCACAACAAAATAAGGTAGCTTAACTAGAGCAGAGTATCACTTATAAATAAGCTTTTAGTTGTTCAAACATGTGGGACCACCTCTATCTGTGGCATGTGCCGATCTATGGCTTTACGCACTTCGGGTAAAATCACACCGACCAATAATTGCAGTTTTTCATGCGCTTCAAGTTGGTTAATGTCCTTACCTTCTGAATACGAATATTTAATTTCATATAAAGGTAGATACTTTTCGATCAATTCATCAATACTTTTTATCCCAACAATGTGATTTTTCAGATGATTAAATCGAAAGAAATTGTTTTCTGCTGACATTAATGCCTTGCGGATAATTAACGGGGAAAAGTATTCATCGGTTAAATGAATGGTTTTATACTGAATCCCTGCCTGAATATTATTTTGCTCTTTATCCGTTAAATTTCTTGTATAAGGGGGCGTCGCAGAATTCGGAAAAAAACGTACGCTAAGCAGAACGATCATCGGCCGAGATTCCGGCCATTTTCGTTCGTTGAAGTGAAAGTGTCCGATTTAAAGAAGCAAAAGTGTCCAGAGCTTGCAGTCGTGAAGTAAAAGTGTCCAAGGCGGTCGGGTTTGAATCAAGGAGATTGGTTTGAGGGTGAAGCGCTTTTAGTCGGTTGACGTTCGACATGGTGGCTTGCCTTGTCCACCGCGGCGATGAAGGCCGCGCGGTCTTCCTGGGGTCTGAGGTGCAGTGGAACGGAAAACCGGGTTAAGCCGTTGGCGCCACTTTCAGGTATTGATACAGCGTCTCGCGACTGATGCCGAACTCGCGCGCAAGCGTGGCTTTCTGCTCGCCGGCACCGGCGCGGCGGCGTAGCTCGACAACCTGGTCGTCCACAAGCGCCATCTTACGGCCACGGTAAGTGCCGCGCTGCTTGGCCAGCGCGATCCCCTCTCTCTGCCGCTCGCGGATCAGCGCCCGCTCGAATTCAGCGAACGCTCCCATTACCGACAGCAGTAAGTTCGCCATCGGCGAATCCTCGCCAGTGAAGCTGAGGCACTCCTTGACGAACTCAATGCGGATGCCGCGCTTGGTGAGCTGCTGCACCAGGCGGCGCAGGTCGTCTAGGTTGCGGGCAAGGCGATCCATGCTGTGCACCACCACAGTGTCACCCTCGCGCGCGAATGACAGCATGGCATCGAGCTGCGGCCGCAGGGTGTCCTTCCCCGAAGCCTTGTAGATGAACTGCTTATCCACCTGGACGTTGTCGAGTTGGCGTTCTGGGTTCTGGTCGAAACTGCTGACCCTGATATAGCCCATGCGTTGACCGTGCAAGATGAGTCTCCAAGAGGCGAAAGTGTCAGGGAAACTCTATGACCCTTCGCGGCATCTTTCAAGAAATCACGAAACGGACTCTATCCTGACTGATCAATTCGGGGCATCCTGACATCAGGTTAGGGTATGCCTCAATCTGACGCCTATCGGCCGATATATCACGGCCGCTCCTGGCCCGTGTCGGATTTACGGCCGGACTACAACATATATCCAATGTCCGACGCACCGGTGGGATAGGCGAACATCGTCGTCTTGAGCTGTTCCGCCGTGAGGCCATGGCGTATTGCGAGAGCAAAGATGTTGATCACCTCATCCACATGCGGGCCCAGTAGATGTGCGCCGAGCACCCGGTCAGTTTCCTCGTCGATGAGCACCTTGAATCCATAAGCAGGCTCTGCGGCCTGACGCGCCGTGAACCAGTCGGATGCCTTTTCGCTCTGCATGCGGAACTTGTAGCCTTGCCGGCGCGCCTCAGCTTCGCCTAGTCCCACGGCGGCAAGGGGCGGGATCGTGAAGACCACGCTCGGCACCCCAGTGTAGTTCGGCTCTTGGTGGTTCCCGTTCAGCAGATTCGACGCAACCACCTTGCCATCGTGGCTCGACACCGGCGTCAGGGGTGGGCCCACTTGCGCGGCGTCGCCGGCCGCATACACCGCCGGATTAGAGACACTCTGCAGGAACTCGTTGAGCTTGATCCGGCCCCGCTCGTGCGCCACCCCGGCGGCGTCCAGGTCGAGCGCGTCGAGCGCGGGCACGCGGCCGGCGCCATGCACAACGAGGTCTGCCTGGAACGTCTCCAAGTTCCCATGTGCAGCGGCACGGACGGTGAAGCTGCCACCGTCCCGGTCTATGGTCTCGACGGCGGTCCCGGTGCGCACGTCAATGCCGAGATCGCGAGACTTCTCCACCAGCCACCCGACAAGGTCTGGGTCAAATGGCCCGAGCACGCGCGAAGCCTGCTCGAGTACGGTGACTTCGGCGCCTGCGCGCCGTGCGGTATGCGCAAACTCGAAGGCGATAAAGCCACCGCCGACGAGAATGATCCGGCGCGGCAGGGTCTCCAATTCAAGAAATTCCTCGTGGGTGATCAGGTGCTCCTCGCCCGCGATGCCGAGCTTCATCGGCTCCGCTCCCGAGGCGATCAGGATGTACTCGGCCTCCAGCGGCTCGCCTTCGACATCAAGCGTTTGGCGGCCGGTGAAGCGGGCAAGCCCATGATAGGTATCTATATCCTTGTCGGCGTAACGCTGCCGGTGCTTTTCTGGAATGGGATCGGTAAAAGTCCGCTTGAAGGCGATCAGGGCCGGCCAGTCGATACGGGTCTCGCCGGCAATGCCTTTGCCATGCATGCGACGGGCGTGGTCCGCCGCGGTGGCGCCGCCTACGAGCATTTTTTTGGGATCGCACCCGCGCAGTGCGCACGTGCCACCAAAGGGGCGGAAATCAATCACCGCAACACTCCATCCGGCAGCCCGCACACGCATCGCGGCGACCATCGCTGCCGTCCCGGTGCCAATAATCACAAGGTTGTATCGTTTCATCATTCACTCTCCTAATTCGATAAAATAGGTGCGTTCCGCGGAACGCCAGGATGCGAAGCACACGACCACTCGGACTTTCTAAAGCGTGCAAAGTTGCCGCCACCGACTGGTCCATCGAAGGCAGCACTGCTGCAATACCTGGCTTGGAGCGCTCAACCTGGCTCTGTAACCGTTGCAAGGCAGTCACTTCGGTCCTGCCCGGCGATGATCAGGCACTTCGCCTGAAAGCGCGGATCCCTCGTGCCAAGGACAGGATGAACAGCCCCGTCAGGGCGACTGCCGCGATGACCCGATGCTTTCCGAGGAGCCAGCTGCCCCCTGTGCCGGGGAGTACAACGGCGAGCACCGGCAGGTGGCAGGGACATGTGAGCACCGCAAGCGCGCCCCAAAGGTAGCCGCTGAGCGGCTTGGGTGTGTCGGGGGGAATGCGCTCCTGACTATTCATACAGGAAGCGCCGACGCGCCATGCGCCAATTCAGTCAACTGGGCTTCCAGGTTCGCCAGCGCTTGGCGGCGGCGCTCGACGAGCTGGCGCAGCACGGCAAGCTGCGCGGCCGCTTCCTCGGAGTCCGCAGCATCCAGCGCCCGGCACAGCTGCGCCAACGCATCCAGGCCGATACCCGCCTCGAAGGCCGCCCGTACGAAGCACAGCCGTTGCAAGGCAGCATCGTCGAACAGGCCGTAGCCGCCAGGGGTGCACGCCACGGGCCAGGCGGAACCCGCCGCTGTTTTTCCAAAGTCCTTGACTCCGTACTTAGCTCCGGACGTACGATCATGTTTTCGATGGATCTTGCAAAGGAGAATTTATGTCTGAGCCGCAAAAAGGCCGCGGCGCCCTGTTTGCTGGTGGGCTGGCCGCCATTCTTGCGTCGGCCTGCTGCCTGGGGCCGTTGGTGTTGGTCATGTTGGGATTCAGCGGCGCTTGGATGAGTAACTTGGCGGCATTGGATCCTTACCGCCCCATCTTTCTCGGTGCGGCATTGATAGCAATGTTCTTTGCCTACCGCCGCATCTTCCGGACTACGCAAGCATGCGAGCCTGGCGATGTATGCGCTGCCCCACAAGCCAAGACGTCGTACAAAGTCATCTTTTGGATTGTGGCTGCGCTAGTTGTCGTTGCACTAACGTTCCCGTATGTAATGCCCCTGTTCTACTAATTGAGGAAAAATCATGAAAAAACTGCTTACCGCTCTTGCCCTTGCCGCTACCTTCGCTGTCCCTGCCTGGGCCGCCACGCAGACGGTCACGTTGTCCGTTCCCGGAATGTCCTGCGCGACTTGCCCTATCACCGTGAAGAAGGCGCTGAGCAAGGTAGAGGGCGTTAGCAAGATCGAGGTCGACTACGCAACCAAGCTGGCTGTTGTGACGTTCGACGATGCGAAAACCAGCGTCCAGGCATTGAACAAGGCGACGACGGACGTGGGCTACCCTTCTGAACTGAAGAAATAAGGCATCAAATGACGGCGGCGTCGCCAGAGCCAGATAGAGATGTTGTTCTGGCGATTCTACTGTCAGTCATTCCGTGCACAACCTGTAAATGACGTACGGAGCCTGTTCGCTGATGCGAAAAACTGATCCAGTTACCGAGGCGTTGTACGACTCGGCTTGGGCATAACGGATGAAAGAGAGAGCAAAATGCAAGAATTAAACGAAGTTGGTCTGAGCGTGGCGGGCATGACTTGCCCAAGTTGCACAAAGCACGTTGAGGACGCGCTGCTGGCGGTTCCCGGCGTGATACGAGCGTCTGTCGATTATCCGGCGAACAGGGCGCAGGTCACGGGCAATAGGCTTGACGTATCGGCACTCGTGACGGCAGTGGGGGCACTTGGTTATCGTGCTAAGCCTGCAGACGAAGTGGAAAGCAAAAGGCGCAGTGCTGAACGGCCAGGACTTCTTGGCAGAGCCGCCCAGTGGCTGAGCGGTGACCGCGCGGTGGAGGAGCTGGCCGGTCAGTTACATGTGGCGGTTATCGGTAGCGGCGGAGCCGCTGTGGCGGCTGCGCTCAAAGCGGCGGAAAACGGTGCCCGGGTCACGCTGATCGAGCGCGGGACTATCGGCGGCACCTGCGTCAACGTGGGTTGCGTTCCCTCCAAGATCATGATTCGGGCAGCCCATATCGCTCATCTGCGCCGTGAAAGTCCTTTTGACGTGGGGCTCACTGCGACGCCGCCTGTTGTCTCGCGTGACCGTTTGCTTGTCCAGCAACAGGCGCGCGTGGACGAGCTGCGAATTGCCAAATATGAAAGCATCCTCGAAAGCAATCCGTCAATCAATCTGGTACGAGGCAGCGCCCGTTTCAAGGATGGCCACACGCTTATCGTGGAAGCTGCAGAAGGGGACTGGCACGAAGTGGCGTTTGACCGCTGTCTCATTGCTACCGGCGCGAGCGCAGCCATTCCGCCGTTGCCTGGTCTTGCAGAAACCCCCTATTGGACTTCCACCGAAGCGCTGGTTAGCGAGACCATTCCGAAACGGCTCGCAGTAATCGGTGCCTCAGTAGTAGCGCTGGAACTGGCGCAGGCGTTTGCACGGCTGGGCAGCGAAGTCACGATCCTGGCGCGGCGCACGTTGTTTGCGAGCGAGGACCCTGCCATTGGCGAGGCCGTGACCGCTGCCTTCCGAGCGGAAGGCATCACGGTGTTGACACAGACACAGGCAAGTGCCGTGACCTATTCCGATCGCCAATTCATCCTCACGACCCCGCAGGGAGAGTTGCGCGCGGATCAATTGTTCGTTGCTACCGGCCGCGCACCGAATACCACCAGCCTGGATCTTGAACGAGCAGGTGTGGCGCTCGACTCGCAACATCGCATCGTGATCGATAAAGGCATGCGAACGAGCGCACCGAACATTTATGCAGCCGGCGATTGCACCGACCAACCGCAGTACGTCTACGTTGCAGCCGCCGCTGGCACCCGTGCCGGTATCAACATGACAGGCGGCGACGCAACGCTCGATCTCGACGCTATGCCGGCAGTCGTGTTCACTGATCCGCAAGTTGCCACGGTTGGCTACAGTGAAGCAGAAGCCCAGCGCATCGGCCTGCAAACCGACAGTCGTACTCTCACGCTCGACAATGTGCCGCGTGCACTCGCCAACTTCGACACGCGCGGCTTTATCAAGCTTGTCGCTGAGGCTGAATCTGGACGCATTCTTGGGGTTCAGGCTGTAACACCGGAAGCAGGCGAGATCATCCAGACTGCCGCGATTGCCATCCGGGCTCGCATGACCGTCCAGGATCTTGCCAACCAACTTTTCACCTACCTCACCATGGTGGAAGGTCTCAAACTGGTGGCACAGACTTTCTCGAAGGATGTGACACAGCTATCGTGCTGTGCGGGCTAAACCAAGGACACGAAAAGAGCGACAGAGGAGTTTTTATGTTTTGCGATATTAGACTAACAGCACGTTGCACCCGTGCATGCTTAACCATTCTGTTGGCGGGTACTGCAGCGTTTGGCTTGTCAAACAATGCGCTGGCGGCCTACGACTTTTCTAAGCTGGGAGCAGCGATCGAAACATTGGCGCCGGAGACCGTCGACGGCTGGGAAAAGAAAGCGAGGGCGGGCGATGCCATGGCGCAGAACATCATGGGTCTTGCCTACAAATGCGGTATGGGCGTAAAACAAGACCATGCTGCATCGATCCAGTGGTTTCGCAGGGCGGCCGAGCAGGGTGAAGCTGATGCGCAGTTCAACCTGGGGCGCCTCTACGCAAGCGAAGTCGACGGTATGTATAAGAAAGGGCGTGCGGCTCCTGCCGACGATGCACAGGCGTTCAAGTGGTACCGCCTCTCTGCCGAGCAGGGACACACGCAGGCTCAAGTCAGGCTGGCTCAACTGTTTGCGAAGGGGCTCGGTGAGGTCGCGCGCGACCAGGTTCAGGCCTACAAGTGGATGAGTCTGGCAGCAGCGTCAGGAGAACCAACGGCAGCAAAAGTCATTGCCGACTATGCGGCTCAAATGAAGCCCGAACAGGTGCAGCAAGCGCAATTGCTGGTCCAGGAATGGAAACGCCGGCAAAGCGCACGCTGACGTGATCTTTGAAAAGCGCGGCATGTAATCGCCAAGGGTGGGTTTATGCCGCGTAACCGCTGCTTGGATGTTGGAGGTGGAAATTGGACAAGACTATATATTCCAAAAAGATTGCCGAGAGCCTCTCATCTGGCAATCATCCAGAAGAGTTCGCAACCCTCTTCGTCACCCTGCTTCGTCAGCTTGTGATGGGAAGGCCTGTGTCACGCGAAGCGCTCGGCACCGCACTCGGATGGTCTGGGCAGAGGGTTGCAACTGTACTTGAGCCGGCGCCCGGTACCGAATATGACGAGCAGGGCAATATCATTGGACTGGGCCTGACGCTACGCGAAACCCCTCACGTTTTTGAAGTGGATGGCCGCCGTTTATACACCTGGTGTGCGCTCGACACCTTGATGTTTCCCGCTTTGATTGGCAAAACAGCCCGTGTCACGTCGCGCTGTGCTGCCACCGGCAGGCCGATTACGCTCACAGTTGCGCCAGAAGCAGTGCTTCAGGTTGAACCGGCGGAAACAATGGTGTCTCTGCTAACGCCGGATGCTTCACCCGACATTCGCTGTTCCTTTTGCTGTCATGTGCATTTTTTTGCATCGCCTTCTGTTGCAAATGCATGGGCTTCGACGCACCCGGGGATAGAGCTCGTGCCTGTCGAGAATGCATTCGGTCTCGGACATCTGATCGCGCATAAGCTGTTAGAAGACAGCGAGCGAAACACGGCATGAATGCCTACTCGATTTCGAAGCTTGCTGAAGATGCAGGCGTAAGCGTGCATGTTGTGCGCGACTACTTGATGCGCGGGTTGTTGCATCCCGCCTGGCGAACCGAAGGTGGCTACAACGTTTTCGATGCCAAAACACTGGAACGGTTGCGTTTCCTGCGCGGGCACTGTTGCAAATAGGCTGACATGATAAGCTAAATATCTTATTTATTTCGAGATACAGCAGATGAATCCCTTCCATGGTCGGCACTTTCAAGGTGAAATCATTCTTTGGGCTGTTCGTTGGTATTGTAAATATGGCATCAGCTATCGTGAACTTCAAGAAATGCTCGCTGAACGGGGTGTGAATGTTGACCACACCACAATTTATCGTTGGGTTCAGCGTTATGCTCCAGAAATGGAAAAACGCTTACGCTGGTATTGGCGTAATCCTACAGATTTACATTCATGGCATATGGATGAGACTTATATCAAAGTGAAGGGGCGATGGACTTACCTGTATCGTGCAGTTGATCAACGTGGTCATACGATTGACTTTTACCTTTCCGCTAGACGGAACAGTAAATCAGCCTATTGTTTTTTAGGAAAGATCTTCAATACGGTGAAAAAATGGCAAATTCCACGGGTCATCAATACAGATAAAGCAGCGACCTATGGCCATGCTTTATCACGGTTAAAGCGAGAAGGAAAATGTCCAGTAGATATTGAGCACAGGCAGATTAAGTATAAAAATAATGTCATTGAATGTGATCATGGTAAGTTAAAGCGGATCATCAGGGCCACATTAGGATTCAAATCTATGAAGACGGCTTATGCCACAATTAAAGGTATTGAAGTCATGCGTGCACTACGTAAAGGACAAGCATCGTCATTTTATTATGGTCAGCCTCAAGGTGAAGTGTGTCTAATCAACAGGGTTTTCGGTCTCTAAGCACTTTTAAAAAGGAACTTCATCGACTCAAATCTCTATTTGCAACAGTGCCGTTTCAGATGCTTGCTGCATTTGCAGAGTTTGAACGCTCCATGATCCGTGAGCGTCAAAAGGAAGGAATTGCAAAAGCCAAAGCGAAGGGCTTATATAAGGGAAGAAAGCGGAAGGTTGACTATGTTGAAATACGAAAAGCAATGGCTGAAGAAAATTCAACATTTAGAGGTGTTGCAGAAAAGTTTAAAGTAGGGATAGCAACAGTACAAAGAGCTTTAAAAGAAGAAACTAATAATCAATAAGGTTGATTAATGAAGACGCTTAGATATTCAAATTTAGAAAAGATCATGACCATTTATACTGAAATTTCTACTTATATTACATTTCATAATGCGACTGGTTTAACAGATATAAATAAATCAATGGAAGATTTTTGAACCGTACCGGGTTTGTCGGAGACCAAGCTTTCTGAGAGAATGTCCCGATGAAAAAAGTAAAATATACCCCTGAAATCAGAGAAAGAGCGGTTCAATTATTGATTGAATCCGAGAAAGATTATCCATCGAATTGGGCTGCGATCACCGCTATTGCTCCCTGAGCAGTATACTGCGCAAGGGTTGTACTCCTGAAACACTACGTGTTTGGTATCAAAAATATTTAGATAAACAAAATCCAGTTAAAGTACAGCAGCTTTCAGACCAAGAACGTATCAAACAACTCGAACGCGAAAATAAAGAACTGCAACGCGCCAATGAAATTCTACGTAAAGCAGCCGCTTTTTTCGCCCAGGCGGAGCTCGACCGCCCACACAAATAATGGTGGATTTTATCCATAATAATAAAGAGCTGTACGGAGTCGAGGCGATTTGTAGAATTTTACCGATCGCACCTTCAACCTATTACCGGACTCTAGATCTCTGTGAAAATCCAGAACATCGAGCAAAGCGAGATTTACATGACTTGCATCATGCTGAGGAGATTAAACGAATTTGGAAGGAAAGTTCAGGTCGGTATGGTGTACGTAAAGTCTGGCAAAAACTGAAACGTGAAGGCTATATTATTGCGCGCTGTACTGTTGCTCGATTAATGCAAAAGCTAGGTATAAAAGGTGTTTGGCGTGGTAAGAACAAACAAACCACCCGTAGCCGAGATGATCAAAAACGAGCGGATGACTTGGTAAAACGTAATTTTACTGCTGATCATCCTGACCAACTGTGGGTGAGTGACTTTACGTATATTCAAACAAATTCAGGCTGGGTTTATACTGCATTTATTATTGATGTGTTCTCACGAGCAATTGTTGGATGGAAAGTATCGACACGGATGAATACAGATATGGTGCTCGATGCATTGGAGCAAGCATTGCATGATCGAGGCATGCCAAAGAATGTGATTCATCATTCCGACAGAGGTGTGCAATATCTTTCCATTCGCTATACCAATCGTTTAGAAGCAGCAAATTTACGAGCATCAGTCGGTACGACTGGTGATTCATACGATAATGCTTTGGCTGAAACGGTGAATGGCTTATACAAAACAGAGGTGATTGAATATCTAAAAGCAGATTGGCAAGGTTTAGCGGATGTACAACTTGCGACACTAAATTGGGTAGATTGGTTCAATAAAGAGCGTGTACATAGTGCACTAGGTTATGTATCACCTTTTGATTTTGAAGCAATGTACTATGATAAGATTAACCCGTTAGGTCAGGTGGCCTAACTTAAATAAAAAACTCTCCGACAAACCCGGTACGGTTCAGTTGATTGAATTATAGGGGCTATCAATGCGAGTTGGAAAATCAAAAAAAGAAGCTTTGGCTTCTTTTTTTTTTGATCATCTATAAGTGCTTATACAACTGAGAAAATATAAAACACTTGAGAATTTTCTTAAGTCATACATTGTGACTTAAGAATTTGATAAAGAACATTGTATGAAATAAAAAAGAGAAAATCATAAATATTTGAAAAATAATAATAAATAAAATTGGCATGCAAGTTGCAATAATCTTATGGAGAATATGAGGATTTTGGTATGCAGCAACTCAATGTAGAACAGCCTCCTTGCTTTATTCATGTTACAGGGACTCAGCGTGACAAATATATCGAATTTGAATTTTCGATAGGTGATCCAGAGTTAGCTGTAGAAATGATTATGCCAGTCAAGGCTTTTGAAGAATTCTGCGCACACCATCAAGTACAGCACCTAAGTACGGATGATTTTGCAAAGATTGAATATGACCGCATGAAGTGGCGATTTGGACAGGCCGGTATTAGAGAATAAAAACTCTAGTCTTTATTAAAAAATCAGGAAGATTTATATGCAAATTGATATTAAAACATCTTCAGTTAAGCCTTTAAGAAATACTTATGCTTATATTGAAAAAAGATTTGGTGATAAACCAGCTTCACGTTATCAAGAAGCGACCTACGATATTCAGGAAGAAATTAATTTTCATTACAAACCTTTATGGCAGCCTGAATTTGATCTTTACGATAAGGGCCGTACTGTAATCCAAATGAAAGATTGGTACGTGCTTAAAGATCCTCGTCAATTTTATTATGGGGCTTATACCCAAACTCGAGCTAAACAACAAGAGATTTTAGAAAGTAATTTTACGCTTGTTGAAAAACACGATTTATTAAGAAATATTTCTGAAGAAATTCTAAACAAAGTAACGAAATTACTACTCCCACTTCGTCATTACGAATGGGGAGCAAATATGAACAACAGTTATATAACTGGTTATGCTTATGGAGCAACGCTTACCAATGCCACCATGTTCGCAACAATGGATCGACTTGGGACGGCTCAGTACTTAACGCGTGTAGGCTTACTTCTCGATAATAATCAAACAACTTTAATCGAGTTGGCTAAGCAAGAATGGTTGGTATCTGATTGCTGGCAACCTCTACGTAAGAATTTAGAAGAGATGTTCATCCTTGAAGACTGGGCCGAATTATTTGTTGCGCAAAATTTGGTTTTTGATGGATATATCTATCCATTTGTTCGCTATTTTATTGAAAATGAACTGCTTGAGAATGGTGCAACAGCATTCGATATGATTACGGTATTTATGTCTGACTGGTTTGATGAAACAACTCCGTGGATAAATTCAGTCTTAAAAAATATTGCTAATGAATCAGAAGAAAATCAGCAACAGCTTAAGACTTGGATTCAGAAATGGCAGGGATTAGCTCATGATTCCGTGAAATCTTTGATTGAAGGATTGAATTTAGAAAGTTTAGAAATCGAAACTTTTGATGAGCTTTTTGAGCAGCGCTTGGTCAAAATTGGTTTAAATCAGGGAGCAATTTAATATGTCAAAACATGTTTTTATTGCATTGCAAGCCAATGACGATACTCGCCCGATTGTTGAGGCAATTGAAAAAGATAATCCCCACGCATCGATTGAATATATGCCTGCACTGGTAAAAATCAATGCTTTGGGTTGCCTAGAAATAAGAAAGGAAACTGTAGAAGAAATCATTGGTAGGGAATGGGATCTTCAGGAAATTCACATTAATTTAATTAGTTTAGGTGGAAGCATAGATGAGACAGAAGATTATTTTAAAGTCGGATGGTTTCAATAATTAATTCAATCAATGGATTATTGATAGATAAGGTCGCATGGAGAGTAAAAATGAATATAAAGTTTAATGCAGATGCAAAGAAAAAATTAAGTTTGAAAGATAAATATGCGGTAATGACTCGAGATCTAGGATGGGATACGAGCTATGTACCTATGGATAAAGTTTATCCTTATGATCAGTTTGAAGGTATTAAAATTCATGACTGGGATAAATGGGAAGATCCATTCCGCTTAACTATGGACTCTTACTGGAAATACCAAGCTGAAAAAGAAAAGAAACTATATGCAATTATTGATGCGTTTTCACAAAATAATGGGCATTTAAATGTATCTGATGGGCGCTACATTAATGCAATTAAATTATTTTTAACTGCAGTTACTCCAATTGAATATGGTGCTCACCGTGGTTTTGCCATGCTTGGACGTCAGTTTAGAGGCGCCGGTACTCGAGTTGCATGTCAAATGCAAGCAATCGATGAATTACGTCATTGTCAAACTCAAGTTCATACTTTAAGCCATTACAATAAATATTTTAATGGTTTTCATTCATGGCCACAAAATTACGATAGAGTTTGGTATCTAGCTGTTCCTAAATCATTTACTAATGATGCAATGTCTGCTGGACCATTTGAGTTCTTGGTGTCGATTTCCTTCTCATTTGAATATGTGCTGACTAACTTGCTATTTATGCCATTTATGTCTGGCGCAGCCTATAACGGTGATATGGCTACAGTAACCTTTGGTTTTTCTGCCCAGTCGGATGAAGCACGTCATATGACACTGGGTCTTGAGGCGATTAAGTTTATTCTTGAACAAGATCCAGATAATGTCCCAATTGTTCAAAAATGGATTGATAAATGGTTCTGGCGCGGTTACCGCTTACTGACCTTGGTTGGTACGATGATGGATTACATGCTGCCGAAGAAAATTATGTCTTGGCGTGAAGGCTGGGAGATTTACTTCGAACAAAATGGTGGAACATTGTTTAGCGATTTAGAGCGATATGGTATTCGTATGCCTAAATACTGGGAAGATACTGTAAAAGAAAAAGAGCATATTACCCATCAGACTTGGGCAGCACTTTATCAATATTGCTGGGCAGCTGGTTTTCATACGTGGTTACCTAAACTAGAAGAGATGGAGTGGTTAGAAAAAGAATATCCTGAAAGCTTTAATGAAATTTATAAACCACGATTTGAAGAATGGAGAGCATTAGAGAAAGAAGGTAAGCGTTGGTATAACACTAGTTTGCCTTGTCTATGCCAGACTTGTCAGTTACCGATGATGTTTACTGAGATTGATAATCCAACAAAACTTCGACTACGTGAATCTGAATTTGAAGGTGAAAATTATCAATTTTGTTCAGATGGCTGTAAAGATATTTTTGATGATGAGCCCCAGAAATATGTGCAAGCTAATATACCTGTTCAGAAAATATTGAAAGGTGAAGGGGGCGGACCTGCACCTGAAGATGTTGTTAAGTGGGCACATTTTAATCCTGACTCAGATACTGGTGGTTATGAGGATTCCATGGATGCGAAAAATTGGACGGCATGGAAGGCTTAAAATAACCTTTTATATCTAAATAGTTAGTAAATTCAAATTTTTATAATAATAACGGTACTAAAGGAAATAGTACCGTTTAGGAGCTTATTATGCCTATCGTAGCCTTGAATGAGAATTACCGCGGTGAAGTTCGTGACAGCGCAGACAAATTTAATGGAAAAAAAGTCATATTTGTAGAGTGGCAGGAGCATCTGAGATTTTGTTCACCTATCGCACTTTTGGTTGATCAAAATATTACGATTAAATCTTTTATTCAGGATGTTTTGGGTTCTAGTTCTTTCGCTAGCCATGCAGATTGGAATGAGATTGACTGGAGTAAAGCTGAGTGGATTTTTAAGCAAAATCGTATTGATTTAAATGAGGAATCGACTTTCGAAAGTGCTGGAATAGGCCATAAAGCATTAATTTCTTTGCGCACACCAGTTTTATTAAATTCGTAAGGAGATCGCTGATGACGTATGAAGTAACAATTGAACCTTTAGGTCAAGTGATCGATGTTGAGGAAGGGCAAAATATTCTAGATGCTGCGCTTCGTGCGGGTATCTGGTTACCTCATGCCTGTTGTCATGGTTTATGTGCTACTTGCAAAGTTCAGGTGCTCGAAGGTGAAGTGGACTTGGGTGAAGCTTCTCCTTTTGCACTCATGGATATGGAGCGTGCAGAAGGTAAGGCATTAGCTTGCTGTGCCATTCCTCAATCTGATCTGACCATTGAAGTAGAAATTGATGAGGATCCAGACGCAAAAATTATTCCTCTACGTGACTTCGAAGCGACTGTCGATTCAATTGTTGAGTTAACACCAACAATTAAAGGCATTTTCTTGAAAGTCGATGAGGGCTTAGAGTTTCAAGCTGGGCAATATATCAATCTGTATATTCCAGGCTTGCCTGAACCACGTGCTTTTTCGATTGCAAGTGCACCTTCGGAAACCCACTTAATTGAACTGAATATTCGTAAAGTGCCGGGTGGAATAGGGACTTCTTGGTTACATGATGACCTGGAAGTGGGCCAGAAACTTAAATTCAGCGGTCCTCTAGGACGCTTCTATACCCGTCATTCTGATCCGAATCCAGTGATTTTTATTGCCGGAGGATCAGGTTTATCTAGCCCTAAATCTATGATTTTAGAGCTGCTTGAAAATGGCGATTCTCGTCAAATTACCTTGTTCCAAGGTGCAAGAAATCGTAGTGAATTGTACTATCAAAACTTATTTGAAGAATTAGCGCAAAAACATCCCCAATTTCGTTATTTCCCAGTCTTGTCTGATGAAGGTGAATCCAGTGATTGGCAAGGCGAACGTGGGTTTGTACATGAAGCCGCTATTCGTATTTATGACAATAATTTTCGTAATCACAAGGCCTACTTATGTGGACCACCTCCGATGATTGAAGCCGCTATTCGAGGATTAATGCGTGGCCGCTTATATGAGCGTGATATTCATATGGAAAAATTCTTAAGCGCAGCAGATGCAGCCAATCAGGCAACACGGAGCCCATTATTTAGAAATATTTGAGAGGTGAGGTTATGCACCAGATTCGATTAACAAATAGTGATGAACAGTTTTACACCAATAGTGGGAATAGCTTACTTGAAGGCATGCAGCGCTTGGCACGAAAAGGAATTCCAATTGGATGTCGGGGCGGTGGCTGTGGCGTATGTCGAGTTCAAGTTTTAAGTGGTAATTATCATAGCAAGAAGATGAGCCGAGAACATGTGAGTGAATGCGAGCAGTCACAAGGCATTGGTTTAGCTTGCCGCTTGTACCCTGAAAGTGATTTAGAAGTAAAAGTATTGGGATTAAAAAACTGCAAAAAAAAATTGCATGTAACTTAAAGGATGAAGTAGAGATGAATAATAAACCAGTTTCACGTCCGGGCCATGTCGCGCTCAGAGTTTTAGATCTAGATGAATCAATTAATCATTATGTCAATGTCATTGGTTTGATTAAAACTGGACAAGATGAACAGGGACGAGTCTATTTAAAAGCTTGGGATGAGCATGACCATCATTGCCTAATACTGCGTGAAGCGGACTCTCCTGGTATGGATTGTATGGCGTTTAAAGTCGTTAGCGAATCCGAGTTAAAACGTCTGGCTCAAGCCTTAGAAGACTATGGGGTTAGTATTGAATGGATTGCCGCCGGAACCAACTTAGCCACCGGTGAGCGTGTACGCTTTACTGCACCCACTGGTCATGTTTTTGAACTATATGCTCATAAAGATTTATATGGGAATGGCATGCCTACTACCAATCCAGGCGTACAAGCGAAGAATTTGAAAGGCGTGCATCCGAGCCGTTTCGATCATTGCGCGTTAATGGGTGAAGGAGTCGAGGCAAGTTACCGTCTATTTAAAGATATTTTAGGTTTTGACTTAGCCGAGCAAGTGCTGGATGGCGAAACCATGATGGCTGCTTTTATGTCATGTAGTAACAAACCTCATGATGTAGCCTTCATCTTTGCGCCAGATAAGGGAAAATTACATCATATGTCATTTTTTGTGGAATCTTGGGCGCAAGTTTTATCTGCTGCAGACACGATTGCCAATCATGATGTTTCTCATGAAATTGGGCCAACACGACATGGTATTACCCGTGGAGAAACATTGTACTTTTTTGACCCATCTGGTAATCGCAATGAAGTGTTTAGTGGCGGCTATATCTGGTATTCGGATCGTCCGACTTTAACATGGACTGCAGATGAACTACCGCGCGCGATTTTCTTTACTGAACGCAAACTCAGTGAAACTTTCTTTAATGTCATGACCTGATTGTCAAAAGAAATAATACAAAATGTGAGAATGAAAAATGAATATTAGTGTAAATCAAGAAATCGTCAATTCAATTAAAACCGGCAATTTCCTCACCAATTATCATGATGTAGGAGAAGGCTTTCCTGTGGTGATGGTGCATGGGTCAGGCCCAGGTGTTACCGCATGGGCAAATTGGCGTTTGGTGATGCCGGAATTAGCAAAAGACCGTCGTGTAATTGCACCAGATATGCTGGGTTTTGGGTATACCGAGCGTCCCGCAGGTGTGGTGTATAGCAAAGAACATTGGGTGCAACAGCTCAAGGATTTATTTGATGCACTGGATGTAAAACAGGCCGATCTGGTAGGGAACTCTTTTGGTGGCAGTATTTCATTAGCTTTTGCGATTGCTTATCCAGAACGAGTACGTCGTCTGGTTCTGATGGGGAGTGTGGGCGTTCCTTTTGAGATCACACCTGGATTGGATAGTGTTTGGGGTTATGAACCTTCATTTGAAAATATGCGAAAGTTGATGGATACCTTTGCCTATAGTAGAGAACTGGTCAATGATGAGCTGGCTGAACTGCGTTATCAAGCCAGTATTCGTCCTGGTTTTCAGGAATCTTTTGCTGCGATGTTCCCAGCACCCCGTCAGCGTTGGGTTGATGCTTTAGTGAGTCCAGAAGAAAAAATTCGTCAATTGCCACATGACACGTTGATTATTCATGGTCGTGAAGACAAGGTGATTCCTTTAGAAACATCGACTAAATTATTTGAACTCATCCAGCATGCTCAGTTACATGTGTTTGGAGAAAGTGGTCACTGGGCACAAATAGAACATAGTGCACGTTTTGCCAAATTACTTAGAGATTTCTTCAACGAATAAGTCTGGATTCTAAAAGCCTGTAGCAAGGTTGCGTACAGGCTAGCAAAAATATTAAGAAGGATTTGAAATGAAAATTAAGACCTTATGCTTAATTTCAGGGGCACTTGCGTGCGTATTTTCCGCAAGTATATATGCAACTGAAAACGGTTCAGACTCTTTTGCCTTAGGTGCAGAAGGACTTTTAGCAGGTGCACTTCCTCCACCTGGTTTATATTTACTGACCTATTACCAAAATTACACGGCATCCAACTTTGTTGGTTCTGATGGTAATACATTAATTCCAGACTTTGATATTGATGCCAAGGCTGTAGTGCCACGTTTAGTCTGGATGACGGAACAGCAGTTACTGGGTGGGCAATTGGGTTTTTATGCAGCCCAGCCTTTAGTTGATTTGCGTTTAAAAATGGCGGGGCAACGCGATCATAACAGTGGATTAGGTGATCTTATTTTTGCACCGATGCTCGGTTGGCATCAGGGCAATCATCATTGGGTTGCTGCGGTAGAAACCATTTTTCCTACCGGAGATTATGATCAAAATGATTTAGCCAATTTAGGCAAAAATTATTATACCTTCAGACCAATTCTTGCTTATACCTTTAGTCAGCCACAAGGTTGGGATATTTCAACCAAAATGTCATATAGCTTCAACACCGAAAATAAAGACACTAACTATCACTCGGGTGAATATTTTGCTGCTGACTATAGCGTGGGCTATAAGCTCAACCCGAATTTAACCCTTGCTGTGCAGGGCTACGCTTTTAAACAAACCCAATCCGATCAAGTTGAAGATATTGATATTGGTTTCCGTGGACAAGCCCTCGCTTATGGGCCAGGTATTCATTATCAAAAAGATGGCTGGGCTTTAGAAGCGAAGTACTTAAAAGAAACTGAAGTAGAGAACCGCCCTAAAGGTGATGCCACCTGGCTTAAATTTGTCTGGTCATTTTAAGGAAATAAGGATTGACAACGATGGATCACAGTTTATCAAAATGGGCAGATCAGCTCTATCAAGCAGAACAGAACCAGCGAGCGATTGCGCCTATTCGCGACCAACTCCCGGGAGGGTCGACTGTAGATACAGCTTACGCCATTCAAAATCTCAATACCGAAAGAGCCGTGAGTCAGGGTCGTCGTTTAGTGGGCCGAAAAATTGGTCTTACCTCAGCCGCAGTTCAGAAACAACTAGGTGTCGACTCGCCTGATTTTGGCATGTTGTTTGAGGATATGTGCTATCAGGATGGAGAGAGTATTACATTTCAACGCTTCATTCAGCCCAAAGTCGAAGCAGAAATTGCCTTAGTACTTAAACATGACTTAGACCAAAAACAGCACTCGATAGAAAATATTATTGCTGCCACAGATTATGCCGTGGCTGCGATTGAGGTGGTGGATAGCCGAATTGAAAACTGGAAAATCTCCCTTTTGGATACGGTGGCAGATAATGCATCGAGTGCGGCTTTAGTTTTGGGTAACCAAAAAGTCTCGGTAGATCAAATTGATTGGGTCAATTGCCGGATGAAAATGACCCATAAAGGCAACATCGTGTCTGAAGGACAAGGCAAAGCCTGTTTGGAAAATCCCCTCAATGCAGCTGTTTGGCTGGCAGATGAAATGGTACGTCGTGGTCGTCCATTACTGGCGGGTGACATCATTTTAACTGGCGCACTTGGCCCCATGGTGGGGGTACATGCAGGCGATGAGTTTGTGGTGGAAATTGACGGTTTTGATCCCGTCACCGCAGTTTTTTCCGCATCAACAGAATAAGGAACAAAAACAATGTCAAAAATTAAATGTGCCATTATTGGCTCGGGCAATATCGGTACCGACCTGATGATTAAAATCATGCGTAATTCCAAATTTCTGGAAATGGGCGCGATGGTGGGTGTAGATCCCAATTCAGATGGCTTGGCCCGTGCTGCACGTTTTGGTTTTGAGACCACTGCAGAAAGTATTGAAGGTTTGTTAAAACTGCCTTCATTTAAAGATATTAAAATCGTGTTTGATGCCACTTCAGCAGGGGCACATGCTCATCACAATCAAGTGTTGCAGCAATATGGCATTCAAGTCATTGACCTGACACCTGCAGCCATTGGTCCTTATGTGGTACCGGTGGTGAATCTGGATGAGCATCTGGATGCCCCGAATATCAATATGGTCACTTGTGGTGGTCAGGCGACCATTCCCATGGTACGTGCCGTGTCCAGAGTGGCAAAAGTGCATTACGCAGAAATTATTGCATCGATTGCGAGTAAGTCTGCCGGTCCGGGCACACGCGCCAATATTGATGAGTTCACCGAAACCACCTCGAAAGCCATTGAAGAAGTCGGCGGGGCGGAAAAAGGCAAAGCCATCATTATCATGAATCCGGCCGAGCCGCCATTGATTATGCGTGACACCGTGTATTGCCTGGCTGAAGCCGGTGCCGATCAGGACGCGATTCGCCAATCAGTCAAAGAAATGGCGGATGCAGTGCATGCTTATGTACCTGGCTATCGTCTGAAACAGGAAGTCCAGTTCGAAGAATTTAATGCAGACCGACCACTGAATATTCCGGGTCTAGGCAAACTGTCAGGCTTAAAAGTCTCTGTATTTCTTGAGGTGGAAGGCGCTGCACATTATCTACCCGCCTATGCAGGTAATCTGGACATTATGACCAGTGCCGCTTTGGCTGCGGCAGAACGCTTTGCCGAAACCCATTTAAGCAATACACAACAAGAAGAAATTGCGTAAGGAGAATTGAAATGTTTGATCAAGAAAGAAAAATCTATGTGTCAGATGTGACCTTGCGTGATGGAATGCATGCCATTCGCCATCAATATTCACTCGATCAGGTGCGTCAGATTGCCCGTGCTCTGGATGAAGCTGGAGTCGACAGTATTGAAGTTGCCCATGGCGATGGTTTGCAAGGCTCAAGCTTTAACTATGGCTTTGGTGCGCATACCGATCTGGAGTGGATTGAAGCAGTTGCTAGCGAAGTCAAACATGCCAAAGTCGCAACTTTGCTGCTTCCCGGTATTGGTACGGTGCATGACCTGAAAGCCGCTTATGATGCTGGTGCACGTGTGGTACGCGTGGCCACCCACTGTACTGAAGCTGATGTATCCAAACAGCATATTGAATATGCTCGATCACTCGGTATGGATACGGTGGGCTTCCTGATGATGAGTCACATGAATACACCGCAAGGTTTGGCCGAGCAGGGCAAGCTGATGGAAAGCTACGGTGCACAGTGCATCTATGTGGTGGATTCGGGTGGCGCGATGAATATGTATGACATCGCAGACCGTTTTAAAGCCATGAAAGATGTGCTCAACCCCGAGACTGAAACCGGTATGCATGCCCATCATAATTTAAGTTTAGGTGTAGCAAATAGCATCGTCGCTTTAGAGCATGGCTGTAACCGTGTTGATGCAAGTTTGACGGGGATGGGGGCAGGAGCAGGTAATGCACCGCTTGAAGTGTTCATTGCTGCAGTTGAACGTATGGGACTTAATCATGGCTGTGATGTTAAACGTTTGATTGATGCCGCTGAAGATATTGTGCGCCCGTTACAGGAACGTCCGGTACGTGTGGATCGTGAAACCTTGGCACTCGGTTATGCAGGGGTGTATTCAAGTTTCCTGCGTCATACTGAAACCGCTGCAGAAAAATATGGGCTTTCCGCCTTCGATATTTTAGTGGAGCTGGGTAAACGCAGAATGGTCGGTGGACAAGAAGACATGATTGTTGATGTAGCACTGAACATGCTGAAATCTCAACAAGCCAATTTTCAAGCTCAATAAGCTCATATTTAAAGTGGGTACATTTTACATAGAGATTCAAGACTTTGGGTCTCTATCACTCGAGCTTTGAGGTGATCATTTGAATCATTAAAGTGCCATGAAGAATAAAGTATCAATGGAATGATGCATTCTGAAAATATAATAAAATAAAAGGGTCAAAAAGATGAAGTTAGTTAGATTTAAAATTGGTCATGAAATTTCATGTGGCTTGGTTCTCGATAACGGGATTGTTGATTTTAATCAAACGGACTTACCCTATAAAGATTTACAGAGCATCATTGAACATGGTGCAGATGCCTTGGAAAAGGTTAAAGCCTATTGTGAGGGAGCTTCTCCTCATTATGCTTTATCAGAAGTGATTTTATTGGCGCCCATCCCTCGACCTGGTAAATTTTTAGCCATTGGGATGAACTATAAAAAGCATGCGGATGAAGCAGATCGCTTAGGCGTTGCCAAAAGTAGCCATCAAACGTGGTTTAATAAACAGATAAGCTGCATCAATGACCCCTTTGGTACGATTGATCCCGGGGTGACCCAACAGTTAGATTATGAGGTCGAACTAGGAGTCGTCATTGGGAAAAAATCAAAGTACCTCACCATAGAAAATGTTGATGATGCTATTTTTGGCTACTTGGTTGTAAATGATGTTTCTGCACGAGACTGGCAATTCCATACACCTACTTTCACGATGGGGAAATCTTTTGATACCCATGGTCCCATTGGTCCATGGATTGTGACTCGAGATGAAATTAAAGATCCTCAAACATTAGCGTTACGCTGTTATGTCAATGGAGAGCTTCGGCAATCGAATAATACATCTGAAATGATTCACAGTATTCATAATCAACTCATCTACTTATCGACAGCATTTACTTTGGAACCAAGCGATATAATTGCAACAGGAACACCTGAAGGCGTGGGTGTTGCGATGCAACCTCAGATATTTTTGCAAGAGGGGGATATTGTAAGGTGTGAAATTGAAAACATCGGTGCAATTGAAAACAAAGTGTCAGTTTAAACCGTGTTTGAAAATGGTTTGGCTTAAACTTTCGCTTGCTGAAATGACAAATTTTTATTCAGCAAGCTATTGAATAGCTAACCATACCAAGAGTACATCGGGGGGAAACCCTTCTATCATGAGCGAGTGACTTGCAAGGTGGTTATTTCGGTATGGTTTCACTGAATATTTTTTTATATTTATAACCGATTTGTGCTCGACTAATGCCGAGTAAACGCGCTGTCGCACATAAATTTCCTTCACAGCGCTCAATAGCGGCTTTCACAACTAGATTTTCTAACTCTTCTAAAGGGACTTTTTTATCTAGAAGCTCAGTAACAAAATCTTCCATTGGTTGTTTAACCGTTTCTGAGATTTTTCCCTCTAGATCCAATACTGCTATATTCTCATCCAGTAAAGTTGTATATGAAGGAGGGAATAGCATGGAGGCATCAATGAAGCTATCCTGCGAAGCTAGAATTATTCCTCTTTCAATGACATTTTCTAATTCTCGAATATTCCCTGGCCAATCATGAGATTGGAGTGCATGTATAGCTTTATCTGTTAAACCTTTAATACGTAAGCCTTCTCGAGCAGAGAATTTATCAATAAAGCACTCAGCCAAAGCTAAAATATCCTCCTTTCTCTCTTTTAATGGCGGAATGGATACTGGGAAAACATTCAACCGGTAATATAAGTCTTTTCGGAAAGTACCTTGAGCGACAGCTTCAGCTAAATCTACATTGGTGGCTGCAATAACCCGGACATTGACTTTACGTGTTTCGGTACTGCCTAGACGATCAATGTCACCTGACTGTAGTGCACGAAGCAATCGGGTTTGAGCTTTAAGGCTTAACTCACCTACTTCATCTAAAAACAAGGTGCCACCATCTGCGCGTTCAAATCGCCCTTCTCTTGACGTTTGTGCTCCCGTATAAGCACCTTTTTCAATGCCAAATAATTCAGATTCAATCAAGTCATTGGGTAGGGCACCACAATTTACCGCCACGAAGGGTTGTTTAGCCCGGGGGCTGGAGTTATGAATGGCATTTGCAAACACATCTTTTCCTACACCTGTTTCTCCTAACAAAAGTACGGTCACAGTACTTGAAGATGCTTTTTTTGCTAGCGACCAAGCTTCTTTAAAACGTGGTGAATTTCCAATGACATCGACTGGTAAAATAGGATGAGGCAATGATTTTCTTAAATCTTCGACCTGATCTTGTAAAATAAAAAGCTGTTCTACGATTGAGTCTGATTGATAATATTTCAGGTCTTCTGCTATATCATCCCATTCTTCAAGTGGCTTGCCTATGAAATGTGGGCCTAAAGGTGTAGTTTCTATCTGCTTATGTAGAATAAAGCGATTCATAATACCGCTTACATATCCAGTTGCATACCCTAGTTCACACCAGGCTACAGGAGAATGGTTAGGACCAAATAATTTTTTATGAAGATAATGGTCAAGAGAGTTTTTCCAAATACCATCGATATAATATTTTCCATTTGGAATATCTATTTGTATATCTTTTAATTCAACTTTTACCATGCCTTCTAATGCATGTAATAAGGTTCCTTTATGGAAAAGCTCTAGATCTGATAAATCCCGATAACTGGCCTTTACAATTTCTGCATCACGTAATCCAGCTGTATAACCAATTCGAGTTAAGACTCCTCGAGTACGTTCGATACCGAGTGTATTGATCAGTTCTTTTCTTAAAGCCATCAACGCTGAAGAATGCATTAAAACCATGCGTTCTTCATCTAACCAAATCTGTCCTGTTTCAAAAGAGAAACGTAGTCTCGATGAAATTTCGGAAATACCTGGTGAACTCTTGTCCCAATCCTTGAGACGAACCGTTTGAGCCATTTGAGTGTTCCTACAACTGATATTTATTATCTGTTCCTTGCATGTATTAGCATACGGGCTAAGAGGTATAAGTCAATTGCATAAAGATTAATATAAAAGGTTGCTCAAATTCCTCAAACTAATTGATAGGGCTTAACATCATCCGGAACAGTATTCACAAACAATTGAATAAAATGAACCGTACCGGGTTTGTCGGAGAGTCAATATTCTGAGAGACTATCCCGATGACAAAATTAAAATATACCCCTGAAATCAGAGAAAGAGCGGTTCAAAAAATTTGAAACCACCATCTTAATGATATACTCTAATTGATATACATTTAGATTGTGTTGTTTATAATGTTGATGCTTCGATTACCTGTAGAATTAGAAAAACAGTTAGATCAACTGGCTGAAAAGAGTCAAAGAACGAAATCATTTTTAGCCAGAGAAGCTATTTCTATGAGTATTGAGAGCTTATCGAAAAAATATATACATGAAAACAAAGGGTTAAGTTACATGAATATTAATCTATATGAAACTCTCGTTAAATTTTTTTCTACACCAGTTAATTTAGAAACTGAATCTAGAAAATCTAAATTTATTATGTTTAGTGAGGACGGAAAATTATTTGTTCACAATAACAAAGATAATATTCGCCCTTTAAGCACTGATGAAGTTGATAATTTTTATAAGATTTTTAAGGAAACTGGAAGTCGATCTCCATCAACCTATACCGATGTAACCTTCAACGGCTTTGTTGCACAAACCTATCTGTAAAGGCTTTTTCAGCGATATAATTTTCAAATGAAGAAGCCTACACACAAAATCTACCGCACAACCAATTGGCCCGCATATAACCGAGCACTCATGAGTCGCGGAAATATTGCCATTTGGTTTGATCCTGCTACGCAATGGTATGCTCCATCAAAAGGCAAACAAGGGCGAAATCAAACCTACTCCGACGCAGCTATCCAATGCTGCTTAATGATTAAATCCTTATTTCGTCTGTCTTTACGTATGGTTACTGGCTTTGTGCAAAGTCTGATTAAACTTTGCGGATTAAATTGGATAGCTCCAGATTACACCACGCTTTGTAGAAGACAAAAGCATATTGATATTGTAATCAGCTACCAAAAAAGTAGAGATGGGCTGCATCTACTCATGGACTCTACAGGCATGAAGTTTCTAGGTGAGGGCGAATGGAAACGCAAGAAACATGGACCTGAATATCGTCGCCAATGGCGTAAACTACATATTGGTATAGATGCCAAAACCCTGCAAATACGAGCAGTTCAGCTTACAACCAATAATGTCAGTGATTCACAGGTGCTTGGTGATTTACTTGATCAGATTCCACAAGATGAGCGGATTGACTCTGTTTATACCGATGGAGCTTATGACACCAAGCAATGCCGTCAGGTCATTGCAGATCGGCAAGCGCATGCGGTGATTCCACCTAGAAAAAATGCGAAACCATGGAAAGATACAAAGAGTAGCTCGCTAGAACGAAATGAATTACTTCGAACAGTTAAACGTTTAGGCAGGACACTATGGAAAAAATGGTCAGGCTATCATCGGCGAAGTTTGGTAGAAACCAAGATGCATTGCATTAAATTATTGGGCGATAAACTGAGTGCAAGGAGCTTTCAAAGCCAAGTCAATGAGATTCATACACGTGTGGCAGTCCTCAATAAATTCACTGAATTAGGTCGACCATTTACCCAAGTTACGCCTTAAATTTGGCTCAATTAGGGGCGCTTTGCATTTCAAATCTTTGTGCAACAAAGCCCGACTTTATTACAAAAGTGTAAGCTTGTAATTTAGCTTCAAGTGCAGATGGTGTATTAATTTGAATGTAATTAGCTAGAAAAAATTTAGCCAATTTTTTCTCTGACGTACTGAAGTTAGAGAAGTTTAAGTGAAGTTTTTTCCCTGAATATGAAAAATTCCAAACATCGTTAGATGTTTGAACGAACTTGCTATCAAATTTATCAGCTCTATAGAATCGGATGATTGCCGGTAAGTGTAAAGACTCTATGAGCCTAAGGTCAGCATCATGGAAAATAATAAAGTCACTAGGACTATCATCATTTTTTTCAAAATCTAGACTAAGTTGAGGTATATTCTTATCATTCATAATTTAATACTAGAATCAATTATCCGAGCCAAGTTCATAAAATTAGCACGTTCTACAATAAAGCGTTTACCATAATATATGGGCATTTTACTTGTAGGTGACCAACCACCTAAGGCTCTTAGATCATCCTGTGCATCTAGCAGAGCATCATTTACACTTTGCCTGAGATCAGAGTGACTATCATTTTCTTTCTTATACTTCTCAAAAGAAAAGCTTAACATCATATAAGCCCAAGAATGTCTACAAACGTGCGGAGTGAGACGTTCTATTGAATCATATGCTGAAGTATCAAAACACTCAGGTAATAATGCTTTTAATGACGAATCTACTTGATCAAATATCTTTTTAACACTGGCATAACTTAAAGCAGAATAGGGAGGCTTTAAGGATGTAAATAAGATATGTGAAGGAATTTCTTTTCGGATTTCATTTATATAGATTTGAAGAATTCTGTAGTCTCGTTCCTGCAGTTTAATTACTCGGTACGAATATTCATTTTTGATTTTTGGCTTTTTTGATCGATCATCGAACTCATCATCTGTATTTGTAATAATTAAACTAAAACTATGATTCTGAATTGATTTTTTAATAGAGTTGGTTGTTAGTAGCATAAGCTCACCAATTCTAAGACCATAGTTGAGCATGAGATGTATGATCAGAAAGTTTCTGAGTTGTACATTTTTAGATCTAAAAGGATTTAATTCATTGTATTTATTAGAGTTACTTGGTGAAATGACTGAATACAATCCTTTAATCATTTCCTGATTCATGCTCTTAAAATTATGATTTATCTCACTTTTAATTGTCTTATTGGCTTTTGAAAAATTATTTATAATTTTTTTCTTTATTGTCATATATTTATTCAAGTTTTCTTTAATTTTTTGAATTTCCTTCAACGTAAGTTGTGGCTGTGATTGCATGCTTAAGTATTCATTAATCAAGAAGTTGTAAAACTTTAAGAAGGATCTAACTCTATGACCAATTGTTGTGTAATTAATATGTTCTGAATTGCTTAGCCGTATAAGATTACTTTCAAGTTTTTTATTATTTTCTAAGTAAACAATGAAATTATCAATTTCACATTGAATGATCTCAAAATTATAGGATGTCGAATAGAACGACTCACAAAAGGACGTGGCAAACTTTTCAAACCAAAATTCATACCAAAATTTTATTGCGATTAAATCTGCATGCTGCGTAGAGATACTTTGAAATCTAAGAAATTTCATGGTGTACAGCATAGGGTACATACATGGACAGAATGAATCTAAATCAAATAAAAGAATAATTTGATTTTCGTTTGAGACTTTCTTTTCTAAATGAATTGTTTTTAAAGCAAACATAGTAAAGTTTATGAATTATTCTTAAGGTCAACATATCATATTTTATGATTGAAATAGAAATTAGTTAAGTTATTGAATCTTAGTTCAAGAAAGAAAAATATGAAGTTATTGTTAGGTGTATCGGAATTGTCATAATTAAAATTCTCAAAGGAGTAGAAAAGGCACTACCCCACAATTTTTTTCTCTCAAAATGTCATTCACTGTCATTTTTTAGTGGCAAGTACCAGGTGCAATTCTTTTTACGGTGTATTACACCGTAGATGTTTTGAGTGAGCTTAGCTGGCACCGTAAAAGTTTTGATCGACAAAATATCCAAAGTCAACTGGACTGTTAATCCATTTGCTAAACAAAACGTGAAACAGCAAATTATTGTAGTCTATATATTTTTCATAATTGTTCACGATACCTAAGTTCAGCAAGTTTTTTTCAAACTCAATGCGTTCAATGGGTTCTGATTTCACAAATGCATGGATGGATGCTTTGATTACATGATAATTATAACTTTCTGATGGACATTGACGTTCACATGAAATAATTCCAGCTTCAATGAACAAATTAATATTACGCTGCCAAGAACGTCCGTGAATGTGGTAATTCAGGCAGTCACCAAGTTTTTGCAGATCTGACAATTTAAAGGATTTGTTTTGGCAAACTGCAAAATATGTAAAGGTAAAATAACGATATGAAATATCTTTTTTTAATGTCTTAAACTTAGGATTGTCATAAAAGTTAACATTAGCATTCGTTCTATATATTTTAAGGAACAGCTCACCATACTTACTTAATCTATAATATTTAGATGAGCGACAAGTAGAACGCCCTAGATCCTCTATCATCCCCAATTGGACCCAATTTTTAATAAGACGCTGAATAGAACGAACGAGCCATTTAGACTTATAACCCTCTAATTCATCTATATAGGTGCCTTTCAGGAAGTGAACACTCAATGGTCGTGGGTGATGTTCTACAAACTGAGTGAACAGTAGATGTATAAATTTTATATCCAAAATTGTATTTAGAGCTCTCATGATAAGTACTTTAAAACCATCTTAAAACCATCTTAAAACCATCTTAAAATCATTTTAACAAAACCTTTTAAACCTTTTAATTTTCTTTAAATTAAATATACTTAAAACCCTAATAATAGCTTAAAGGGTTTTAATTGTGCTAAAGCTAAAATGTATATCGATATTAGCAATGTCAATCATTACACAATCTATCTTTGCTGAAAATTCAGTAGTACTTGATGTTGGCCATTCACCAAAACAAGCTGGATCTACTGCAGCTAACGGCTATCCTGAATACACTTACAACCTTAGCATGGTCAATTCTATTGAATACTTTCTTAAATCGCGTCATGTCCAAGTGCTCAGATCTTCAGTGAATGAAGATAAAGTCTCAGTGGTTCAACGTGCGACCAGATACCCTAATGCTAATCTTTTTATTTCGGTGCACCACGACTCAATACCTACTGAGCTGACCAAGTACAAGAATCAACTCAAAGGTTTTTCAATTTTTGTATCAAAGAAAAATCCAGAATACGGAAAAAGTTTGAAATGCGCCAATCTCATTGGCCAGAACCTAAAATCAATTGGTGAAAGCCCTTCTACTTACCATGGCATGAATATACCAGGTGAAAACAAAAAGCTTTTGACCTCAAATGGCGTATATCAATATGACAATCTAGTGGTCCTGAAGAAATCACAAAAGCCGGCGGTTTTAATTGAGATCGGCGTGATTGCCAATCCTGAAGAAGCAAATCGCTTATCTAATCAGAAAGTAATCTGGAAAATATCTGAAAATATTGCTCAGTCGATACAGCAATGTTTAAACCAATAAGGTGCATGCTGCAGTAATCAATATGCACCCCTCTAGAATTAGAATCTTATGCCGACCGTTTCACCATCATCATTGACCGCACCAGCATCATAAGTGTTATGCCATACGCCATTAATCATGACCAAGTGTGGCGCCCAAAATGACACTGTTTGAATATTATGCAAAACATCATCTGGCGTATCGAAACTAGAAGCACCTATATAGCGGAAGAACATCAAGTTTTCGCCTAGTTCTTCAATATACATTTCAGGATCAAAGTCATCCAAAAACTCTTTATCTTCACGTATCACTTCGTTTAACTCAGTTTCAACGAGTTTGAGTAAAGCGGTAGGCGTAGGTAAACCATCATAAGCCCATTCAGACTCTTTACCTTCAAGTTCCATCCCATCTTTAATATCAAATGCAGCGACATATCCAGTAAAGTAATTTTCAGCTTGCGAGAAGTTATTCGGCATGTCTTGATAGTATCCATCAAGTACGGTCTTAATCTTTGCCAAGGTTGCATCAATCGTACTTTGAATTGCACTTTCAGCACGTTCTTGAGCTGTACCTCTTTGCTTAGCTTGCCCCATGTGTACCCCCTGATTATTCACATTTTGACTAGTATTTTATTTCTAAAGCCTATTGTTTCAGCACTTTAAACCGATTCAGTATATACCAAAGGTTTGCTATTTATATTTCATATATACGATAAGTCTCAAATACTACAAATGGCTTGGTAGCTAAGTGATATAACATGTTTTTGTGCTTCAGGCTTTACAATGCTTTTCTCAGATTATCTAGACCAACATGCCGTTATTCTTGCGCTATGTTTGGCAATCTGCATATCTTCAGTTGTGGTTTATACAAAGTATAGAACTCTACGCGCCGTTTATCTTACTGGTGCATCCCTATTCACTTTAACCGCCACAATATTTCTATCGATCGGATTTTATTTAACTACATTGGATGTATCTGCTTCAGATAGAAAGGAGATCCAAAGCATTATTTCTCAAGTGAGCCAAGACAAAAATATCGCTTCAGCAATTGAACTCAATCAAAGAAATAACTATGAATTATTGGTTGCAGTATCTCAAAAGAAAAACCTTACCTACTCAGATCTAGGCAGTATTCAATATGGCCAAGTACGTGACACAGTAAATTTGACGAAATATTCTCAATACAAAACTTTGGTGAATGCTGAGTACTAATTTTTATTGTTGTTTGCGTTGTTCAAGAACACTGATTTATGCACTACTCGTTGTTCTTCCTCATATCGTATTACTTCATGAGCCACGCAATATAGAGATATATTTCTTAGACATTGTTTCCATAAAAGTTCTGGATAGAGTTTTGTATAGGTCAGGAATGTTCTTTTCCCAAAACAACAATATTTCACCCTTCGTTTTGCATAATTTAAAATCATCGGTATTGGTGAGATCCTCTACCTGTTGAATCATCACTTCCCTTTCTTTTTCTTTGGCTTGTTTTTCTAAAACTTTTTGTTCCTTGATTTTGTCTTGTTCAGACAAAAAGTTCCTACTTTTCTCGCGTTTTTCACTGTCAGTAATGAACTTAACCAAGTGGAATAAATGTTCCATCCATTCATCCGTATGGGTTAAGCCAAGGATGCAACCATTTAGATTAAAGCCAACATTAACCAGGCCTATATCTGATGATGTTTTATTTCTGATATTCAAAATGACATCTTCATCCAGTTCATTTTCTGCAATGAATTCGTCTATATAGTGTTGGTACTCTGGAGATAGAAAACCGTCAAAGGTATATCGAACAACTTCTACCAGTAAAAAATTAACCCCGAAAAGTTCAATGTGTTTTTCAATCTCTTCAACAGGGATTTCCAACTGCATTGTAGATACGAGGCTTTCTACGTGGACCAGTGGCTTACCAATTTGCTGTAACTTTTCATAAAGCTCATTTGCATTCATGGGTTGGTTCAATCCGTTTTTTATATTTTATTCAGCACAGCCAATGTCGCATTGAGCATATCGACTGAAACCTCTAATTTTTTTGCTAAACGGGCCATGTGGCCGTCATCAAGTATTCTTAATGCCTTATGTAATGAAGTATAGTTTTTTAGCTCTGAAAACTCTTCAATTTTTTCATTGATATCCAAACTTAAATAATTAAATCTAAACTTAATTATTTGATACAAACTTAATTATACGAACACAACGGGCCATGTGGCCGTCATCAAGTATTCTTAATGCCTTATGTAATGAAGTATAGTTTTTTAGCTCTGAAAACTGATGTGGTTCTAGGATTTTAGACCACGCCTATAAGTGATAATCTACTCCCCAATAAGCATGGGAAATGCTTGTTTTTGGAGTCAACCATGACACGAAGAAAACGTCGTAATCATTCAGCAGAGTTTAAAGTTAAAGTTGCTCTCGCAGCAATTAAAGGCGACCACACACTCGCTGAACTTTCTACTCAATTCGATTTACATCAAAACCAAATCATCGATTGGAAAAATCAACTGCTTGAGCAATCAATCAATATTTTTTCACGACCAACAGCACAACAAGAACCTGAGATTGACCTCAAAGCTCTACATGCCAAGATAGGACATCAGGCATTGCAAATTGATTTTTTAGAAGGTGCGCTCAGAAAAATAGGGCAGCTGAGCGGCAAAAAATGATCGATAAGACCCATCAACTTTCGGTACGACAACAATCGCAATTGATTCAAATCAATCGCAGTACGTTGTATTACAAGCCCAAAGAGATTTCATCAACTGATTTGAGTTTGATGCGTCTAATCGATGAAATTCATCTCGACTACCCATTTATGGGCAGTCGAATGATACGAGATATGCTACAGCGTCAAGGACATAAAATAGGTCGGCGTAAAGTCCGACGTTTAATGCGCTTGATGGGAATACATGCCTTGTATCCAAAACCCAATACCAGTAAGCCTAATCTTGCACACCGTATTTTCCCATATCTGTTGAAAAACATGGTCATCGATCACTCTAATCAAGTCTGGTGTACAGATATCACGTACATTCCTATGGCTAAAGGCTTTGTCTATCTGTGTGCAATTATAGATTGGCATAGTCGTAAAGTACTGGCTCATCGTGTATCGATCAGTATGGAAACAGACTTTTGCATAGATGCGTTGCAAGAAGCAATTGTGAAATATGGTTGTCCAGAGGTGTTTAATACAGACCAAGGCAGTCAATTCACAAGCGAGGCATTTTTGAATGAGTTAAAATTGCGAAATATCCGTATCAGTATGGATGGGAAAGGACGATGGATGGATAATGTAATGATTGAGCGTTTATGGCGCAGTGTGAAGCATGAGGAAGTCTATTTGAAGGCTTACGATACGGTTAAACAAGCAAAACAATCAATTGCTGAATATTTGGATTTTTATAACACGATACGTCCTCATTCAAGCTTGAATAAGGCAACACCAAATGAATTTTATGATCGACATTTACCAAAAGTAATGGCAGCATAATTTAAATATTTAGAGCGGATTTATCACTTATAAAACTAGATTGAGTGGTCTAATTAACGGAACCACATCACATGGAGTGTTTTTGATGTCGATTAAATACTATTTAGATCAAGGTGTAGAAAATAGTCTTTTCCAAAAACAAATGAGTTTTGAGCAAGATTGGGGGCTGATTCAAAATTGGTCTGATCAAGTTTATTTACCATTTCAAGTAAGGCCAACAGGTGAGATTTATGATCCTACAGCCTATATGTCACGTATTAATATTGGTCAATTTATATTGTCTCGATTTACTTATGGCATACCTGTTGAAATATCAAAATTTTCTGAAAATTGTTCGAGAGTATTATTATTAACGACAATTCATGGTCATGCACGACATAAGATTGATAAGACGAGAAGTATTATTACAGGTCTAAACCAATCTTATATTATGGATTCGAGTTATCCAGATGATTATGCTTTTTTATGTAGTGAAGATAATATCCAGCTTAATTTAAGTATTCCAAAACATGCTCTACAGGAACTTACTATTGCCAATTTTGGGCATGATGCACCTTTGAGTCTATGGCAGTCTCGTAGCCGCTTTGATGGAGATCAAGCAAGTTGGATGGCCTTACTACACTATGTTTATCATTGTTTAAAAGAAATTCCTGAACAGGCTTTGGCACTAAAAGCAGGTCAACATTTACAGCAAATGATGGGGCTACATATTATTAATGCATGGGCACGCCGAGAGAATATAGACCTTAATCAGCCGATTGATGTTGCACCTCATCATATTAAGCGAGCAGTAGAATATATCTATGCAAATTACCAATATAGTCCAACCATTGTAGAAATTGCACAGGCTGTAGGTGTGAGTATTCGAACACTTTCATCAACATTTAAACGACATCAACAAATGACTGTTGGGCAAATGTTGAGAAAAGTTAGATTGGAGCAGGTGCGAGCAAGATTATTGGCTGCGGATGCTGCAAGTAATGTAATGGATATTGCTTATGCATGCGGATATATAAACTTAGGCGACTTTGCTAAACAATATAAACAAAAATATGGTGAGTTACCTTCAACGACCATTAAAAGGAATTGACAGCTTTATTGCCGAATATTGACATTGTTTGCCTATTTTCGGTAACCGATGTGAATTAGCTGTGTTTAAAATCGAAGTTGTAGTACAGCACAATGTTTATGTAATCCATGGCTTAGCATTGGAGTTTACAGTGTGTTGTGTACTACGAATTTTTAAATATAAGCAAATGGAATATGCACAATGAAAGTAAAAGCCGCTGTAGTAAATGGTGTAAATCAACCTTATACCTTTGAAACCCTTAATCTTGCCGAGTTAAAAGACGATGAAGTTCGTGTACGAATTGTGGCAACAGGAATTTGTCATTCAGATGATGCCTTGCGTCTAGGACATGCTGCTTATGAGTTTCCTGGAGTATTGGGGCATGAGGGTGCTGGTATTGTAGAAAAAGTTGGTGCTGGTGTAAGCAACGTTCAAGAAGGTGATCATGTGGTGTTGGCTTATGCATATTGTAGTCATTGTCATCATTGCCTAGAAGGAATTCCTGCTGCCTGTACAGATTGGCTTGCGCTAAATTGGGGAGAGCTTCATCCCGATGGCACTCCATTTTTCACCCGTGACAATGGTGAAGTTGTACGAAACTTTTTTCATCAATCTTCATTTGCAAGTCACATCAATGTAAAAGCAACGAATATCACTCAAGTTGATAAAGATGTTGACCTGCGTTTGGTTGCACCTTTAGCTTGTGGGTTAATGACAGGTGTTGGAACTGTAGTCAATGGATTAGCGGTGAAACCTGGTTCGAGCATTGTGATTTTTGGAACAGGTGCAGTAGGCTTAGCTGCAATGATGGCTGCAAAAATTAGTGGCTGTACAACCATTATTGCAGTGGATATACATGATGCGCGTTTAACTTTGGCCAAAGAGCTTGGTGCGACACATATTATTAATAGTAAATCGACAGATGTGCTAGAGAAAATTCGAGAGATTACCAATCAAGTTGGTGTGAACTATTCTGTTGATACCACTGGTGTAGAGTCGGTAATGAAGCTTTCACTGGATGTTTTGGCAATTCGTGGCGTAGCTGCGCCAATTGCAGTGACTAATCAAAATATTACTTTGAATACCCTGACAGACTTAGCACTCTCAAGCAAAAAAATGATTGGTGTATTAATGGGGGCAACGGTACCTCAGCTGAGTATTCCTAAAATGATTGAATATTACAAAAATGGACTGTTCCCTTTTGATCGTTTAATTCAGTTATATGATTTTGAGGATATTAATCAGGCCTCAGCAGATTCACTATCTGGCAAAACCATTAAACCAGTTTTGGTGGTTGATAAAAATTATCATATTTAATTTACAGGATGTAGATAGAATGAAATTCACAGATCAAAAAACAATACAGTCTATTTTTAATCAGCAAAAAGCCTTTTTTGCGAGTGGTGCAACAAAAGATTTGGCATTTAAGAAAGCACAATTACACAAATTGAAAGATGCTGTTTTGTCTTTTAAGGAACAAATCTATGTTGCTTTAGCGCAGGATTTGGGTAAAAGCAAGGCGTTTGTAGATTTGGCTGAAATTGGTGAAGTGGTAACAGAGGTTGATTTTGCTTTAGATCATATCGACCACTGGGTACAAGCAGAGAAAGTACCGACTTATGCGTTGCTAGAGCCTGCTCAATGTTTTGTTGAACATGAGGCTTATGGTGTTACGTATATCGTTTGTCCATTTAACTATCCTGTTAATTTGGCTTTTGCACCTTTGGTTGCAGCTATTTGCGCAGGAAATACTGCGATTATTAAACCCTCAGAAAATACACCAGCAACTTCGATTTTAATTGCAGAGATTGTTGCGGCCACATTTGCTCCCGAACACGTTGCCGTTGTGCAGGGGGCACGTGAAGAAAATGAATTTTTATTATCACTCAATTTTGATTTAATTTTCTTTACAGGTAGTACAACTGTTGGAAAACTCGTCATGCAAGCGGCGGCTAAAAACCTAACACCCTGTATTTTAGAGTTAGGTGGTAAAAGTCCGTTCATTGTTATGCCTGATGCAGATTTAGATCAGACTGTTGCTCAATTGGTTTTTGGTAAATGTGCGAATAGTGGTCAAACTTGTGTAGCGCCAGATTATTTGATGGTACATGAGAGCATAAAGAAAGATTTACTAGATAAATTAATAGCAAAACTGAAAACTGATTTTCCCGATGTAGATTCTAATGGCAAGGTCATTAGTAGTCAGCAAATTCAACGTCTTGCAGATATGCTAGAACATACAGGTGGTGAGGTTGCTTTTGGTGGGGCGTATGATGTTGAACAACGTTATTTTCAAGCGACGGTAGTGGATCAGGTGGATTGGAATGATGCTTTAATGCAGCAAGAACTCTTTGGGCCAATTTTACCTGTATTGAGTTTTAGTGATATCAATTTAGCAATAGAAGCGATTAATTTTAATCATCCAAAACCTTTAGCTGCTTATGTCTTTAGTAAAAATACAGATCAAGCACGTCAGGTTTTATCTAAAATTCCTGCAGGTGATGTCATTGTAAATGGTGTAATGCTACAGGCATTTTCGCCTTATTTACCTTTTGGTGGTAGCGGTCTTTCAGGTATTGGTGATTATCATGGGTATTATGGTTATCTTGCTTTTACTTATAAAAAATCAGTCGTTGTCTATGAATAAAGCTTTATCCTAAAAGTGATTATTGAATTTGATGAGTTAGAGATGAAAGAAAGGGGTGTGTGATATAGATCATGCACCTCTTTTGATTTTGGACTGTACTGTAGGGAGCTGTGTATCAGTGCCAACCATATAGGGGAAATCAGCGAGCTCTAACATGGCGCGGTCTTCCTCGCTATTACCATAAGCATAGATATATTGGTACTTTTCAAGAGAATAACGTTCTTGAATACGTAAAGATTTCTGTGCTTCACTACAATCAGGAGTGTTATATTTTCCAGTGAGTGTGTGTCCAATACGCTCAGTTTCACTACAAATCAGGTCTATGTTGAGTAATTGACAGACAGTTTCTAAGTAAAGATCTATAGATGCTGATACCAACACAACATCGTCACCGTGCTGTTGGTGTTTTAAGAGTTGTTGGTACATTTTTTCATCTAGTCTTGAAATGAGGTACTGGGCATAATCTGGAATAATCGGTGTTAACTCACTCAGTGTGGTTTGACTAAATATGGCTGAAAATAGTTTTGGTCGCATTGATCGAGCAGGATATAGTTTTAAATAATAGGCTTGAATCCAAGGTAATATTTTCAAGCCATTTTTAATAATATGTCGTTTACTGCGCGTATAAAAAATAAAACCAGTGAAGCTATCACCTGGGTATAAGGTACCATCAAAGTCAAATAGGGCTAAATTTTTATATGTTTTGCGCGTTGCATACATGTTTCAAATCGTCCATTTACCCGGCTTGCATACCAATTGGTGTTATAATCGCGGCTCAGTTTTGGTCCTGAAATTACAACTGATGTGGTTCTAGGATTTTAGACCACGCCTATAAGTGATAATCTACTCCCCAATAAGCATGGGAAATGCTTGTTTTTGGAGTCAACCATGACACGAAGAAAACGTCGTAATCATTCAGCAGAGTTTAAAGTTAAAGTTGCTCTCGCAGCAATTAAAGGCGACCACACACTCGCTGAACTTTCTACTCAATTCGATTTACATCAAAACCAAATCATCGATTGGAAAAATCAACTGCTTGAGCAATCAATCAATATTTTTTCACGACCAACAGCACAACAAGAACCTGAGATTGACCTCAAAGCTCTACATGCCAAGATAGGACATCAGGCATTGCAAATTGATTTTTTAGAAGGTGCGCTCAGAAAAATAGGGCAGCTGAGCGGCAAAAAATGATCGATAAGACCCATCAACTTTCGGTACGACAACAATCGCAATTGATTCAAATCAATCGCAGTACGTTGTATTACAAGCCCAAAGAGATTTCATCAACTGATTTGAGTTTGATGCGTCTAATCGATGAAATTCATCTCGACTACCCATTTATGGGCAGTCGAATGATACGAGATATGCTACAGCGTCAAGGACATAAAATAGGTCGGCGTAAAGTCCGACGTTTAATGCGCTTGATGGGAATACATGCCTTGTATCCAAAACCCAATACCAGTAAGCCTAATCTTGCACACCGTATTTTCCCATATCTGTTGAAAAACATGGTCATCGATCACTCTAATCAAGTCTGGTGTACAGATATCACGTACATTCCTATGGCTAAAGGCTTTGTCTATCTGTGTGCAATTATAGATTGGCATAGTCGTAAAGTACTGGCTCATCGTGTATCGATCAGTATGGAAACAGACTTTTGCATAGATGCGTTGCAAGAAGCAATTGTGAAATATGGTTGTCCAGAGGTGTTTAATACAGACCAAGGCAGTCAATTCACAAGCGAGGCATTTTTGAATGAGTTAAAATTGCGAAATATCCGTATCAGTATGGATGGGAAAGGACGATGGATGGATAATGTAATGATTGAGCGTTTATGGCGCAGTGTGAAGCATGAGGAAGTCTATTTGAAGGCTTACGATACGGTTAAACAAGCAAAACAATCAATTGCTGAATATTTGGATTTTTATAACACGATACGTCCTCATTCAAGCTTGAATAAGGCAACACCAAATGAATTTTATGATCGACATTTACCAAAAGTAATGGCAGCATAATTTAAATATTTAGAGCGGATTTATCACTTATAAAACTAGATTGAGTGGTCTAATTAACGGAACCACATCAAACTCTTCAATTTTTTCATTGATATCCAAACTTAAATAATTAAATCTAAACTTAATTATTTGATACAAACTTAATTATACGAACACACATATGTTGATTGTTTTTGGTCTATTAAACCAAGTTTCACAGCAATTTTGTGGCTTTCATCACGCTTAGGTAGTCGATTGTTTGTGATGACCCTTGTATTGAAAAATTCTTTTTTTACTTGTTCAAAAGTCTTAGCCATTACGGGCACCATCAAAAGTTAATTATTTCGATCGTTTACGATATATCTTTAGAAGTACAAGAAGCGAATAAATTATTAATCTTGGTTCGCTCTAGCGCGTGGATGTGCATCTTTATAAGAACTAATCAACGTTTCGTGATCTACAAGAATATATACTTGTGTCGAAGATAGTGATTTATGACCTAGCATTTCCTGAACGGCGCGAATATTTTTTGTTTTGTTATACAAGTGCGATGCAAAACTATGTCTCAAAGCATGAGTACTACCAATATTTCCAGAACCATGCGCCTTTAACAGAGCTGTAATGCATGCACCTAAATGGTTTTTCGCAATATGTTTGCCAGATGGTGCAATGAATAAATATCCGCAGTCTTCTACTCCAGCTTTTGAAATCCAACGATTACGAACTAAAAGCCAAGTAGAAATAGCCTCTAGTGATTTTTTTCCTAAAAAAACAATCCGTTCATTATTTCCTTTACCCAATACCTTTAGTTGCATAGCACTGAGGTTGATATCACTTAGTTTGATGGCATGTAATTCAGAGATACGTAAACCGCCAGAATAAGCAATTTCTGCAGCTGCTAGATCTCTTAACTTTTGATTATTGTATTTCGGATTTAATGGCGTCTTGTTATCAAGTATCTCATTCAACGTATTCACGGCGATCGGGCGCGGTAAGCTTTGGTTTTTGAACTTAACCCGAATGTCAGAAAAGAAGTTTTCAGGTATATATTCCTTACGCAGACAATAGTTCAGGAAGTTTTTTAAAGCTGATAAATTTTTGTTGAGTGTTCTTGCAGAAACAATATCAACATCGATTCGATGCAACCGAAATGATGTGATGTAATCGCGGTCTAGTTCCAATAGATGTTTACCTTTAAAAAAAGGCATTTCTAACATCAAAAGTAAGCTCTTTTTGTATTCATTAATCGTCATGTCGGACTTATTTTCAAGCTTCAGGCTATCAAGCCATTCTTGAATCAATTCCTCATTCGACATGCTATGCATGGATAGATTTTCCGACATATGAATACCTAAAGCTCTTGAATAGTTTTCTCTAGCTGAACCTGTTTGTCAGCTCCACTTAATTTTATGACAATCTGCACAATATCCATATATTCTTTTACTGAGATTTTGCCATCTGCTTTCGCAGCATCCACGGTCTTACGTAAAAATGGATTGTCTGCATATTTTTGGAATAAAGGGAACGCTTTAAGGTCATTCAGCGCATCAGCATTAATTGAGTCATTTGAATGTTTAATGATGCAATTTTTCACCTGGTTTTCAGGTGTTTTGATGTAGGTCACTTCGGGCATGAATGGCTTGATTTTTGTCACCAATTCCACCTCATTAGAAGTTAAGCAACTATATACAATTTGCGATACTGGCTCTTTTGGACCACTAACACTCCACCCTTTCGTCACTAGAAAAAACGGTATTTTTGAATAATGATACTTAAACGTATCATCAACAAGCTTATTAAATTGATGTGCAGTTGATAGGTAGCGATCGGAAGAAAAAACATCGATATGCGACATATCATTCGGCACTTCTGAGCATCCCCCGACCATGATTACAGTGGCAATTGATAGGAGAGCTTTTTTCATAGTTTTAACCTTAATTTGATTCGTGGGAAAAGCAACTTATAACTTTTGCTTAGGCTACGGTTAATATTTATCCAGGAACAAAATAAAGCGGTCGATAGTGACCGCTATATACATTAGAAATTGAATTTTTCAGTGTTGTACGCATAGATTTTATTAATATCAATGCGTTTACCTTGCATGGTTGTTATTGCAGTTGGTTGGAATTTAATTGCAAGATCTTTAATTTCAACGTTTTTCCATTCTGGCATGGAAGACGGTATATCAATAGTACGGCGCTCTTTGGTACGGGTAGCTGGTATCCAGTGGTTTAACTTAACCATTGAGTCACCTAACAATGTACCTGTTTTGCGATCAACAATGCGTAAGTTTCCTTCCACCGAACGTATTTTTAAACCAGAATAGTTATCAATTCCATAAGTAAATGTGTTTTGGTTTTTCCCGTAAAAACGTACTGTAAATTGATCGCGCATATAATAATCGTAATGTGCTTTTAATACCTGAAGCATAGTTTCACGATCTACAACATTTTCGACAATATCTTTGTCAGTACGTAAGGACTGCAGTTTATTAAGTGCTGGTTCAACATTCAATTGTTCGTCTGATACGTTTGGATTAACTAAAGGGTTACGTTGAGGGTAGAAAATATCGTTTAAGTAAGCTGTGTGCTGAACTAATAAATACATCGCTCGTTGTCGAGTATTCATCTGTTGATAAAGGTGAGCTGTCGCTTTGTATCGTTGATTTGAATTGTTCTCAAAATAGCTATCAGACAGTTTATATTCGCTGATTTCAGGTGTAAGGCCACCAGCAACAACATTAAAGTTTTTAGATGGCGTTAAAAGCCCCACGTAAGCTTCTTTAAAGTTTGGATTTGGGGTTGGTACATCATCATAAGCAAAAGCAGTATGTGCTATTACAGTACCAAGGATACCCACCATCGCAGTTTTTAATAGTTTCATTCAGTATTCTCTGTATAACTTTAAAAGGGTTTTATGTTTGAAAGTATAATACTTTATTTTTGTGCATTTAAAAAACCACTATTTAAACTTAAAGTAAAAATAATAATATTCCTTAAACCTATTTAACGCCATTCGTTAAACTATCGCTTAATCTCATTAGTCTTTTAAAGGTCAGGTAGTTTTTTGGTAGTAGTTTAGAATTAAGCGTTAAATTTGAGCATTGATCTAAGTCAATTTGGGCATTTTGATCGATAGGAAAGAGTTGTCCTTGATATGCAAAACCAGTCGAATTTTTAGCGATCGACTCAATCAAAAATACACCGTATTTATCTTGTTCCGTGGCCACTGTACTTAAACCACCTAAGGATGTAATCAGGTTTTTAAAATATCCTGGTATTGCGTTCTTAGTGCGTAAGAATTCTATTTGATTTTCAAATGCTTCAGGTGTGAGACATAACATAAAAGCATTTTTCTTTTCTTCTGGCGTTTCAAATACCTTGCCATTGGTCCACGACAGGATATTCGGCTTGAATACATGCAGTACTTCAACCGATTTAAGAAGATCCGCTACATTTGTTTTATGTTGTTCATCGGCTTCAGGCACAAACTGATTTTTGGTATATACCGCAGTACAAAACCACTCATAATCAATTAACTGATTATCGGCATCTAATGGTTCATACAGCAAATACACGGCGCTATCACGCTTAATGGCCAACAGTGGTGATACTGCATATTGTTCTGCAAACTGAGTGATTGCATCCAAGAGCTCACTTGATATGTTGAGTTTTTTGGCATTGAATTCATCGCAAATTAACAGTAATTCTTGAGTGAGTGTTGGTACCACGTTTAACGGCGAACCAGTCTTGTTCAGCATCTCGTTAATAGCATTCTCAATTGCCCCTTTTGTTAGGCTATTGATGAACTGCAGCTGCTCTAATGAGATCCCTTCATGATCCAAAGCCTGTATGACCAGATCAAAAGCATGACGAATTTTCTTCTCAAAATGGTTTGCGTACGATAATCCCCAAGCGTCAGAAAAAAATGAGACTGTTTGTTCTGTATAGCTGGTATTCATTAGGGTTTTGGCAAGTTGCGCGTTACCGATTAAGTCACTTTCATCTTCTAATTTTTTACGCAAGTACTTCTCAATACCTTGTTTGCGAACGGACTGGATCTTCTTCAGGTTTTGACTTGATAGCCAAGTCTTATATTGCGATACAGCATATTGAATGTTCATATCGGCATATGCAGTAATACGGCAAGGCATACCATCAAAGAACGTTGGTAGAAGCACTTGTAAGAGCTCTAAATCACAAAGAGAAGAATAGATAATGCCGTCAGCCACTTCAAGGTCTGTAATCTTCACTGAGAATGAGTGAATACCGACTCGAATCAGTATTAATTTATCGGCATTTAATAGCACCGCATCATAAGAACTTTCACTGGTGATATTGTTTGCTTTAACCCATTTTTCCCAATGGTTAACGATATGGCCAGAAAGCGCTTCACGAGTATCGAAAGGTTGATCTAGATCTGCAGTTGCACTTATGAACGTATCTAAGCTAAACGCATATCGTAAAGGCTTTAGCTCGATATATGTCTCAATCGCTGTTGTATGCTGCTGAATACCATTAGTAATGCTTTGGAGCTTCAGTGCATAGTTCAAAGCCTCAAGCTGGAGCACTTCATCATCACCGATCTGCTGAAACACCGATGTAGCATATGAAAAATTAGTTTGTTCGCCGTGAATATAACGTCTTTTTTGCCCAATCTGCAGATACAGATTTTTGGCATCAGATTGGACTAAATCTAGGTAATTTTGTGGCTGAAGATCCTGAGCAAGTTGCGTAAAAGGTATTTTAATTTTTGATACTTTAGGTGCTTTTTTGAAACCTTCAATTGATGTCGGGAATTCAATAACATCTAAAATAAAATCTAGGTTTAAAGTTTTAACATCAATGATCAAATGATTTTTATAAAAACGTCCAATCAGGTTATTAAAAAAACAAACTTGGGTTTTATGGTTTAGCATAAATATACCTTTATGAATCTTAAAGATCATCTTATAATACTAGTATAAGTTTTAATACTATTTATCATGTGGTATTTTTAAACAAAGATAAAACTTTTAGTGAGTTGTTTCATGACAGAATCAGTTGTACCAAATAATAGCGCTTCAGAGAACGCACAAATACCAGGTACGATCGGAACATCAGCCGTTGCAGAACACAAGGGCGATAGTTTTAACGGCACAAGCATCATCACGATTGGTCGAGTTGACTTAAGTAGTGCTATTGAGCCTCTATTTGTACCAGTATCAACATTGTGGTCCATCACACCGGGTAATTATCCTTTAAGCGCAGAAAATATTAAAAACTGCACGGCAGTACGATTTGAGGGTGAAGAACTACTTACCCAAAACTTCGCATTAGGCTCAATTGTGGTTTATAAAATCAATGGTGTTTTAGGGAACCATGTAATTGTAGTCAGTGAGGATCGTGACGGCGGTAACGATAACCGTGCGATTTACTGCAATAGCTTCAATACAACATGTAATATCTTGTCTCAGTACGGTATTGCCTTCGCTGAGCTATATCGCCGTAAAGTATTAGAGCTTGATCAAGTCCTCTATACCAACCTCAATAGATCTCTTTTACAATCTCACTATGCAGAAAATGAAACTGACGTTATTGATTTAGAGTGGAATACAAAGCACCACCCTACTCTATACGTTCATGCGTCAAACTTAGTTGCATCTGAAGAGCACGGTTTTGTGAAATATGATGGTCGTATGGCTGGTATTGGTACCTTTTCTACAAAATGTCTAACTGCAGACCGTAACGGCAACTTAATTAAACCAGAGCTGGCCTTCCTTAATAACATTATTGAAATTAATGTTACTGAAAAAGATGCGTTAGAGTTCTTGAATTGCTCTATTACGAATAACCACTACTTTTCGCGTATGGTTGATCAACTCAAAAGTACTGGTCGTAAAGAATATGACTTCATCACGAACAACATTGATTTCTTCGCCGTACATGTGAAGCTTAACCTTGAAGAAGATCGTCCTAAAATTACGCGAATGGTTTTAGCACCAGATTTACCAATTCTGGAAAACTATTTGTATAAGCAATACGATCCAACCTACCTTGGTGAAGCCGTTGACGACTTAATTCAGTAATACAGATCTAAGAAAGCTAAAAGCCTACAATGTAGGCTTTTTTAATGCAAAAAGAAAAAGGTTTAATAATTACGGAATCCCAACCTGAATAACATCTATCTAGATGATATTTTTAGCGACCAAAGAACAAACCAAATAAGTAAAAAATCCCTCCAACTTTCATACCATTTGCAATATGAAAAGCAAAAGCTAAACAGATGATGACCGTTCCATAGAAAAATAGGTACGGTGCTAAAACACCTTTGAATTTCTTTTCCATTTGATCATGTAATGTGTATTTGATCGGAGCGGAACTTTGATCACGACTATTATCACTTGGAGTATCACGATCATCTGACTGAATAAGATTACGCACTCTAGGAGCAACACCCTGATCCCAAGAATATTCTTTAAGTTTTAACTTGTTTACTAGGTATAAAATATCATCACTAGCAAGACTAATCCCCTTGGTATGGAGCCTAGACAAAGTATCCACTGAATTAGCAATATCGGTAACATAAAACCACTTTCTTACCGAATGAGACAAATCCATTTGCGTACTAGATAACTCATTCAGGATGATGCAACCACTAATAAAACCTAAGTTTTGGTCGGTAAACAATTCAGCACTTTTGAACCACTCTAAAACAGCAAATCTGTTCTTCCGAATCTGAACAAATGGATTAATCTGAGAACCACCCTGAACCTCAAGCTCACCATTAATCAGCCATTCCCCATTTTCCGACCCAACTAGATTTGATGTGTGCTGAGAAAACAGGAGGTTTTAACTTGGTAAACTATAGACACTCATCAGGAGTTTACCATGAGCAAGAAACAGAAGACTTACACCGCAGAATTTAAAGTTGAAGCAATAAAATTGATTGAAGCCAATCAAGGCTGATATGTGCTGAATTAGCAGGAGACTTTCACTTGGGATATGCTAGGCAGCTAACCGATAAAAGTTCTCTGCTATTTGATTTGGCGTTTTAAAGGTAGAAAACTTAGTATTTAGACGCCTACCTTCTAGAGAAATAACGCAAATGAATAAAATGCTACCATCAACTTAAAATCATGATATGTCACGGCAAACTTCACACTTTCTAACTGTTGGCATAAACAACATACCATCCATCTACTGAAGTAGAAATTTTTTGAAATGTGCCGATGGTGTATTTTCAAGCATATTGCCACGACAAATAACGTAAAGATTTTTGTAGGGGGTGATCCCTTCAATTTTAACGCTTCTTAGTCGACCACTCTCGCACTCATCGACCACAGACGAAGAGATCACCAATGAAATACCCAAGCCTGCCTGTACTGCCCGTTTAACCGCCTCTGTGCTTCCAAGCTGCATAGATACACCAATAGAATCTGCCACGCTTCCGAAAAAATGCTGTAACAGACGCCCTGTGCCGCTACTTGTTTCTCCCCCCAGCAATTTCTCTCCCTTCAGCCAATCTAATGGAATACTCGCCAATTTGGCCCACGGATGCTCCACCGGCACAATCACAGCTAGTTCTTCACTTCGCCAAACGCATGCATCAAATCCCTCTCGTTGATCCCACCATTCCATAATGGCCACATCGACTTCAAAGTTTTCCAGTTTTTTCACAATGGTAAGATTATCGCCAATGACTACATCAAAATTGCAAGTTGCTGTTTTCTTGAACCGCCTCAAGTGCGGTGGCAATACATAGATGCCGATATTCGAGCTCGCGCCTATTACAAGACGATTTGTGTCGAATAATGCGCACGCTCTGGATCCGGTGCGCACTAGGTTTTCCGCATAAGGCAAAAACACTTTGCCTTCCTCTGTGAGCGTACTACCTGCGTTGTTTCGCACAATCAGATTGACACTCAGCGACTCTTCTAGGCGCCTAACATGCTGAGTCACAGCTGACTGTGAGAGCCCTGTGTGCTTGGCTGCTTCACGAAAGCCACCCCGATTCACGACAGCCAGAAAAGTAACTACGCGTTCAAGATTGATCAATTAACGCCTTCCAAAATTGGATTATTGATAGCATCGGATGGCCTTTGGCCGGTCAGTGCCTGTAAGATATTATTGGCTGCTAGTTGCTCGATTTCGAAACGCACGTCGTCGACCGCAGACCCCAAATGTGGGGTGAAAAATGTTTGCGCTGTATTGGTCAGTAACTCCTGCGGAATAGCTGTTGGCCTATCAACACGGATCCACTCTTCCAATTCGAAAACATCTGCCGCATAACCCGCCAATTTTCCAGATTCAAGTGCTTCGGCAACAGCTAATTCATCGACAACTGAACCACGACACGCATTGATCAAGTAGCTTCCTGTGCGCATTGTGCCAATTGTTTCTGCATTCAATAAGTGCAAAGTTTGCGGCGTCATTGGCAGCATAGGTACAACAAAGTCACTGCTACTTAATAATTCATCGAGACTCACCTGTCGTGCATTCCAGGCCTTTTCCTGCTCTTGATTCAAGGCGATGTCATCGCAATAAAGCACCCGCATATCAAAACTCGATAAGCGCTTCGCAATCGCTCGCCCGACCGCACCCATACCGATGATTCCGAGTGTGCGTCCTGTTAAACCCGTTCCGTATAGTTCCGGTCTCCACCCGTTAAATCCGTGAGTTCGGATACGGCGATCCCCCTCGGCCAGATGGCGAGTCAGGCCAAGAAGCAATCCAATTGTCAGCTCCGCCGTTGGGATGGTCAGAAGGTCCGGCACGATGCTGAACCAAATACCACGGCGGGTACAAGCATCGACATCAAAGTTGTCATAGCCTTTGAGTGCTGCACCTACAATCTTCAATTTAGGGCAGGACGCAAGAAAATCATCATCGATACTGTCAGGCATGAATACCATCAGTGCGTCAGCATCCTTTGCTCTCTCCAGCAATTCTGCGCGCGACATAGTATCGCGGGTCATGTTGGGAACGACATCCGCAACAGATTGTAAATAATCGATAATTTCAGGATGAACCCAGTGGGTAAGAACTATTTTTTGTTTCATGTGGACCCTCATGTGTATACCGGATTTTTTATATGGGTTAGCTACTTGAACTTGCGACGCAAGAATGAACTGAATGTATCAACTAGCGTCACCATCCCAAGAATGACCAGCAATATCGCGGATACTTCTTGGTATTGCATAAGACGCAGCGATCCTATCAACTCGAAACCTATACCGCCGGCACCGACCATTCCCATCACCGTTGAGGCGCGAAAATTGTATTCCCACCGATAAATCGCGGTGTCGGCCATTTGCGGTAATACTTGCGGAAAAATGCCATGAAATATCACTTGTAGCGGGCTGCAACCTGCGGCCTGCGCAGCTTCAACTGGTGCTTGATCTGTATGCTCAATCGCTTCCGCAAAAAACTTAGCGATCATGCCGATTGAGTGCAGGCCTAATGCCAACACACCCGGCAGTGCACCAAAGCCGACAGCTGCCACGAAAACTATACCCATAATAAGCTCAGGAACAGATCTCAACACATTTAACAGAGCACGCGCAGCCTGATAGACCGCTGGATGTGGACTGGTATTGCGTGCAGCCAAAATACCCAAGGGCACGGACAAAAGCACAGCGATGGCGGTTCCAGCAATACTCATGGCTAAGGTATCGAGCACTGGCTTGACCCATGCTCTCCACTCACTAAAGTTGGGAGGGAACATCTCACCAATGAGACTAACAAGACTTGGCACGCCTTCGCCTAAACGCTCACCATCAAATAGACCAACGTAATACCAACATCCGACGACAATAGCTAAAATCAATATCACATACCTAACTACTCGATTCCAGCTTTGGCGCTGCTCTGACAATATGGCTTCGAAGTTCGTATTCATTGTAGAGACCTCAAAAAATTAGAACTTGGAAAAATCTAGCTTTAGCAAACTACCTAAATCACGCACGACATCGTAATCCTTATCTGTTGCAGGCCCGAATCCATCAGCCTTGAATGGTTTCAACACGTTCGGATCTTTCAAATCGAGGAAGGCAGCACGAATTTTTACTTTTAGCTCTGGTTTTAAGTTAGAGCGCATAGTCCATGGGTACTGAGGAAACGGTTTTGACTCCACTAAGACCTTCACTTTGTTTAGATCGATCAAGCCGCTCTGAACGAGCGATTTGAAAATGGGCTTGCTCAGACCACCGGCCTGCGCGTGTCCATTCTGAACTGCCATCGCCACTGCATCGTGAGCGCCTACGAAATGCTCCTTGTAATCCTTTCCGGCAAATAATCCTTTATCAGCAAGCATTGATTTGGGGATCAGGTGGCTGGATGTAGAGGCCTTGTCACCCCAGGCAACGGCTTTTTTCTTGATATCTGTGATGTTGTTGATGCCCGCCGCCTTATTCACAATTAGCACTGACTGATAAGTTGTTGTGCCTTTTTGTTGCATTGCTGCAAATGGTTCAATCTTACTTTTCTGTTTGGCCAATACATAAGACAAGGGCCCAAAATATGCAAGATCAATACGACCGAACCGCATTCCTTCAATCATTGATGAATAGTCAGTGGTAACAATAAGCTCAATCTTTTTGCCCAGAGCTTTTTCAAGATACATCTCTAGAGGCTTATTATTTTTAATGACGGTTGATGCATTTTCATCAGGCAAGAGAGCAACTTTTAATGTGCCGGGGTCAGGATTAGGTGCGGCATATGTGACACTACCTAAGAGGCAAAACGATATTAGAGCCAGTACAGCGAATAGCTTTTTCATGGTTATTTCTCCTCAGTTCTTAAGTTAAACAATGGTTATGAGTAATATTTGGAATGTTTGAATTCAATTACGCTTTTTGTTCATAGAGTTCAGTTACATGCGTTTGTGTCAGAGCCGCTGGTATTGCATCGAACACAACCTTGCCATGAGCCAGACCGACGATTCGGTCAGCATAGCGTTTAGCGAGATCGACTTGATGTAGGCTGACTACAGCGGTTATGCCGTCTTCTTTGCATATCTGGTGTAAGAGCGCCAAGACTTTGTTGGCGGCTGCTGGATCAAGGCTTGCCACAGGCTCGTCTGCCAAAACAAGTGCCGGTCGCTGCGCTAATGCCCGAGCTATACCCACGCGTTGTTGCTGACCGCCACTTAACTCATCCACTCGTGAGAGTGCTTTGTGAAGTAGCCCAACGCGGTCAAGGCTGTGTAATCCAATAGATTGATCCTCCTTCGATAGAGGAAAAAGAGTACGAAGCGTCGAGTGATAACCTAGTCTACCCATTAGCACATTTTGCAAAACAGAAAGTCGACCAATTAATTGATGCTGCTGGAATATCATGCCAGTACGCCGACGATGCTCTTGCAATATTTTTTTGTCCAACAATGAACCTAACTTTGTAATGTTTATATTGCCGCTAGTGGGTTTTTGCATCAGGTTAAGACAACGGAGCATTGTTGATTTGCCTGCACCAGAGGCACCGAGCAACACTGAAAACTGTCCCTGTTGAAACGTGAGTGAAGTTGGATGCAACGCAATCATTTGTCCGTACTGGACGGTAATATTTTGAAGTTGAATCATTGCTGCCAGACCCTCGTTGTTGTAATCAATCTTTATTTTTGATTACGAAATCAGATAATGAGGTGAGCATAACGACTCAATGTTACAGTTTGATGTGTGCTGAGAAAACAGGAGGTTTTAACTTGGTAAACTATAGACACTCATCAGGAGTTTACCATGAGCAAGAAACAGAAGACTTACACCGCAGAATTTAAAGTTGAAGCAATAAAATTGATTGAAGCCAATCAAGGCAATGTATCGGAAACAGCCAGACAACTTGGCATTTCAATGCAAACTCTTTCAAATTGGAATAATAAAGCAAAGACTGGCACCTTAGCAGGCACTAAACAATATTCACCTGATCTAAATGCCTTACTCGAAGAAAATAAAAAGCTCAAACAACAGCTCAAAACAGCTGAAATGGAACGTGAATTTCTAAAAAAGGCAGCAGCGTACTTTGCGAAAGAAAGTCAGTAAGGTACGCCTATATGAAACAGCAAAGATATTTATTCCCGATTAGCTTTATGGCTAGATTACTTCACGTTTCAGTGTCACGATTTTATGATTGGCTAAAACGAGGCATGAATAAAAGATTGGTTCAGCGAAATCAACAGACAATTTTGGTCAAAATAGCTCATGAGGAAACTAAACAAAGCTATGGCTATATTCGATTAACTAAGCATTTACAAGCGCAAGGTATCAAAATCAGTACGTATGCTGTACGTCAAATAAAAAAGCTCAACCAGCTGTATTGTAAGCGTCATAAGCGTTTCAAAAGAACTACGAAGAGTGATCATAATCGAGCGATCTACGCAAATTTACTAGAGCAACAGTTTTCAATGACTAAGCCCAATCTTGCATGGTCAAGCGATATTACATACATTTGGACTGCTGAAGGTTGGTTATACTTGGCAGCAGTAAAAGACCTGTACACGAAACAAGTGGTTGGCTATAGCTTAAATGAGCGTATGACCGCACAACTTGTTTGCAATGCACTGACTATGGCGATTCGTAATCAAAAACCAACGAAAGGCTTAATTGTTCATTCGGACAGAGGCAGCCAATATTGCAGCCATGAATATCGAAAGATACTGGAAAAATGTGATTTTCAAGGTTCAATGAGCAAACGTGGGGACTGTTACGATAATGCACCGATTGAAAGTTTCTGGGGCATACTCAAGAATGAATTAGTGCATCATTGCAACTATAAAACCAGAGATGAAGCTAAAGCAGATATTACAAAATACATTGTGTTATTTTATAATCAGCGAAGAATTCAAAAGAGTTTGGATTTTAAAACGCCAAATCAAATAGCAGAGAACTTTTATCGGTTAGCTGCCTAGCATATCCCAAGTGAAAGTCTCCTGCTAATTCAGCACATATCACTGCCACCCAATTTGCCCAATTGTTCCGTGGTAATGGAAATACAATCCTGCTAGAGAGAAAGCACCACCCCAAACCAAAAAGAACAAACCAGAATTACCACCCATCAACACGTAGTTATAAATTAACGCTGTGAAACCCACCGTCATAAAAAGACCAGTGAATATACTTGAAAAAATCACCTTTTCATTCCACCTAAAGTTAAAAAAATACTGCTTTCAATTAATTTCTAATAACAAATCCGAAATAATCACATCAACCCAATGCTTCTAATTTTCGAGCAATATATTGGTTGATTAAAAGTCAAGTTCCGAAATTTATGGTTTGAGCAATTTCATGATCCAACTATTGCTGATGCTGTAATGGACCCCCAAAATAATGAATAAAGCACCCATAGAAGCTGTATTGACGCCAAATAGCGCTGCAACATACATCACCAGCT